>JBOHXL010000216.1:0-84830 GCA_050736975.1 Chthoniobacterales bacterium | reverse complement strand
GAACTGTCCAGTACCGCCAGCACTTCCTTTTGGGAAGGCCAAATGTCCCGAAGGTAGACCGGCTGGCCTTGCTTGTCTTTTCCCATGGGCTCTTTGTCAAAGTCGTGATCGATGCGGCCCACCAGCGCGAACGCTACCACCAGAGGCGGCGACATCAGGTAATTCGCCCGAACATCAGAATTGATGCGCCCCTCGAAATTCCGATTGCCGCTCAATACAGAAACGGCTACCAATCCGTAGTCGTCGATGGACTTCGATACGTCCGGCGGCAGCGGACCGGAGTTGCCGATGCAGGTGGTACAGCCGTAGCCGACAATGTTGAAACCGAGGCGGTCGAGATAAGTTTGCAAACCGGTTTTGGCCAGATAATCCGAAACGACGCGCGAACCGGGAGCGAGCGAAGTCTTGACGGCCGGATTAATCGCCAGACCGCGTTCCACCGCTTTTTTCGCCAGCAGGCCGGCCGCGAGCATGACGCTCGGGTTGCTCGTATTGGTGCAACTGGTAATGGCCGCGATGAGCACGCTGCCATGGCCGATCCGGCTCTCGCCGCGGCGCTGAGCGGCCAACGGCTCGGCGGGCAATTCGCCGACTGGATCGGGAGTCGGACGGTTGGTAATCATCTCCAGCTTGTTCCGCTCCTCGCCCGGTTCGATGCCCTGACTCCGCTGGTCGGTCGATGGCATTTCTTCGTCATGCGGCGGCGTGCCGTTTAGCCTGACGAGATGTGTCTGGCCAAGGTCGCCATGCGATTTGCCGTAACCGCCGTCCTTGACCGGTTTCTCGAGCAGAGAACGAAAAACGCTGCCGAGCTCTGGCAGGTTGATCCGATCCTGTGGACGTTTAGGCCCGGCAACGCTCGGCTGCACGTCGCGCAAGTCCAGCTCGAGCTCAACGCTGTAATCGATCTCCCCTTTGCGTGGCATGCCGAACATTTTCTGGGCGCGGAAGTAGCCTTCGAAAACGGCGCAGGTTTCCTCGCTGCGACCGGTCGCGCGCAGATAGTTCACCGATTCGGCGTCGACCGGGAAATAACCCATGGTGGCGCCGTATTCGGGCGACATGTTGCCGATCGTCGCGCGGTCGGGCAGGGGCAGCGAGGCGGCACCTTCGCCATAGAACTCGACGAATTTCCCGACCACCTTCTGTGCGCGCAGCATCTGCGTGATGTGGAGCGCGAGGTCAGTCGCAGTCACGCCCTCGCGGAGTGCGCCGGTCATGTGCACCCCGACCACTTCCGGAGTGAGAAAGTAAACCGGCTGACCAAGCATGCCGGCTTCCGCTTCGATGCCGCCGACACCCCAGCCGACGACCCCGAGACCATTAATCATCGTGGTATGCGAATCGGTCCCGACAAGCGTGTCCGGATAGAAAAGGGTCACTGAGCGATCGTCGATCTCTGCTGGCGCGGAAAGGACGCCCTTGGCCAGGTATTCGAGATTCACCTGATGCACGATGCCGATGCCGGGCGGGACGAGGCCGAAGGTCTTGAAGGCCTGCTGGCCCCATTTCAGAAACTGGTAGCGTTCGCGGTTGCGCTTGAATTCCATCTCGAGATTCAGGCGGAGTGCCTGAGCTGAGCCGAAGAAATCGACCTGCACGGAATGATCGACCACCAGATCGACCGGCACGAGCGGCTCGATGATATTCGGATCGCCGCCCAACCGTTGCACCGCGCTACGCATCGCCGCCAGATCCACGACCAGAGGAACGCCAGTGAAATCCTGCAGAACGATCCGCGCGACGACGAAAGGGATCTCGGCGTTGGCGGGCGATTTCGCCTTCCAGTTGGCGAGCGTCTCGACATCCTGGCGCCGGACCTTTTTGCCATCGCAATTTCGGAGGACAGATTCAAGGACGATCCGAATGCTGACCGGCAGACGCGAGATTGGACCGACCCCCTTATCCTCCAGGACCGGCAGAGAGTGAAAAAACGTGTCGCGGCCGTGACCGGCGTCGAACTTTTGCAGGGTCTCGAATTCGTTCGTCATTCGTCGGTCGGCGCGAGCTGCGCAAGTCTCGCTTTGATCTGGTTAAAATCCGGCAGCTCACGCGCGTCTTCATGCACCTCGGCGTATTGGATGACGCCGGCGCGATCGATCAGAAAGGCGGACCGTTTCGCGACCCCTGCAAAACCGAGATTTAGCTGCGGAAGAAAAGAATCGTAGGCGACCCCATATTGCTGCGCGACTTTGTGTTCGTAGTCGCTCAGAAGCGTGACGTTGATCTTCTCCTTTTGCGCCCAGGCTTCCTGCGCAAAGGGATTGTCGCCGCTGATGCCGTAAACTGCGCAATTGAGATCGCCATACTCGCGCAAGCCATTTCCAACACCGCACATCTCCGTCGTGCAGGTGCCGGTGAAGGCCATCGGGAAAAAGAGCAGCAAAGTGTTTTTGTCGCCGAAATTTTCGCTCAAGCGGACCGGGCGCGGGCCGTCGGCTGTTTTTGTGGGAAGGGTGAAATCAGGTGCTTTGCTGCCGATTGCCAGTGCCATAAGGATGAATGCTTCGTTTGCTGCTGCGGGAAAGACATCACTATAGAAATGCGCTGGACGGGGTCAAAGTGTTTGCAGGTCTGCCCGTCGGACAGACCAGAATTTCCCCGAAAAGCCGAAAGTTTCGGTCGTTAGGCGCGATGGCCGGAGAGGCGGGCGACAGTAGAAACACGCTTGCGCGGAGGATTCGACTTAGTGATCGGCGCCGAATTGGCAACTGGAGCCGCGGCCTTACCCTGCGGCGCAGCAGCGGAGAAGATTACCTTGCCGGGGTTGCCTTTTAGTTTAGGCAACCTGGGGAGCGAATCGGGAATAATCCGAACGAGTTCACCGACCCGGACCTGCGCATAAACGTCAGTCACGTCCTTGGACGACATCCGGACGCAGCCGTAGCTGGCCGGCTTGCCGATGATTTTTTCCTGAGGTGTACCGTGAATGTAGATCCCGCGGTAAAAAGCGTTCGCGTTTGTCTTCTCCAGGCCGCGCAACCAGATGATGCGGGTCACAATCGGATCACGGCCGGGAGCGTTGGGCTTGAGGATCTCGCCAGTGAAGCACCGTTGGTGGAAGACCGCGCCGGCAGGCGCATGATCGCCGATCTTCTGCGCCACCTGCAGCCAGCCCAGAGGGGTGGCCATGCTACCCCAACGATCGCCGATTCCAAACTTCGAAGTGGAGATCGGATAAACGGCGGCGCGCTGGCCGTTCTCAACCAGCATCAGTTTTTGATCGCGCACACTGATGATAATACGCGGAGCTGTGGCGGTGGCGGCTCCAGCAAGCAAATCACCTATCGATAATGCGAGAAGAATGGCGCCGAAAAAGCTGGCCCGCAAAATCATTGGCGCTCTATTTAGCAGAGGTGCCGGCATCGTGTCACGCAGGAAATGCAACTTCTCTCGCTGGCGGAAAACTGAGACGAGGCCACCATTGCCCGAGCGAACAAAGCGCAACGTAGAGAAATCCGCACTGAAACATGACCAAAAACGGCAAAGTAAAGTATTGCCCGTGGCGGAGCGCAAACCAAACGAAGTAGCTGAAGTAGATCGCAAATCCGATCTCGACGAGCGGCAGGAACGACTTCAACGGCATGTAGCGGCAGGACCGCCAGCTCTGAGATTTGCTGTGGATCCCGTACTTCGGAGTGCGCTTGAACTCCGAGCTATGATTAAAGACGGCCTCAAGCACAGCGCGGGCGTTGTTGATCGAAAGGCCAACGCCAAGGGCAATCAACGCTGGCAGGAGAAGTATCTCCTTCATCCACGTGCGTGGATAAAGTTCGCGCTGGGCGCAAATGTAGAAGACCGCAACCGAGAGCGACGCCGTGAGAAAGATGGGGACATCGAGCAGCAACATTCGCAGCCAGCCGGATTGTGGTCCGCCGGCAGCCGGATGCAGGAGCACGCAGAGACAGGCGAGAAGCAGGTAGGCGAAGTTCGAGATCAGGTGACCGGTGGCTTCGACCTTGATCGGAAACGGCAGATGGCTGCGCCAGATCCGGGGCAACAGTTTCTTGCAAGTCTGGATCGAGCCTTTCGTCCAGCGGTGCTGTTGCGATTTGAAGCCGTTCATGTCCACAGGTAATTCCGCCGGCGTCACGACATCCGTGAGGAAAACGAACTTCCAGCCTGCGAGCTGCGCACGATAGCTCAGATCCAGGTCCTCCGTGAGAGTGTCGTGTTGCCAGCCGCCGGACTGCTCAATGCAGGATTTGCGCCAGAGGCCAGCCGTCCCGTTGAAGTTAAAAAAGCGCCCGCTTCGGCTGCGCGCGACCTGCTCGAGAAGCAAATGGCCGTCGAGAAACATCGCTTGCACGCGAGTGAGGAGCGAGTAGCCCCGGTTAAGATGACCCCAGCGGGTCTGAATCATGCCGATCTTTGGATCGGTGAAAAAGTGAACGGTCGATCGGAGCAATTCCGGCTGCGGAACAAAATCGGCGTCGAGGATACAGATGAATTCGCCGCGCGCCGTCGGCAGCCCCGCCTCAAGTGCTCCAGCCTTGTAACCGACCCGGTTGGTTCGCTGAATCAATTCGACATCGAAACCGCGCGCCGCCAGCCGCCGAACGCAGGACGCGGTAAGCTCACGCGTCTCGTCGGTGGAATCATCGAGCACCTGGATCTGGAGGTGCTCGCGCGGATAATCGATCTCGCTTACCGATTTCAAAAGACGCTCCACGACGTAGATTTCGTTATAGAGTGGCAACTGCACGGTGATGACCGGGAGCTCATTGAAATGAGCCTGCGGCCGCGGCACGCGCTTCCGGTTTTTCAAAAAGAGGTAGACGATAAAATACCGGTGCAGCCCGTAGCCCGAGAGTCCAATCAGGACGCTCAGGTAACAGAAAGTCCAGATCAGATCTACAACGTTTCCTCCCATAACAATGCTACACGGTGCCGCTGGTGAAGGCGCACAGAGGCGTCATGATGCCGCTTCCGTGTGTTGCGTCAAATCAAATTCTTGGAGGCCGCAGCGGGGAAAAATCCGGTGGAGAAGCGCCGCGCCGGTAATGCCGCCAAGGGCAATTCAATGGGAAAAAGGCGAGCGGCCCTCAGCGCTCGCCCGAATCCAGTTTTGCAATTCGAGCCTGTTGATTGGAATCATCGGTTGGCTGGCACAGCTGGAGCTTGCAATAGACATGGTTCGAGTCGGCGGTTGCGCCGCAGGCGAAGCAGCCGAAAACTGACCGGCGGATCGATCGACATGGTGCAAGGAAAAGACAAAGTGCAACTCCGGCCTTTTGGCCGCTTCGGGCGACTCAATGTCGTCATCAGCATCCTGATCGCAGGCTGGGTGCCGGTGGTTTTCATGCTCTTGATTTCCTATACGATCCTGAGTAACACGCTGGAATCAAAAATTCTACGGGATCGGCAGGCCTTCGTGCAGCTCATCGCACATCTGGTGGGCGACGACCTCGGGCGGAGCGGCGAAATCGTCTATTACTATCAAACTTACGCTCCGGTCGAGAATGTTTTCACCGCGCGGGATCCCGAACTGGCGGCCAAAAAATGGTTGCAGGATACCTATTTCTCTCATCCGCGGATTGACGGAATGTTCATCACGACCGCGGATGGTCGCCTGCTCGCGTCGGTTCCGGACGACCCGGCAATGACGCTGCAAGACCAGATTTCAAAAACCTGGCTGGAAGGCGCCCGCAACGCGCAGAAGTTTTACGTCTCGCCGGTACATCCACGCTCGCCCGATCAGCGGATGGCGACTGATATTGCGAGTCCGGTGCACGGGCCTGACGGCACCACGGTTGGATTCATCGGCGTCTCGGTTTTGGTCGAACGCATTGGACGGCGTTTGTCGATGATCAATTTCGCCGATCAGGCGGAGTGCCAGATCGTCGATCAGAACGGGACGGCGTTGTTTGGCAAGGACTTCAAAGCAAATGCGGGCGCAGTGTCGCCGGCCGATCAGAATTTGATTAAAAAGATCCGGGCCGACAAGACCGGCCACGTCGAGGAGAACGGAATGATCTATTCCTCGGCGTCGGTCGAGTCGACCGGCTGGACGACGGTGGTGAAACAGGCGCGCGCGGTGGCTTACCAGCCGGTGCACGTTCTGCTCGAGAAAATGACCTTCCTGGCGACATGGCTGATCGTCGGCACTGCCATCATCGCCTGGCTGGCGGGCAAGTTTTACCGGCGACAAAGCGAAGCAGCTGCGCGAATCGAGCGTGAAGTTGTTTTCAACGATAAGATTCTGGCGAACATGCCGCTTGGCATCGCGTTGATTGATCCTGCGACGCGGCGGTTTCTCTCGGCTAACGAGGCCTTTGGGCAAATGGCGCGAAGGTTCGGCGACCTGCCAATGGAAAGGGAAATGCGCGAGGCGACCTATCGGGACGTAAACATCGCGCCGCCCGAGGCGATCGAAAAAGTGCTCACCTTCGGCACGCCTTTTCAACTCGTCGAGCAGCCTGTCGTCGATCACGCCGGCGTGACCAACTTCGTCAACGTCAACCTGCTTCGCCTTCAGGATTCCAAGCAAAATGTGCAGGGCGTGCTCTTTCTCGTCGAAGATAAAACGCGCGACGTGCGTCTGCGCCAGGAGCTGATCTCGGCGAACGCGGCCAAGGATCAGTTCCTCGCCCTGCTCTCGCACGAGCTGCGCAATCCGCTTTCGCCGGTGATCGCGATGGTCGGTGAACTGGAGGCGCGCGCGCCGGAGGACGGCGCGATCCGTCAACCACTCGCGGTCATTCGCCGCAACGTCGAACTGGAAGCGCGTTTGATCGACGACCTGCTCGATGTCACGCGCATCGCGAAAGGCAAACTCCAGCTCAGCTTTGAGGTCACCTCCATTCACGAAACGCTGCAGCGTGCCTACGAGATTTGCCTGGAAGATCTTCGGCAGAAGAATCTGAGCTTCGAGTTCCGTCTCAATGCAGAACAGGACTACGTGAATGGCGACCCCGCTCGTCTCCAGCAGGTCTTCTGGAATCTGATCAAGAACGGAGTGAAGTTCACTCCCAGCGGCGGACGGATCGTGCTCGAGACTTCAAACCTGAGCGGCGATCGCATCGCGATTCGCACGATCGATAATGGCATCGGAATTGATCGCGCAAAAATCGAAAAAATTTTTAACGCCTTTGAGCAGGGCCAGAGTTCGATCACGCGAAAATTCGGCGGCCTCGGCCTCGGACTCGCGATTTCAAAGGCGATGGTCAGGGCGCACGGCGGCTCCATTACGGTGGAGAGTGCCGGTCTCGGCCAGGGCTCGGTCTTCAGCGTCATTCTGAACACCGTCCCGGCTCCGGCCGAAACGCAACCTGCCGCCGCGCCGGATCCCTTGCCTAACGACGGGGAAACGAAAGCAACGGGGCGCAAGGGGCACCTCCTCGTGGTCGATGATCATCAAGATACCTGCATTGGCATGAAGTTGCTCCTCGAGCGTCGTGGCTACCGGATCACGCTCGCGCACACCGCGGACCAGGCGCTGGAAAAGGCGCAGGTCGAGAAGTTCGATCTACTCATCAGCGACATTGGTTTGCCCGATCGCAGCGGCTACGAATTGATGAAAGAACTGCGAGTCAAAAGTGCCCTGCGCGGGATTGCGTTGAGCGGTTTCGGAATGGAAAATGACATCAGCCGTGCCCGCGCTGCCGGATTTTCCGAGCACCTGACGAAGCCGATCAACTTCGAGCGGCTCGACGAAGCCATTCGGCACCTGCTGGCAGACTAGCGCGAAGCGCACTAGCGGTGTGCAATCACCAGGTCTTGGGGAGGTGCGCATCTACCAGTCCGCAGATCACGTGGAGCATGAATTTGTGCGCTTCCTGGATGCGAGCAGTCGATTCGCTGCGCACGAGCAGTTCGATATCCGCCAGCCCCTTGGCTGGTCCGCCGCTCCGGCCGAGCAAGGACACTGTCGTTAGGCCGCGCGACTTCCCTTCCTCCAGCGCGCGAAGGATGTTCCGGGAATTGCCGCTGGTGGTGATCGCCACCAGCACGTCGCCGCTCTGCCCGAGGCCGGCCACCTGACGGGCAAACACTTCGTCGTAGCCATAATCGTTGCCGATCGCGCTCATCAGGCTCCCGCCTTGGGCGAGGTTGAGCGCAGGGTAAGGCCGCCGATCGTTCATAAAACGGCAGCCAAACTCGGCCGAAAAATCGGCCCCGTCGGCCGCGCTACCGCCGTTGCCGCAAACGAGCAGCTTCTTCCCGGCGCACAGGCAATCAACGATCGTGTCGACAGTTCTGCCGATCGGCTCGGCCAGTTCCTGCAGCGACTCGAAGGTGCAGCACGCAGCCCGAATTGAATCGCGCAAATGAGAGTTGATATCGGCCATGTCTGGTCTCGGCTAATCATGCTTGAAGCCGGGCTGCCGATACAACCTCGAGACGAAGGTTGCAACCGATATCAGTGCGGCCTTTTCGGCCGTCACATAACTTGCCAAGAGTTCGGTCTTGCTGTCTGTTTTTTTCAGTCCCGCAAAAAAGGAGACCGGCGTATTTCCTGCTTCAGGACCGGTTTAACGGCGCGCATCGCCCGCTGGCGGAAGAATCTTATATACAGAGAAACCAAAAGTTCATAAACTACCGATATCCAAGTTACCAGAGGCGACTATCAACAAAGAAATGAGCGACGTAATCAGCGCAGACGGAACCCGGAAGGATTGCAGCGAAACCCAGCCCGCTTCTCCCATCTCGCTTTCTGTAATCTTCCCGGCTTTTAACGAAGAGGCGAACATTCGATACACGGTGGAGGCGGCCCGGGCGGTGCTTCCGAAACTGGCACGGACCTGGGAGATCATCCTGGTGAATGACGGCAGCCGGGACGGCACCACCCCGATTTGTGACGAGCTGGCCGGGCAATATGCAGAGGTTAGGGCGATCCATCACACCGACAATCGCGGCTACGGGGCGGCCCTGAAGAGCGGCATTCTGGCCGCGCGCTACGACTACATTTTTTTCACCGATTCCGACGGGCAATTCGATTTACAGGAACTCGAACACCTCATCGAGTGGGCAAGCCACTTCGATATCGTCACCGGCTATCGCGCCAAACGACAGGACCCGCCGCATCGGCTGATCAACGCCTGGGGATGGAAAACCCTTGTCCGAATGCTCCTCGGTGTGAAGGTTCGCGATATTGATTGCGCCTTTAAGGTTTTTCAGCGCTCGGTCTTCGATCGGGTGCAGATCCGCTCCGTCGGCGCGATGGTGAACACGGAGATCCTGGCGCAGGCGAACGCTTTTGGCATGCGCATCCACGAAATCAAGGTGAGCCATTATCCGCGCCGCGCGGGCAAGCCATCCGGCGCAAACCTGCGTGTGATCGCGAAAGCCTTCCGAGAGCTCTTCCGGCTCTGGGGTCAATTACGTCATGTTACCCATGAGCAGCCGGGCCTGTTTCGGACCGAGTTGCCTCCGAGCGAGGCAACCTCCGCCTTCAGGCGGCGCAACGCCTACGATTTGGGACCGGCCGGCGCGACGGTCATGACCAGGTCTTTGAGTGTCAAGTCGGCGGCTCAACCCAAAGTCAACAACAGATGTTTCGCCGACTGAAGTGCCATAATTTCCCCGCCCAAGGTTAGGCCGGGAAGAAGGGGCCGGCAGGGTTCTCTCAGGCCAGTTCACTCCTCGTGAACTGGCCTTCCTGTTCCCAACCCGGCACGAATGGAAAAGGCAGAGCAATAAAGCGCAGCGACGAGCAACACTATGTTTCTAAGCACCGAACGGCTGACAATGGGAAAAGGCTCGATAAAGACTGCTTTCACTTTTTGTAACCGCGACCGACTTAGGGTAATGGGCCGGGGCCATTTGCACTCTCTCCACTGGCGCACAATGGCGCAGTATCTGCTAAATTGAAGCGACTCACTCGACGATGCCAAAGCACGCTTTTTCCCGTCAAACCAGCCCTGAATTCCTGCCGGTTGCCGGCGCGCCGAATTCTGCTAGTGGATCCCGTCGGCGCGTGATGGTAATTGGTCTTGATTGCGCTGCCCCGGAATTGGTCTTCGATCGGTGGCTCGACGATCTCCCAAACCTGAAGTCGCTCTACGCATGCGGATTGCACGGCTCGCTTCGCTCCTGCGATCCACCGATCACCGTTCCGGCCTGGTCGGTCATGATGTCTTCAAAGAGCCCAGGGCGCCTCGGCGTCTACGGATTTCGGAACCGAGCGGATCATTCCTACGATCGGTATTCGATCGCCAATTCGCTCGCGATCAAAGAAGAACGCCTCTGGGAAATCCTCTCGCAACGGGGCAAGCGTTCGATTGTCATCGGCGTGCCCGGCACGTACCCGCCTAAGCCGCTCAATGGCACGATGGTGACTGATTTCCTCACCCCCGACACGTCGTGCGAATACACGCACCCGCCCGAGTTCAAACAGGAGATCGAAAACGTGGTCGGGGAGTACATCCTCGACGTGCGCGATTTCCGCTCCGGCAACAAAGAGAAAATCCTGGCGGATATCTACGAGATGACCCGCAAGCGCTTCCAACTCGCGCGTCATCTCCTGGCAAAGGACGACTGGGATTACTTCATCATGGTCGAGATGGGAACCGACCGCATCCATCACGCTTTGTGGGATAACATGGACCCGGCTCATCGGTTTTACGAAGCCGGTAACAAATTCGAAAACGCAATTCACGACTACTACAAGGAGGTCGATCGCGAGATTGGCGAGCTCTTGAAGTTTGCCGACGCATCGACCGACGTGCTGGTTGTTTCCGACCACGGCGCCAAACGGATGGATGGCGGCATCTGCGTCAACGAATGGTTGATGAGGAACGGTTATCTCGCGCTCAAGGAGCAGCCGCAAGGCGCAGTCCCTCTTTCCAAGGTAAAAATCGATTGGCCGCGGACCAAAGCGTGGGGCGACGGCGGCTATTACGCGCGCGTCTTTCTGAACGTCGCGGGGCGCGAACCGGAAGGAACGATCGCGCCGGAGGAATACGAGAGGGTACGCGACGAGCTGATTGCCGGGCTCAAGTCGATCCCGGACGAAAATGGATGCGAGATCGGCACGCAGGTTTTTCGACCAGAGGAGCTTTACAAGGAGGTGCGGGGCGTGGCTCCCGATCTGATTGTGTACTTTGGAGGCCTTTACTGGCGCTCCGTGGGCACGGTCGGCGGCGGAAAAATCCACACATTCGAAAATGACACCGGTCCTGACGGCGCGAACCATGCGCAGAACGGCATGATTCTCTGGCGACCGGCTGGCGGTGCGCAGGCGGCAAAGACGCTCAACGGCGCGAAAATCACCGACGTCGCACCAACGATTTTGGAAATCCTGGGTCTGTCGGTTCCGGCCGACATGGAGGGCACGCCGCTTCGCAACTAACCAGCCTGCTCCCGCCGCACGATGCACGCAAAACCGAAGAACTTTCTCAGTCAAATCAAAATGGTGCGGGCGCGGACGCCGCTCCGTTTGAGTTTCGGCGGCGGCGGAACAGACGTTTCGCCCTACGCGGATATTCACGGCGGTTGCGCGCTGAATGCCACGATCTCGCGCTATGTCTACGGGACGTTGGTGCCGAAGTCGGAACGCTCGATCGGGTTCCGTTCCTTCGACTACGGAACAGTCGTTTACTGGACGCAGGAAGAACATTTCCAGTTCGACGGCCAGATGGACCTCGTCAAGGGAGTGCTAAAGCGCTTTGAGCTCGATAAGTTCCGGACTGAGGGATTCGACCTCTTCGTCCACGCCGATGCCCCGCCGGGCTCCGGCCTTGGAAGTTCTTCCACCTTCACGGTCGCGCTCATCGGTCTCTTCCGTGAGCTGCTCGGCTTGCCAATCACTTCCGACGGCATGGCCAAACTCGCCTACGACATTGAGCGCAATGATGTCGGGATCAAAGGCGGCCGGCAGGATCAATACGCCGCCGCCTTTGGTGGTTTTAATTTCATGGAGTTCAACGGCGAAGACGTCGTCGTTACTCCGCTGCGCTTGAGTGAATACCTGATCAACGAACTCGAATACAACCTCATTCTCTGCTTCACCGGCAGTCGCGAATCGCAACCGATCATCGATAGCCAGATGGAGAGCGCGAAAAAGAAAGAAGCGGCGCCGCTTGCCGCGATGGATCAGGTGAAAGCCATCGCCTACGAAATGAAAAAGGCACTCCTCGCAAACGATCTCGATCGCTTTGGGGAGATGCTGCACGAAGGCTGGACGCAGAAAAAGCAGATGGCCAAGGGCATCTCCAACGCGCGGATCGACGAGCTCTACGAGGAGGCGCGCAAAGCCGGCGCGATCGGCGGCAAAATCACCGGCGCCGGTGGCGGCGGCCACCTCCTGCTCTACTGCCCGTTTAACAAACGGCACATCGTTAGGGAGCGTCTCCATGCGCTCGGAACTTCGGTAACCGATTTTCGCTTCGACCCCGTCGGCATGCAGACGTGGAGGGTTTACAAATGAACACGCGGCGGCACCAAACTTTACGGGGTGCCTCATGACGTTTAACCTGCTCGCCACATGAAGACCGTTCCAAAAGTAGTCGTCATAGGCCTCGACGCTGCCACGTGGACGCTCATCCGTCCCTGGATGGCGGAAGGCAGCATGCCCAATCTGGCCAAACTCATGAAGGCCGGGGTGTCAGGCACGCTGGAGTCCATTCTGCCGCCGATTACCCCCCCGGCCTGGACCTCCTTCATGACCGGGAAGAATCCTGGCAAGCACGGCATTTTTCATTTCGTCGAGACAGAACACGGCGGCTACGCGATGAATTATGCGAATGCCACCTCGCGCCGCTCGCCGACCGTTTGGAAGCTTTTGAATGATGCGGGCTACACCGTCGGAACGATGAACATCCCGTTCACTTATCCGCCGGAGAAGCTAGAGGGATTTCAAATTTCCGGCATGGACACGCCTTCCGAGACGAGCCCGTTCATTCATCCTCCTGAGTTGCGGGAGGAATTGGTCAGGCACCTCGGCGAAATCCAGCTCGATCTCCGGTTCCTCGGCGCGATGTCGACAGACGAGCGACGCAACCAGGTGCTTGCCGAGATGGAGCAGATGGATAGACAGTGGACAAAAGCCGCGCTTTACCTACTGGAAAATCATCCGCAGGACGTCATGATGTTCGTCTTCATGTCGATCGACACCGTCCAGCATTACTTCTGGCAGCACATGGAAAAGAATCATTTCATCCATGATCCAAAGCTCGCGCCGAAGTTTGGCGATGCGATCCGCAAGGTCTACGAGCGGCTTGACGCCGCCGCCGGCCAGATCATCGATCGGTTGCCGGCCCAGACCGCGGTCTTTGTCGTCTCCGATCACGGCGGCGGCCCGGTAGTCGATCGAACGATTTATCTCAATCGCTACCTGGCACAGCTCGGCCTCTTGCATTATAAAGAGAAAGCAACCTCCGGTATCCGAACCTTTGGCACAAAAATCCTGCGAACTGGCTTCTCGTTGCTGCGGCGTTCACTTAGCTCACGCCAGAAAAGCCGCCTTGCCCACCTCTTTCCAAGAATCCTGCAGAAGAGCGAAATGGCTTACTCGTCGTTTACGAGCATCGACTGGAGTCGGACCAAAGCTTACTGCAGCGAAGTACTCGCTTCGCCACCGAGCATCTGGATCAATTTGAAGGGGTTGAAGCCGCAAGGCATTGTCGATCCTGCAGATTACGACGCACTTGTGACATTCATCATCGAAAAACTGGCCGCGTTGAAAGATCCGCGCAATGGCAAGCCGGTCGTCAACCGCGTCTATCGCCGGGACGAGATCTTTCATGGCCCGTTCGCCCATGAGGGCGCTGACCTCATTCTTGATTGGTGGAGCGAGAACAGCCTCTTCTCCACCCAGCCAAGCTTCCCCGAGGATACTGACAAGCCGGCGCTGATCATTCGAGAACATAAACCATCGGAGACCTCGGAATGGGGCGGCACTCACCGTCTCCATGGCATCTTCGTCGCCCGCGCTCCGGCCTTGAAGACGGGGATGGAAATTGAGAATCCGCACCTGATTGATCTTGCACCCACCATCCTTCACCTTTTGGGAGTTTCAGTCCCAGAAGACATGGATGGCCGTGTGCTGGTCAAGGCTTTCCGCCCGGAATTCCTCGCGGAACATCCTGTCAAGTCTGGCGCTGCTTCTGGCACGTCAGGTGGCGACCGCCCGAGCGGCTATACCGACGAGGAGTCGGCCAAGGTCGAGGAGCGGCTGCAAGCTCTTGGCTACCTGGAGTAACGAATCATTATCCAATACCTATGTTTGAACTCATTCGCGCTGATCTAAATCGTAAATTGAAGGGTTTCGGGGTGCGTCCGGAGGACCAGACTTTCTTCCGGAAGTGGATCACGCCTTTTCTGGAATTCGGCACCTTTGGGGTCGTCATGTATCGGTTTGGATATTGGGCCTATAGCGTCAAGATTCCGGTCATCCGGCAGATTCTTATCGGGATTTATCTCTTCACCGACGTCTTTTGCATGATCGTGACCGGCATCAAGATCCAGCGGGAAAGTAAAATCGGTCCCGGGCTGGTCATTCATAACTTTTCCTGCATTCACGTCCTCGTGAAAAGCATGGGTCATAGCTGCACGCTCAATCAGGGCGTGTCTGTTGGTAATATCCGCGGGTCGGGTCGTCCGACCGTGGGCAACAATGTTTACTTTGGGGCTGGGTGCCGGGTAATGGGCGGCGTAACGATCGGCGACAACGTGGTGGTCAGTGCAAATTCACTTGTTCTAAGCGATGTCCCGAGCGGATGCACCGTGATGGGTGTGCCGGCACGCATTATCTCCCGTGAAACGGTCAGCCCCTACCTCAAGACTCCAGTGGCACCGGTTACGACTCCGGCGACCGCTCCTGCTCCTCCCGAGGAGATGCAACCTGCGACGAGCGTAACGTGAGCAAAGACGCACAGAGCCAAAAGAGCCCGGCGGACGGTTACTCGATCGCCATGGTAGCGGCTTGTCCTTTCCCGGCCAACCATGGCTCAGCCGCGAGCATCCGCGAGATGTCTGACACTCTTTCGGACATGGGTCACAATGTTCACATCGTCACTTATCCGACCGGTCAGGAAGACATCCGCGTCCGCCGCGCCAAAGTCCACCGCTCCGCGGCCTTTCGGCCGGAAACGAACGCGCGGGTTGGCCCCTCGCCGGAAAAGTTCATGCTCGACTTTCACCTGCTCCGCCTGCTATGCCGAGTCATTCGGCGGGAGCGCGTCGATATCATCCACGCGCACAACTACGAGGGCGCGCTCATTGGGATCGCCGCCAAGTGGTTGACGCAGCGCCCGCTCCTTTATAACGCCGTTAACCTCATGACAGATGAGCTCGCCGGCTATCGATTTATCCGGCCGGCCTGGCTGGCGCACGGACTGGCGCGCAGTCTCGATTGGTTCATCCCGATTTTTCCCGACCACATCACAGCGGTCTCGCCGGAGCTGAGGGATTGGTTTATTGAACATGGCGTTCCGGCCGCGAAAATCGACATGGTGCCGGCTGGGATTGAGCCGGAATTATTTGCTCATCCCGCGCCGGAGAAGTTTCGCGAGCGGTATCGACTCGCTGGTCATCCAGTGATCATGTATACCGGCGTTTTGAACGCCTTTCAGCGAGTTGATTACCTGCTGCGCGCTTTCGCGGTGGCATTGCGGGAAAGACCGGATGCGCTTTTGCTTGTGGTAAGTCCGCTGGTCTCAGAGGCGCACGAGAAGGAACATCAACAACTCGCGAACGAGCTTGGAATCTCCGGCTCCATTATTTGGATATCGCCACACGCTCTGGAGGATCTCCCAAGTTTCCTGGCCCTCGCCGATGTGTGCGTCGTCCCCCGGCCGGAATGCCCGGGTCATCCGGTGAAATTGCTCAACTACATGCTCGCCGGGAAACCCGTTGTCTCCTTCGCGGGCGGCGCCAAGGGTGTCCGCCATCTGCACGACGCCTTGATTGTGCCGAATCACGATTTCGCAGCCTTGGGGCGCGGAATCGTCACGCTTTTGAATGATCCAGCGCTGGCGCGCGAGTTGGGCGCCAACGCTAAAGCCACGGTCCTGGCAGAGTTTGACTGGCGTCAAATCTGCCGGAAAATCGAGCGCATCTACGACGCACTTCTCGGCGCATCGTCTGCGCCGGCGCAGACCCTCAACAAGCCGGTTGCTTCCGCCAGCGCGGAGCGCTGATCGCCTAATGCCATGCCCTTGCCACTGCTCACTTTTCGTTCGTATCTCGAACTTTCGAGGGCGGCTCTTCCATTGCGGGCCGCAATTCCACACCATCATTTACTCTCGACAAGAACCGGTCTGCCACCTATGAACTATTTTCCTTCGACGCCATCAAGGCATTCTCATTGACACTATGGAAACGAAAACTGAACGCGCGGAACATCCGCCACGGACCGGAACCAGCGAGCCTTTTCCTCGCCAAACCTGGAACTCACAAATGAAGCGGTCCCATTGGATCATCTTTGTTGGCATCTGTTTTATCCTCGGCATGCTCGTCTTCTTCACGATCGTCCACGCCATCGAAACGACCCCATCACGAGCGCGCCTGATTCATGCTGCGATACCGGTCGAAACCGTTCCGGTTCGGCGCCAGGACCTGAACGAAGTGATTGGCGGAAGCGGCTCGATTGAACAGGCACAGACGGTCCAGATGACCAGTCAGATCACTGCTGAAGTCCTCAAGGTGCCGGTAAAGATCGGCGACATCGTGAAGAAGGGCGATCTGCTCGTCCTCTGCGACGACCGCTTGATCCAGGCAACCTTGCAAGCCAATCGCGCCTACGTCGAATCCAACAAAATCAAGATTCGAGACGAGAGCCGGCAGGTCGAGCGCTATACGGCCTTGGAACAGAAAGACATGGGCACGCCGGTGGAACTCGAGAAAAGCGAAATGGCCCTGGCCGATGCACAGGAAGCACTGGCCAAGGCAACTCTCTCTCTTCGGCAGGCAGAGATCGATTTGGAACACGTCAGAATGAATTCGCCACTCGACGGTATCGTGCTCGAGCGTCTCATAAATCCGGGTGAGTACGTGCACCGCGAGCAGGTCGTAATGAAGCTTGGCGCACTGAACAACGTTCTATTAGCCTCCAAGATCAGCGAAGAAAAGATGCACTCGGTCCAGTTGGGTCTCCCGGCCGAAGCAAGCTTCCCAGCCTTTCCAAGCGAGCGATTCGAAGGAAAAGTGGTTAAGATTGATCCAAACATCGACCCGACCACCCGCACGTTTACGGCCTATATCGAAATAAAGAACCAGGACTTCCGCCTTAAGCCCGGCCTCTCCGGTTTCGGTCGCATCCATCGTTCCGCCAAAAATGTTCTGGCAGTGCCGAGCCTCGCAATTTTGAATCCTTCCGGTGAACAGGCCTCCGTTTTCGTTGTCGATGATACCGGTCACGCAATCATGCGTAAAATCCGTCCCGGGATTGTCGTCGATGCGATGACCGAGGTTCAGGACGGATTAAAGGAGGGAGAAAGGGTCGTGACAGTTGGCCAGCTATACCTCAACAACAATGACAAAGTGCGTACCACAGACAAATCGCTTACGAAGTAGCACAATAGCCGCCCTGGCGGCCCTGCTTTTCATCATCTCGCGAGCGTCGGCCGGGCAGGGAGAAGAGACATCTCCCTCTCATGCGCTAACACTCTATGATTGTATCTCCATGGCTCTCGACGAAAGCCCTTTGCTCGAGGCAAGCCGACTCGATGTCACCTCTGCGACAGAGGAGGCTCGGGCCGCCCGCGGCGAAGCGCTCCCCCAGATAACCGCCACGGGCAGCGCTCAACTTTTCTCAGGCAGCCCGACGAGCAAATTTGCCATCGTTAACGCTAATAATAGCGTGGTCATTGTAGGAAATCCTAATAAGCCCCAGAATTCCCGCACCGTGAGCGGCGCCGGGGTGGAGGTCTACTCCGCCCATCTCTCCTATCCGCTCTTTAAAGACGGGAGTATCCTTGGTCTCAATACCGGCCCGGCCGAAGCGAGCAAACTGGCCCGAAAAAGAAATCTCGCCTGGACCGCCAAGCTGCGCCGGGAAGAAGTCATCGCGCGCATCACCGACGCCTTCATCACGACCGTCTCGGCCGTAAATCGCGCAGGATACGCGGCGCGGCGGGTCCAGTTACTGCAGAAACAGGTCGACATCACGGCCGAGCAACAAAAACAGGGTTTGATGTTGCCGATCGACTTAAAGCTCGCGCGCAGCCAGCTTGCAGGGGCTAAGACCCTGGCGACAATTCTTCGGCAGCAAGCCGTGGCCGGGAGGATCGAACTGGCCCGGGCCCTGGGCTTTGACTCAGCCGACGAGCTTCACCTTTCGAATGTTCTGCCCGAGCCGCCCGAACCCCCGCAGGCCGAAGAAATACTTAACGCCGCCATTCTCGCCAAACACCCGTCTCTTGAAGTGCAGAAAGCTGTGATCGACCAAGCCAAGGAAGCCTATCTTCTCGAACGATTCCGATTGTATCCTTCCGTTACTCTGCAGGGGTCAGCGATTCATATCGACGACTTCGGTTCCTCCGGAGCGGAAGTCTACAGCGGACTTGTCGCGGTCGACGTTCCAATCTTTGATTTTGGTGCGCAAATGTCGACGACCCGCGCCAAGCTCGCCAAATATCAGGCGGAACGCGCCCGCCTCGGTTCCGTTGCCGATGAGGTAACTTACGAGATCGTTACCATCTATCAGAGCATTTACGTTTTGAGTCATAACATCCTTTCACTCCAGGAGGAAGTCGCGAAAGCCGATCGGGATGTCCAGGTCATTGGTTCGCAACAGCAGGCAGGAATTTCACCTCCGCTGTTGGCAATCGAGAAAGAGTTGCATCTGATCGCGAAACAGGACGACTTGGATGGCCTCGAGGTCCGCCGGCTCATGCTCTATGCTGCCTTGCAAAAGGCTGCTGGCGGCTCGTGGAAGTGGATTCAATGAAGCAATCTCAGCGGATTGTAAAGAACGCTGTTGTTGGAGTCGCGGCCGGAGTGATCGGTGGCTTGGTCTACCTGGCCACGACCATCGTCATTGCGCGCAATAGACACGTTAGCCTGGCGGAATTCGGCGAATATCAGTTTGTCCTTGCTTTTGCCATGATTGCTCAGCTCGTGGCGGACTCCGGTCTGCCGCGGATGATGATTCGAGAAATCGCCAAGGATCCAGAGTGTGTCGGGCACATAACCGGAGCTTCGGCAGCCTTAATTTGGGTGGTTTCTCTAATCGTTTGTTTCCTCGTGGGAATTATAGCCATCTTTTTGCCCTATCACACAGACCTGAAGATCGCGTTGGTGCTCATGACTTTTGCGACACTGGCCACGTTTCATAGTGCCGGCTACAGCGCGGTCCTGCGTGCTTTCGAGGACAACGAGCTAAACTACCTCGGCTTTATACTTCAGAAGATCCTCCTCCTGGTCTTCATCCTCGGCGTGCTTCACTTCAGGGCCGGGTTACTCGGCTTTGTCGTCGCTCACCTCACTTCCAATGTGCTGCTGTGGAGTTTTTATCACCTTATTGTCTCCCGCTTCTACACCAAGATTAAGCTCCAAGTCGACTTGCCGCTCTGGAAGGAACTTTTCTTTTCTGCCATTCCCATGGGCGGAGGTGTCATGCTCCGGCAGTTGGCCATGCAGATTGACATTTTTGTTCTGGGCTTAATGACTAACATGCAAACCGTAGGTGTGTTCGGCGGCCCCTACCGTCTCAGTTGGTCATTGCGGACTATCCCGCAGACACTCTCACTGCCCCTGTACCCGCTTTTTTCTCGGACGGCGCATTTTTCCCCTTCGCGATTCGGCGACGTCTATCGCCAGAGTTTGAAGTTCTTCACTCTTCTTAGTGTGCCATTTGCGGTTTTCTTCGTGGCCTGGTCCAGGCCGCTTTTGACATTGGCCCTTGGAGCAAGATTTCTGCCGGCCCTTCCAGCGATGCAACTCCTAGGTCTTGGACTGATTCCTTTCTTCATGTCGACTCTTTTCCAATATCTATTTGCGGCTCTTGACGCGCAAAAGGGGTTTTTTGTGAGCGCAATGATTGGCACGACGCTGCGCGTTATTATTTTGCTTACTTTGATTCCTCGTTATCATTACGTCGGTCCAGCGATTGCTTTCGTTTGTGCAGAGATACTTACTGTAGGCATCTGGATGTTTCAGCTGCAGAAGCTGGGTTACCCGTCACATATTATGAGTATCCTTTGGCGGCCAATCGCCGCTGGAGCGCTCATGGCAGGTATTCTCTACCTGCTCCTCGATTCGCCTATGATCTGGCAACTCGGCGGCGCGGCCCTTTCTGTTGTGACTTATGGCGCCGTGCTTTGGCTCCTCCGCACTTTTTCCAGTGAGGAAATTCACCAGGCTCGAGAAGGGATCGGCTTTATTTCACCCTTCGTCGCCTCCTGGGCGAAAAAACTGAGACGTGACTCATGAACATCTCGAGCGCGATCCAGTCACCGCCGCTATCGGCCCGGGCCCAAGCCGCGGCCGCTTGGATTGAATTATATCTAAAATGGAAGCAGCGCCTGCTGTCGTGGGCCGAAACTCTGGCCAACGTCTGGGCCGATTACTGGTTACTGATCTTGGGCAGTTTTTTTATCGTCGTTTCTCCCGTTCTCAAGTGGGTTCAGGTCCCCTTTAGCAATAGTTTGACCGGCCTGAGACTGTCCGTGCTTCATGATCCTGGCGTCATGGCTACCATCACACCCTTCTCCGCCGGAGTCCTCGGTCTTTTGCTCCTCGTCGTCGGAATAGTCACTCTGTCCCGATTTCCCGTTGTCCTTAGCCTCGCCGCGGCCTTTCTCATCACGCTTTGGGCGATTGTCCCCGCGCAAATCGCTTTTCGGGAGCCGTCCCTGCTGCGCCGTTTGACCTATGAATTAACGGTCATGCCCGACCTGAATGTTTTTACCCGGGATTACCTTTTACAAAATTACGGCACGCCGGAACTTATCCCGAAGCGGGTCGTCGTTTACAGCGCCTGGGGCCGGTTGAACGCTGCTTATTCCTTTCTCCGCCTGGGATGGTATTTTTTTGGCATTGGTGCCGTTTTGGCAGGCATCTATGCCGTGCGCCGATCGCCCGGAGACAGGTGGCCGCTTTGCACGGCGTTTTACGGCCTGCCGATAGCGGCCATTCTTATAATCTCCACTCCCGCGATGATTGGCCAGCATTACTACAGTCGGGGCATTTTGGCCAAGACGCAGGGGCGCAACCAAGAAGCAATTGATGACTTCCGCACGGCAATGCGCTGGGACGAGTGGCACGCCGAGGATATCTATCTTTACGCTACCGTGGGCCAACTGCAGAAAGACGCCGGAATCTCGTTCAATTCGCCCGAACGCCACATCAACCGCGCAGTGGAACTGAGCGATGCGAGCGAATATGAACAGTCTATTTTTGAATTCAGCCAGGCAGGCGAAGCGCCCGGCATGATCGGTGAGACCGCGCGGCAGGAGGTCGCCAGGACCAGAATGACCCTGGGCCTCGCTCTCTATCATGAAGGTGGAATCGGGGCCGCCGTAACCAACTGGGAGTTAGCCCTGGCGGAGGATCCGTCGCAGATTTATCCACTTTTTTTTCTCGCGCGCGGCTACTTCGATCTGGGCCGTTATCCTGCTGGAATTGCCACTGCCGAGCGTCTGGCCAAGCTGATTAACACCCATTCCTACGTCCTCGCGAACGTCTATTCCCTCACCGGCGATTGTTATGCGAAATTAGGCGACAATGAGTCCGCCCGCCATTATTATAATCTTTCCCTGGCGGCTGATCCAATTTTGAATTATTGGGCGGAGACGAGTTTGGTAGGGTATTAGTTATGGAGCGACCTTCGTCTCATTCTCTTCGCTGGCCATGGGTCGTGGTCGTCGCCTGCGGGCTTCTCCTCGGTTATTATGTTCTTCAGACCTACTACACGCCGGTCCACCGTCAGTATCAGCTCGACTTCGGCAAAGCCCAGTGGATTGAGCCGGCGGACTCCTTTGCGCCGATCGCCTATTTTCGTAAAGAGGTCTATCTCAATGCTCTCCCGAAACAGGCCTGGATGCAGATTGCGGCCTCCGATAATTTCGGCCTCATCGTCAATGGACATACCGTTGGTAATCTCGGTTCCGAAAAGTCATACGAAACCGGCATCTATGACTTTAAGAGAGCCCTCAAGCTCGGGACCAATGTCATTGCCGTTTCCATCTCGCGTACCTCGTACCCCGGAACCGCGCAGTTGCTTTTGTCCGGGCAAATTACGGAGTCGGGCGGCAACGTGACCACCATTCTGTCGGACCAGAGTTGGAGAGTAAGCAACCGGCAGGGGATCGTACCAGGCTCGGAAGAGTGGGATTCCGGTCACGTGGAAGACGAATTGTGGCCAAGGGCGCACCTCTCTCCTCTGAACCAGCAACCTCCGCCCCTGCGCTGGGTGGACACGGATCCGCGACTTCTACGGCTCCCGGTTGTCGGATATTGGATCATGGCGGGAAATGCCGCACACCAGGCCGTTTTCTCGACAACCATCAGGGCCGACCGCTCAAAACAGGAAACCTGGATCCAGGTCGCCAGCTCTGGAGACTTGGATTTGGCGGTTAATGGCCATATCATTACCGCCTCGACGGAAATCCCGGTGGGCGGAAAGAAACTCCCCCACGTCGCAACGGCAGAACCTACGCCGAGGGAGGCCAATAAAACGGGGGATGTTATCAACCCCATGGAATCGCCGCCTGCCCAAAAGGGTAACCCATTCCAAACCGAAACCCTGGCTGCCTACGATATCAGCTATTGGATTGAGAAGGGTGAAAATGTTATCGTTGCCGCCGTTCGAAGCGAACAGATTCCCGCAAGCTTTTTCGCCAATGGCTATGTGGTCAACGGGGATAATTCGGTTTCTCGGTTTGCCACCAATAACGCATGGCGAGTTGGCGACCAACCCGGGTCAAATTCGTCCGCCAAACAACGCACCGTTCAAATTGGTCCGGATGGAGTCGCTCCCTGGGGCTACTTGCCACAGGAGTTGGCCCGCCCTCTCGATCGCTCGGGCTTTGCGACGTTTTTTAAATCCTGTTTGGTCGTCGGCTTGACGCTCGCGGCCGTTATCGGTCTTTGGCTTGTCGTCTCAGCGATCGTTTCGTCGGCCCGCCGTGAACCGCTCACGGCTTCCTTGTCGCGCGACGCCTTGTTGCACGGACCCGTCGCAGTGGGACTCCTTCTCTTACTCCTCCCAAGTTACGACCCCCGCTTTCCCGTTGACTGGTCATTTCAACCAAAATTTGTCGTTGGCGCGTTTGCGGCGCTCCTTCTCATTCGTTTGCTGCACCTGGCGGTTGATTCATGGACGCCCGCCGCCACGCGGTCTGCCCTGGCAAAGGTAAACGCCGGAGCGCGTTGGGAGCGTCTTAAGTCTGCATCGAGGACCGTCGTCACAACCAAGTTACGGCTCCCTGAGTTATTTGAGATTCCTTTCCGGCAGTTGCTACCCTATCTGCTCTTGATTCTGATCATGTTTCTGGGGCTCGGACTGCGTTATCATAACCTCGGTGATATGTCGTTCGATCACGACGAGATGGGCCTGGTGGCGAAGTCGAAGGGTATTTTTAACTTGGGCTTTCCCTATACCCTATTCGCGGGCGAAGTCCGCTGGATCACGACCTACGAGGCGGTGCCCTATCCACTCGCATTGTCCGGTTGGCTTTTTGGTTACTCGGAGTGGTCGATGCGGCTGCCGGCCTGCATCATGGGTACCCTCTCCATCGGCGTCATTGCCCTAATGGGACGCCGCCTCTTTGATTGGCGGACGGGCCTATTTACAGCCTTGGTCTACGCCTGTATGCCCCTCAACATCCGTTGGGCACAAAACGCCTTTTACCTGAGCCAGTGCCAGCTGATGTCACTGTTGACGTGCTGGTTCTTCTACGAAGCCATCCGATGTCGCCCGTTTCACCGCAATTTCCTGACCGCAGCGGCGGTGGCCTTTTGCTTTTCCTATCTGTCATGGGAAGGCACGGGCTTTCTCCTCCCAGCCCTGGGAATGGGCCTTCTGGTCGTCCGCTGGGGAGAATGGTGGTGGCTAAAGGAGTTTCATCTTTACCGCTGCACCTTTTTTATGGCCGCGGTCGTGGTGGCGCAATACTGCTCCCGAATGATTGCCGGCGTACCCTACATGCAGGTGGGTTCTGGTCTTTCCAACCTGGTCGGCCCGTCTCTCTTTCTTATTGCACCCGGCTATCAGCCGATGTTTTACGTCGACAAGCTGCTCCTCTCCGAGAACGACGTCTTCTTTACCCTGATGATTGTCGTTGGTCTGTTTTTTTGCTGGAAACATCTTGGCTTCCGCTACGTCGTTGTGCTTTTGACGACGCTATTCATTCTCCACACCAATTTCCTCGCCGCCTTGTCTCCTCGCTACTGCTACTACTTTCAACCCTTTGTTTTAATGGGTGGGGTCGCCGCAACTGTCATGCTTTACGACAAGGTCCTGGCGGTTGCTTTTCGGAGCGGAAACTCCCTCGTGGCTCGATTTGCCGCTCACGCCAGCGGCCTTGCATTCTTGGTCCTGCTCTTTATTCAAAGTAATGAGTCTGTCCTGCACGAATACGAGCTATCCAGCGTCCCTGACAGTCCTCAGATGATGACGCGAATGAATACATACCGCTATGACTACCGGGGTGTCGCCAACTACGTGACAAGCCACGCCCGACCGGGCGACGTTATTCTCCCGGGTATCCCTCACGTCTTCAAGTATTATGCGGGATTCCCAGGCGACTATTTCTTGGACACGCTTTTTAGCTCAAAGGTGCCGTACGACCCGACGCAAAGTGAGCCGCGGTTCGCCGACAAGTTTGGCGAGTTGCCTATGATCCGCGATGTGACCGAGTTGAAGGACGTTGTGCACCGCTCGGGGCGGGCGTGGGTCGTCTTTGCTCCCTATGCCTCG
Source organism: Chthoniobacterales bacterium (assembly GCA_050736975.1). Taxonomy (GTDB): domain Bacteria; phylum Verrucomicrobiota; class Verrucomicrobiia; order Chthoniobacterales; family UBA10450; genus Palsa-1392. The sequence continues at coordinate 60,025 of JBOHXL010000216.1, read as the reverse complement.
TTCGAAAAGCTAAACAGTCCGGCTGCATTGGACTATATCCACGAAAATTCCAGGATTGTGTTTGAAAGCTACCGCGCCAAGGTGCTGCTGATTCAAGCGGCCCAACCTGGCACGACCGTGGCCCGAACGATTCAAAGCGCCGAGTAAGCGCGATTGATCGCTTTGCGCGCGGCGGCCCGGAATGAAAAAATCGCTGCTCCGAGGGAACCCTGTGAACGCGCTCGCGCCGCCTTCAAGTCTTCGGCAATGCGGTTCACTTTCTCCCGCTGCCTATCTACTGCGCCCTCAAACAACACCGTGGCGTGGCGATAAAGAGCGATGTCGAAGGAATTGTTTTTCTTGATTAAATCAAGCGTGGACTGAGGGAGATCGCCTTGCTTCGGCCGGGAACGTGTCACGTTAAAACTCGAGTAGGATCTTAGCTCCCAGCCGAAACGCAGTTTCATTAAGGCGAGAGTTTCCTCAAGACGTTCCGAGAGGCCGACGACGCTGAAATAGTTATTCAGATTGTTAATCGCCTTCTCCAAGGTTGCCTGAGTGCAAGGAGAGTGATAGTCGGCGGCAGCAATGATCTTGCACTGCACATTATCCCGCGTGGAACGGCGGACGAATTCTTCAATCGTCCATTTTTCCTGCCGGAACTTCCAATATAGAGGATGCAGTTTGTAGCTGCGCATGAAGTAGAAGGCCGAGAGGACCCGTTCCACCGGATCGCGCAGGACGGTGATATAGGTCGACGGCTGGGGCAGAACTTCATGCAGACCAAAGTACATGTGGCCCTTGAACATTTTCGTTTTCCGCAGCCGGCGCTCGGGAAGCCTGCGCAAATGAGCTGCCGACCATTCAAACATCACAGGGTCGATCGAGTACATCGCGAAGAGCGGATACTCCCACTCAATCAGCCGATTCACGGTAGTTCCAGCAGTCTTTGGGAGGTGAAGAAAAATAATGGCTTCCGACGAGCCGTTTGCCTGGCCGCCTGCAGGATCTGAAAGTTGGCGCGGATTTTCTTCCGCTTGCTCGCTGGTGCTTAGACTCATCGTTGCTGACGATATTTGCCCTCGGCAATCAGTTTCTTCTTATAAGCTTCGTAGCCTAGTTGCCTTGCCTCCCGCCAGACTCTTGCCACGGTGCTCGATGTTTCAACATTAAAGCCATCACCGTGCCAAAGTTCCCAATATTCACCGCCAGCATGCACAATGTTAAGGGCTGCCATTTCAGCTGAGCCCATCCGGCCATCGGGTCGATCCAAACCGGCAACGCTTTGGAAACCGTGGTGCGCCCGGTCCCGATACTTCTGCACCATATCATAGCTCATGACTCCAGTGTCCTCCTTGCGGCCGGTCAGTTGGCAGTTCTGAATCGCAAAGCGCTGCGAGTATTTGCTCAACCCGTAGTCGATGACGCGCTCGGAGAAAGACGGTGGCAGGTCCAGCACTTTAGAAAGATGCAGCGAGATTTCCTGTCGCGGGAAAGCTGCCCCCCAGACATCCGTGAACTTCTTGTAAACCTCGAGCAGCCGAGCTTCGTAATCACCGAGCGACTGCCATCGCATGAGGTCGGATGGACTTTTCGGCAGATGCATTTCCGCACTCATGAAGTTGGCGCAGGTCAGAACGACGCTAACGCACAACGGATCGGTCGCGTAGCGTTCGCCAAGTTGTTCGATGATGCCGGCAAAGCTCCGCTCATAAATTGGATCCCACGGCACTGGTATCTTAACGGCACTCCCAACGTCGGCCCGATGGGGATTTCTGACCCGGCTTTCGAAAGCCTGCGCACCGTCGGCGTAAACGAAGGCCGGAGTAAATGCTCCGGGTTTGAGGCAAAGTTGATATTTCATCCCCACTTTGCGAAAAATCGCGACCGCTTCGTCAACATTGCGAAAATCCGGTTTGCCCGGCTGCGTTTCAATCTGGTCCCAGGGGATGTGCAGGCAGACGCCGCTCAGGTTATGGTTAGCGCGCAATTGAGATTCGAGTTCGTTGAACGCCGCGCTATTTTCCGGCAGTTTCTGCATCACCCATAAGCCTGTCCGGATCGGTTCGCCCGCCGCAGCCAAAACCGACGAGCGACTACTCACGGCGAGCGCGACGAGGCAAAGACAGATGCGGAGAATCGCCCGGTGGCTGTTTATCGGCCTGTGTTTCACAAGGTCAACTTCCAATTTACTTCGTCGGCTGAGTCTTGAGGTTCTTGTCGAAGAAGCTGATGATTTCGGCAGCGAATTTCGGCGCGCCCACACCGTGGCCTCGTCCTTCCGCAACTTGCAGGGTTGCATTCACGCCAGCGGCTTTGAGCTTTTGGACAAAGGTTTCGCTTTGGCTTAACGGGATGGACAGATCGTTTTCACCGTGGATAACGAGAAAGGGCGGGTCGTCCTTGGAAATGTAAGTAATCGGGCTGGCGGCGATTGCCTTTGCCTTAATCTCCTCCCCCGAACCGCCTAAAAACTGTTCGATGAAAAATCTGGCTCTCCGCCCGGAACCTTCGGTCGCGTTTGCCACGTTCTCGTAGAGAGATAGAATATCTGTCGGCCCAGAAATATCGACCACCGCCTGGACCCGGCTGGAATAGGTTAGGTTATCTCCGTCACCTTCCAAGGCAGCCACGCCGCCGGACGTGCCGAGAAGCGCCGCCAGATGTCCGCCCGCGGAGTGTCCCCAGGCCCCGATGTGATCGGGATCGAAATGATAGGCGGCGGCATTGGCCCGCAACCAGCGGACCGCGGCCTTGCAATCTTCGATCTGGGCGGGAAAGGGTGCCTCGTCTGATAGGCGATAGTCGATGCTAACAAGGGCATATCCGTGCGCCATCAGATCGACAGGTGGTCGTTGCTCTTTGCGGCCCCTGTTCCATCCGCCGCCGTGAATCCAAAGGGCAACCGGCAACGGATGAGTGATTGACTTGGGAGTGTAAATGTCAAGGAGAAGGCTCTCCCCTTTGACTCGCTTGTAAACCAGGTCGCGCTGAACATTGACATCCGGAAACTGTGGGCGCTCACGCTGACGTTGACGTCGGCCCTGCGCCGGCGCCGCAACCTGCGTCAGGCAAGTCACGACAACGATCATCGCCATGAGCCAGGCCAACTGTCCGCGATGGAATCGAAAATGGGTGCGACGAGTCATACGGCAGAGGCAATTTTTGTCATAAGAAAGCGACCGGCGCTCACGGTTGACTTACAGAAACTTTCGATAGGAGTTGGTTTGGAGAGAGTGCGCAGCCTGGCCAGTCCCTCTTCTACTTCGCGCTTCTTTTTTGCCAGGCTCGCCTCAAAGATCTCTTTGCCGAATCGGTAAAGCTCGAGATCGAGTTGGTTATGCTCTTTGATCATTTCGACTGCCCCTGGCTGGACGATCGGGCGGGTCTTGGACACCTTGCGGTTCTCATAGAAGGGTACATCCCAGTTGTAGGTTTGGGCCATCAAAATTAGGCTTTCTTCGAACCGCTCGCAGATCCCGACCACGCTAAAGGATTCGGCGAGGTGTTGCTTCGCGAGTTCCAGGGTGCTTTCCTCACACTTCCCGGTGCTTTTTATTCCCGCGATCAAACTGCATTGCAGGTTCTGTCGATGCGGGGTTAACCGGATAAAGTCTTCCACTCCGATCCGCTCGCTCGTCACCTTGCGATGCATGGGATGCAGCGGCCGGCGCTGCAGGAAGTAATAGGACGAGAAAAAACGGGCCACCGGTTCGCGCAGCATCGTCATATAAGTCGCGCCCTGCGGCAGAAGCTCATGCAGGCCGTAATAGAAATGACCGCGCACCATGCGCAGTCCACGACGCCGCTCATCTGAGAGTTTGCCGAGTCGTTCCGGCGTCGCTCGAATCCGATACGGATCCATGGTAAAAATCGAGAGTGGATTATACTGCCACTCGATGATGCGGTTCAGAGTGGTTCCCGCAGTCTTCGGGATGTGAAGAAAAATAAGCGCCTGCTGCTCCATCTCGAAAATCATAGAGTCGGGACCCTGGCCAGGCAACTTCCGCTTTGGAAAACTCTCGCCGCCGACCAGAGTAACAACAGAACCTCCTGGCAGCAATTCTCCTGCCCTGAGTTAAACGTCAGCCGCTTGCGGGCCCGGCCCGTTTTTGAATTTCCGACGACGAGCAGGCCTTTTAAGAGGAAGTCACAACTTGCCTGCGACGCTTGGCCAGCAGCCGTCTCATCGCTGCGCGCGAAGCATTTTTTCGCATGAAGTCGCCGTAGACTCTGCCCGCAAAAAGATCGTTAATGTCATCCCGCGCCGGGCCTGACGCCATGCGAGTAAAGACAAGCGGATACTCCCAAAAAGTGTCAATGACATCGCGGATCGCATCCTGGCCTTCGGTCGTAAGTGCTTCGTATTGCTTGAACGGATTCCCATTGCTTCCGCCTTCCTCCCCGAGGTGTTTAGCGATCGCCTGAGCAGCAAATTCGCCCTCTTGCATCGCGAGGAAGACGCCGAAGGAGAAAATCGGGTCGGTGAATTCATGCGAGTCGCCGACGCAGATGAAGCCATGGCCCGTGTAGTTCGTTGTGGAATAGGAATAACTCGTGACCGATCGAACCTCTTCGACGAATGACGTGCTCGTGATTCGTCGCGTCAGATCCGGGTTTAGGTTCATGATTTCGCGCCGGAGATATTCAGTCTTTTCGAGTCCCTGTTTCTTGAAATAGGCAGCTGGTGCGACCACGCCCACGCTCACCAGTTTGGGAGAAAGCGGAATTGTCCAGGCCCAGTGATCCCGCTCTTTGTAGAAAATCAAGGTGTTACCGAGACTTTTGGAAGGTTCCGTGCCAGCGTCGAGGACCATGTCTTCGATCTGGGAAAATACCCCGATTTGGTTCGCGTAGCCTCCCTTTATCTTCGGGCCGGTGAGACCGCGATTGGCGAGGAAGGTCGCCAGCCCTGAACAATCGACCAGAACGTCGCAGTAAAGGTTCTCCAGCGCGCCGCCGTCAGTTCGAATCTGCAAGCCGATCACCCGCCCCTTCTCCTGCAAGGCCGCCACGGCTTCGCACGCCATGTACTCCGCGCCCCGATCGCGGGCGGCATCGAGCAGGATCTTATCGAAGCTGCTTCGGGTAACCGACCATGTCCAATTCGGCACCAACTCACTGGTTTGGGGACAGCGCTTTTTCACTTCCACCCAAAATGGAACGCCATTCGGATTGAAGACGTTCACGCCATATTTGATCGGGTAATTCTGGGCCACCAGTTCGGCGTCCAAGTCGAGCTTGCGGATGGAGTTGCCGCATTCGCCGCTGAGCGATTCGCCAATATGAAAACGAGGGAAGGATTGGCGCTCCACAATCAGCGGCTTGATCCCCGCCTGAATGAGGTAAAGGGCGGTGGCTGCGCCGCCCGGTCCGCCTCCGATGATGATGACCTGTCGTTTCTTCATAAAATTCTTCGTTTAGAGATATTCGCTCGTCTCAGCCCGCCGGATTCCTCGGAACCACAGATTTTCGATGATTTTCGCACCGGAAGAATGGCGGGGCGGTGAGCCGCTGATTACAAACCTGTTAACGCACCGCACTCTGTGACGGAATCGCCGATGGAACCATGAATTCGACAACCATCTTACAGACAAACCGCCGGTCCTGTCAAGGAGCACGGCGTATCCACTGCGTCGACCAAAAGCCGGGAAATACGTCCGCCACGCATGGCCCGAATTGGTAAACAGTAGGCCGCGAGAGATTACAGGTGGCGTTTCGTCACTGGTTGACCGGGTTGATGAAATGCGATAAAACGAACGGAATTCAATTCGCGGGACGGATGTTGCAAGAGCGCTCGTTCCCGACCGGATGAGGCCATGAAGGTTCGTGCCGGCTATTGATCTCATTTTACCTGATGTGGATTCCACGCTCACAAATCGATTTAGAATTTCAGAAGCGCCTCCGGCTTTTCTTTGAAAAAATCGGAGATGCCAGCGTCCGGACACAAGTCTGGAAAGCAGGTTTTCGGCCGAGGCGCTGAACAATTAGATGGACAACGCCTGTATGATCGCCGTCGCCCTCAAATCGTAACAACTGTGGCCTACCTTTTGAATCAACTTCTCACCGAAAGCGCCAGGCGAGAGCCGGGCGCGGAAGCGGTGCGCCTGCTCGATCAGGCAATGACCTATGCTGAGTTAGATCAGCTGAGCAACCAGGTCGCGCACGCTCTGATGGCAAACGGAATCATGCGCGGTGATCGAGTCGGTGTTTATCTGCACAAGTCGCCCGCCGCGATCGCCGCAATCTTCGGGATTATGAAGACTGGCGCGTGCTACGTGCCGGTCGACGCCAACGCACCCGGTATGCGGCTGGAGGAGATTGGCCGTCAGTGCGCGTTTCGAGCACTCATTACGAGTCATGTGCTTTATCAGAAGCTGGGCGAGTCCTTTCATGATGAATGCGCGATGAACGCCATCTTCTTCGTCGACAGGGCGCCGGAGGGCTGGCTGCCCTTGCCGGCCTTTACCTTCGCCGAAGATCTGCCCAAACAACCGGGGACTGACCCCAAGGTAGAGGCGATCGATCATGATCTCGCCTACATTCTCTTCACGTCCGGCTCCACCGGCACTCCCAAAGGAGTCATGCTTTCGCATCTCAACGCGCTGACTTTTGTCAACTGGAGCTGCGAGACTTTCGGAATCACATCCGACGACCGGCTCTCAAACCATGCACCGTTCAACTTCGATCTCTCAGTCTTCGACATCTTTGTTGCGATCAAGGCGGGCGCCGCGATTTCGCTCGTGCCTGAAGGGCTGTCGGTCTTTCCGTTGCAGTTGTCCTCTTTCATTCAGGATCAAAAAATCACGGTTTGGTATTCGGTGCCGATGGTTCTGACGCTTCTTCAAGCGCGCGGAAGACTGGAGCAGCGCGACCTCTCCGCCCTTCGTTGCGTGCTTTTTGCGGGCGAAGTTTTCCCGACCAAGCACCTGCGCGCTCTGATGGAAAAGCTGCCACATCCTCGCTACGCAAATCTTTACGGACCGACTGAGACGAATGTCTGCGCCTATTACGAAGTCGAGCCCCTCCCGCCCGAACAAACTGCGCCAATTCCGATCGGCAAGGCCTGCGCGAATACAGACCTTGTTGCGATCAATGCGGAGGGGAAACGCGTGGTGACAACCGGCGAGGAAGGACTGCTTTACGCGCGAGGTTCCACCGTGATGCAGGGCTACTACGGCCGCCCGGAGGCATCAGCGGCATGCTTTATTCTGAACCCATTTGCCATCGGTCGAGAGGAGAAACTTTATTGCACCGGTGACTGGGTGACGCTCGACGAGCAGGGCAACTATCTGTTTGTCGGCCGCAAGGATCACATGATCAAGACGCGTGGCTACCGCGTCGAGCTGGGTGAGATTGAAGCGGTTATGGTCGCCCACCCGGCGGTCGACGAGGCCGTGGCTCTTCCGATTCCAGACGAAGCGATCGGCAACACCATTCACGCTGCCGTGACGCTCGCCGACGGCCAATCGCTCGACGTCCCAACATTAAAGAAACACTGCGCGGAAAAGCTGCCAGCCTACATGGTGCCGGAGAAAATAGAATTCCGCGAGTCGCTCCCGCGAACCGACAACGGAAAGATCGACCGCCGGCGTCTCGTCGGTGAACTAACACCGGTCGCTAAATAGTCTGGGTCTGAAAGAATCAGATCACGGTTTTCGCCGCCGCTCGATTTTCGCAAGAACGAGCAGGTGGGGCGAGCAGGGTCTGCGCGCGTTCCAAATCAGCCGGGATTCCGATATCGACGAAGAGTCCCTCCGCAACGAGTCCGTAGACCTTGTCGCTCAAACGTTCCGGGAATACATCTTTCTCGAGCGAAACCGCTTTTCCTGCCGGCAAAGCTGCCACGATTTCCCTTCGCAGCAGGTAAGCTCCGGCGTTGATCAAGCCCGCACCGGCCCGTGTTCCTTTCTCAACAAACTCGAGCACGCGGCCTTCCGGGTCGATTATCACGCTGCCGTAGCGGCTCACGTCCGGCACCGCCTGCAACACGATGACAATTGCCGCGGCCTTCTCCTGGAAGAGCTTCAAGAGCGGCACGAGCTTCCACTCCACATAGCTGTCGCCGTTCAGGACGACGACCGGATCGCTCAGCCGTTGTTCGGCGAGTTTTAGGGCACCACCGGTGCCGAGGGGTTCCTCTTCGCGGGAATACTGGATGGAGAGATCAAAATCCTTGCCATCGTGAAAGTAACCTTCGATTTGCTCCGCCATGTAGCCGGTGCCAAGGACAACTTCACGAATTCCCTCGGCTCTCAGCCCCCGGAGCAGCAGCTCGAGAAAAGGCATTCCCGCCACCAGCGCCATCGACTTTGGCCGATCGTTCAGCACCGCCCGCAGACGCATCCCGAGGCCGCCGCAAAGCACGAATGCCCGAATGTCCTGAGTCCTCTTTTCTTTCTGCGAATCGCTCATGGCCTGCAGCGAGGTTAACAGCTAACCAGTCGCTTCGACAACCCGACCGGCCGCAGAATCCCGAAGCGCGTTCGCAAAACGCCGAATCCGGGGTATCTTCAGGGTGGTATTTATGGATCAGTTGATCATTCAAGATTTGCACGTTTCAATCGCAGAGCAGGAGATTATTCGCGGCCTGAGTCTCATCGTTCCGAAGGGAGAGGTGCATGCCATCATGGGGCCCAACGGCTCCGGCAAAAGCACGCTCGCCAAGGTGCTCGCCGGGCATCCGGATTACATCTTAACGGCCGGTTCCGTGACAATGGACGGCGAAAATATTCTCGAGCTCGAACCCGACGAGCGGGCGCGAAAAGGCCTTTTCATGGCTTTCCAATACCCGAGCGAAATACCCGGCGTCACGATCGCCAATTTCCTGCGCGCCGCGGTACAGGCTCGTCTGCCGGAGGGCCAAGAACTCGAGGCGACCGATTACTACGCCAGGCTCTACAAGCAAATGGACCTCCTCGGGATGGATCGTTCTTTTACCTCGCGCTCGGTCAACGAAGGTTTCTCTGGTGGCGAAAAGAAGCGGAACGAAATCCTGCAACTGGCGATGCTCGATCCGAAGTATGCCGTGCTCGATGAGACTGATAGCGGCCTTGACATCGATGCGCTAAAGATCGTCGCGCATGGAGTAAATTCACTCCGCGGCCCGGATCTCGGCGTCCTCTTGATCACGCATTATCAGCGGCTTTTGAACTATATCGTGCCCGATCAGGTTCATGTGATGGTGCGCGGACGGATCGAGTTGAGCGGCGGCAAGGAGCTCGCCCTCCAGCTCGAAGAAAAGGGCTATGATTGGGTCAAAGAAGACGCGCGCGAGCCCGCCCTCGCCTAAGGAAGGAAACTGCAATGGTTAAGGAAAACAAAACTCTCGATATCGAACGGAACATCGGAAATTTCTTCTATCCGGAAACCCACACTCACGACGCCGGGGTCGGCCTGAGCGAGAGGACTATTAACTACATTTCGGACATTAAACAGGATCCCGACTGGGTGCGGGCATTTCGCCTCAACGCCTTGCGCACGTTCCTGAGCAAGCCGATACCGACACACTGGGCGAGCAAGGATCTCGAGGCCATTGTCTTCGACAACATTCGCTATTACTTGAGCGGCGGCACTCAGCCGAAGCGCAGCTGGGAGGATGTGCCCGACGACGTCAAGCGTACCTTCGAGCGCCTCGGCATTCCGGAACAGGAGCGCAAATTCCTCGCTGGTGTCGAAGCGCAGTTCGATAGTGAAGCTGTTTACTCCAACATCAAGAAGGCAGTTGGCGAACAGGGCGTCATTTTCGTTGGCAGCGCGGAGGGCCTGAAGAATCATCCAGAGATTTTCCGAAAATGGTTCGGCAAAGTCATCCCGACCGGGGACAACAAATTCAGCGCGCTCAACAGCGCCGTCTTCAGCGGCGGCTCGTTCATTTATGTGCCACCGGGCGTCAAAGTGAAGCATCCGCTCCAGGCCTATTTCCGAATCAACGCCGAAAACTTCGGACAATTCGAACGCACCCTTATTATCGCGGACGAAGGTGCCGAGCTGACCTATATGGAAGGTTGCACCGCGCCGAAATTCAATACCGCCACCCTGCACAGCGCGGTGGTGGAGTTGGTCGCGTTAAAAGGCGCGAAGATCCAATACATCACGGTGCAAAACTGGTCGAACAACGTCTTTAACCTCGTCACCAAGCGCGGCCTCGCTCATGAAGGAGCCGAGGTGAAATGGATCGACTGCAACATCGGCTCGCGCCTGACGATGAAGTACCCGGGAGTGGTCATGAAAGGCCGCAAGGCACGCGGCGAGGTGATTTCGATCGCGCTCGCGGGCGACGGCCAGCATCAGGACACCGGCGCGAAAATGATTCACGCCGCCGACGAGACGACGAGCAACATCATTTCGAAGAGCATCTCGATCGGCACTGGTCGCGCCACTTATCGCGGGTTGGTCCATGTTCCGAAGCACCTCAAGCACTGCAAAAACAACACGGAGTGCGACGCGCTTCTGATCAATGCGAACAGCCGAACCGACACCTATCCGGCAATCACGGTTCGAGGCACGGGCAACGCGGTGCAGCACGAAGCGAGCGTCAGCCAGGTTAGTGCCGAGCAGATTTTTTACATGCAACAACGCGGTCTGACCGAAGCGCAGGCCATGAGCCTGAGCGTCAACGGATTTGTCAACGATCTCGTCAGGCAATTTCCGATGGAATATTCCGTCGAGCTCAAGCGCCTGATCGAACTTGAGATGGAAGGTTCCGTCGGCTAGGCTTTCGCCCGCAGAAACGGACGCAGTTTGACGGCGGTCGCGTGACCGCCGTTCGCGTCTCTGCCCGCTATGAGCAACTCGTCAGCTGTCCTTGAAGAAATGACCGCCACCGCACCGAAAACGGCGGGCATTCTCGGCGGTGTTAGGGAACGTGGGGATGATGCGCTGCCGGCGTGGTTCGTTGATCAGCAGCGCGCGGCCTGGACACAATTCCAGAGCCTTCCGATGCCGGCGCGGACTGATCAGGCGTGGCGTTTTTCCAATGTAGGCGCGCTCGATCTTTCGCCCTACGCGGCGGCGGGAGCGTTGTCGGAAGCCGATGGGCGGGAAATTCTCGAGCGCTCCACCGGTCTCGACAAAGCTTCGGGCCGACTCGTTTTTGCCGACGATCACTTTCTGGAACAGGACGCTCTTTCGGAGAAGTTGCGCAAGGCCGGCGTCATCTTCCAGCCGCTCGAGCGCGCCATGATTGAGCACGAAGAACTGTTTCGCCGTTACTTCATGAGTCAGCCGGCCGCACTCGGCTCGGCCAAGTTCGCCGCGCTGCACGAAGCATTCGTCAAATCGGGAATTTTCCTCCACATCCCGCGCGGTGTGGAAGTAGAATTGCCGCTCGAGACCTTTCACTGGTTGCAGACCGAGAACGCCGCCATTTTCCCGCATACGCTCGTTGTGGCGGAGGAACTTTCGAAGGTGACGCTTGTGGAAAATTTCCGCTCCACCGATCGCGTCCGTCCCGGCTTCGCCTGTGGCGTCAACGACCTGATCGTCGGCGCGGGCGCCAAAGTCACCTACATCTGCGCCCAGGATTGGAGCGAGCAGACCTTGAGCATCCAAATTAACGCCACCACCGTCGCGCGTGACGCGACCGCGCTGAATCTGCATCTCGCCTTGGGCGGAAAGTTTTCACGTCTTGAAAGCCTCAGCCGCCTGACGGGCGAGGGCGCGCACAGCGACATGCTCGCCGTTTCGATTGGCGATGACGCGCAGGAATTCGACGCGCGGACTTTGCAGGACCACGTCTCGCCTCGCACCTACAGCGATCTGCTTTTTAAAAACGCGCTCAACGGACGCGCCCGCAACACCTTTGGCGGCTTGATTCGGGTCGAGCCGCACGCGCATTTTACCGACGCCTACCAAAAAGTGCGCAATCTCCTCCTGAGCGACGATGCCGAGGCGAATTCGATGCCCGGGCTCGAAATTATGGCCGATAACGTGAAGTGCAGCCACGGCGCCACCTCCGGCCAGCTCGATGAAGACGAAATGTTTTATTTGCTCGCGCGCGGCATCCCGGCGCCGGCCGCGCGTCAGTTGCTGGTCGGCGGTTTTCTCAATGAGGTGCTCGAACGTCTGCCTGATCCGGTGCTCGTGGCAAAACTCGAGGGATTGATGGCGGCGAAGTTTACCCAGAACGCGCGTTAATTGTTTGCGTCATTTTCGCGCGCCCGCTATTCTTAAGCGATGGACGTGAGCGGCACGATCGATAAGATCCTTCGCCAGAAAAGCAGCGAGATCTGTTCGATCTCACCCGACGCGACGGTCTACGACGCGATCAAACTCATGGCCGAGAAAAACGTCGGCGCGCTCCTCGTGATGGAAAACGACCGACTGGTCGGAATCGTCTCGGAGCGTGACTATTCGCGCAAGGTTATGTTGCGCGGCAAAACTTCCCGGACCAGCACCGTGCGCGAAATCATGACGACGGAACTGACCACGGCACATCCACGCGAAACGGTGGAGGATTGCCTGCGGTTCATGACGGAAAAACGCATACGGCATTTGCCGGTGGTGGTCGACGGCTCGCTCCGCGGCGTCATTTCGATCGGCGACCTCGTAAAGGAAGTTATTTCCACCCAAAGCGCGACCCTCGAACAGTTGCGCGATTATATTTCCGGTGGCTACCCGTCGTAGCTAGAGGCGCCAGACAGTCTTTCCCCCAACGATCGTTCGCACGGCGCGACCTTTGAGCGGCCAGCCGTCGAACGGTGTGTTGCGCGAGGCCGATTGGAAGGCGCTCGCATCGACCGTCCATTCCAGGCCTGGATCGATCAGCGTGATGTCAGCCGGCCTACCTAACGACAGGCGGCCGGCTCCCAGGCCTAACAAGCGCGCCGGATTAACCGTCAGCAGCGCGATGAGGCGCGACAGGTCGATTATTTGATGCTTGTGCACGAGAAGATCGATGAACAATCCGAGCTCGGTCTCGAGGCCGACAATTCCGAACGGGGCGGCATCGAATTCGACCTCTTTTTCAAACTTCGCATGCGGTGCGTGATCGCTTGCCAGGATATCGATCGTGCCGTCGGCGACGCCGGCGAGGAGCGCGTCGATGTCGCGCTGGGTGCGCAGCGGCGGATTCATTTTGTAGTTGGTATCGAAATCCTGAATTGTTTCATCCGTCAGGGCGATGTGATGCGGGCAAATCTCGCCGCTAATTTTCACCCCTCGCGCCTGGGCCTCGCGCAGGAGTCGAACACTTCCGGCCGCACTGATATGCTGGCAGTGAATGCGATGATCGGAAAGTTCCGCAAGGAGGATGTTGCGCCCGACGATCGCTTCCTCGCCGACGCTTGGCCAGCCGGGCAGACCGAGCAAGGTGCTCCAGTATCCCTCGTGAACCACGCCGTTGCCAACGAGGTTGTAATCCTGGCAGTGATCCAGCACCGGCATGCCGACCATTCGCGCGTACTCGACCGCGCGACGCATCAGTTCGTTATTCTGCACGCAATGCCCATCGTCCGTGATCGCGACCACGCCCGCCTGGGCCAGCGAACCGATCGGTGCCAGTTCTTCGCCCGCCAGATTTTTCGAGATCGCGCCGGTCGGCAACACATGCACGCAGGCCATTTCCGCCGCGCGGTCCCTGATCCAGGCAATCGTGCCCGGACTGTCGGCGGCAGGCGAAGTGTTTGGCATGCAGATGACGGTCGTAAAGCCGCCCGCGGCTGCCGCGCGCGCGCCGGACTCGATCGTCTCTTTCCAGCCAAAACCGGGTTCGCGGAAGTGGACGTGGATGTCGATGAGGCCGGGGCAAACGATCAATCCCGTGGCGTCGATCTCTTCGACTTCGGATCCTGCTTCGCCTGACACCACCGGGCCGTCGGGTGTTTCGCCGATTCGTCCCTCAGCGATCCAAAGATCGCCGACCTCGTCGCGCTTGTTGGCTGGATCGATGATCCTTCCGTTTCGGATCAGAGTTTTCATGATCTCGCCAGCCCTCCGCAGAGGTAAAGGACTGCCATGCGTACGGCCAGACCGTTGGTAACCTGATCGAGGATCACACTCTGTGCGCCGTCCGCCAGTTCACTGTCGATCTCGACCCCGCGATTGATCGGCCCAGGATGCATGATCAGGCAATCCGGCTTCAAAAGCTGGGCACGTTTTTTCGTTAGGCCAAAGAGCCGGATGTATTCTCCGAGCCCGGGGAAATATTCCTTGCGCTGCCGCTCGTGCTGAATGCGGAGCAGGTTGACGACATCTGCCGTTGGCAACACCTCCTCGAGATGGTGCGAAACCGTAACGCCGAGCTGTTCAAAGACACGCGGCACAAGCGTGCTCGGCCCCACCAAACTGACGCGCGCTCCCAGCTTGAGAAGGGCAAAAATATTCGAGCGCGCGACTCGACTAAAAAGAATGTCGCCGATGATCGCGACGTGCAGTCCCGCGATCACACCTTTCTTCTCGCGAATCGTGTAGAGATCGAGCAACCCCTGCGTCGGATGCTCGTGCGCGCCATCGCCGGCATTGATCACGCTCGAACCGATCCGGCTGGCGAGAAATTGCGGCGCCCCGGCCGAGCTGTGCCGCAGCACGATGAGATCGGCGTGATTCGCTTCGAGGACCCGGGCGGTGTCTTTCAGCGTTTCGCCTTTCGTTAGGCTAGACGCGGCGGCGGAAATGTTAATGATGTCCGCGCTCAGCCGCTTGGCTGCCAGCTCGAAAGAGGTGCGAGTCCGGGTGCTCGGCTCGACGAAAAGGTTGATCAGCGTCTTGCCCTGGAGGGCCGGAACTTTCTTCACTTCACGCGTCCCGACTTGTTTGAAAGCGTCAGCCGTCTCCAGGACGAGCGTAATTTCCTCGGCCGACAGCTCGCGCAGACCCAGCAAGTCTTTCCGTGTCCAGCGCGTGCTCATGATTGGCGATTCATTCCTTCTCCAGCCAGACCGCGTCCGGCTCACCATCCGTCTTTTCCAGCCGTACCCGGACCCGTTCTCCCGGCGCGGTAGGCAAATTCTTCCCGACATAATCCGGCCGGATCGGAAGCTCGCGATGACCCCGATCGATCAGGACGGCAAGCTGAATGCCAGCCGGCCGGCCGAAGGAGCCAAGCGCGTCCATCGCGGCACGACAGGTGCGCCCGGTAAAGAGCACGTCGTCGACAATGATCGCCGTCCGCTCCTCGAGTGGAAGGGGCAGTTGCGATGCCCTGACGACTGGAAGCGCGGCTCGTTTACCGACGTCGTCGCGGTGCATCGAGACGTCGATCACACCGGTCGTGACCGGCACGTTTCCGATTGCTTCGATCTCCGCCGCGATGCGCTCGGCCAGCTCTACACCGCGCGCCGGGATGCCGGCCAGGATGAGAGTGGAGAGGTCGCGATTCCGCTCGATGATTTCGTGCGCGATCCGACGCAAGGCACGTCGCATCTCTTCCGCATCGAAGATGCGGACGGGGTTGGTTTCGTTCGGTGAGCGGTTCTTGTTCATCTTCCTTCGCGACCTCACGGGATCGCCTTAAAGGAAACGCGCGCGGTCTCAGGCCGGCGCTTTGCTTGGCTTGTTTTCGCGCATTCTTCGTTCGCGCCAACTGGACCGATGTTTCACGATCCAATCGAGCAGCGCTTTTTCAAATCCGATGTCGGCCCCGGCCTTCTCACTCTCGATCCACTTGTGCTTCAAGATTTCTTCGCGCTCGGCGAGGAATTCCTTGTAGAGCACGGAGTTTTTCAAAAACTGTGAGGCGGCGTCTTCGGACGAATCCATCTCGGCGTTCTCTTTCATTTGAGCATCTGCGGCCCATCCATTCCTGCTGAGCTTTTCAGCATTAGACGAACCAAAGCGGCCGGTATTTAGTCGGATTCTCGGAAAAAAGGCAAGCTCTACCTTGTGGGCAAGATTTCCCGCAGGCGCCGGGCGATCCGGAGGAACTCCGCGCTGACCTGCGAAGCGCGATCTTCCGCGGTCACGGGCATCCCGCGGTCACCGGCTTCGCGGGTCGCAATGTCGATCGGGATCTGACCTAACAATGGCACCCGAATCCGCTTTGCTTCGCGCTCGCCGCCGCCGCTCCCAAAGATGTCGTAGCGCTTGCCATCTGAAGGAGAAACGAAATAGCTCATATTCTCTATCAAGCCGAGGACCGGCACGTTGACTTTCTCAAACATGGCCGAGGCTTTGCGTGCGTCGATCAGAGCGACTTCCTGCGGGGTGGTGACAATGATCGCACCGGCCAATGCGACCGTCTGTACGATCGTAAGCTGGATGTCGCCGGTGCCCGGCGGAAGATCGAGCACAAGGAAATCGAGCTCGCCCCATTCGACCTGCCGCAAGAATTGCTGGGTGTAACGAGTCACCATCGGCCCGCGCAAGATTGCGGGCGAGGTGTCGTCGAGGAGGAATCCCATCGACATGAGCCGCAGCCCATATTGCTCAATCGGAATGATGCGATTTTCCTCCGTCGCCATCGGGCGTTCGCGCGAGCCAAACATGAGCGAGATGCTCGGTCCATAGATATCGCAATCGCACAGACCGACCGCAGCCTCGGTTTGCTCGAGCGCGACGGCGAGGTTTGCCGCGATGGTGGATTTGCCGACGCCGCCCTTGCCGCTGGCGATCGCGATGACGTGCTTGATTCCGTTGATTTTCGCCGCGCCAACGCCGCTGCTGCCGCTCCCAGCGGGGGGCGCGTGAATGTCGATTCGCACCTTCGCTTCGCTCACCCCGGCGAGATTGCGCAGTGCAGCTTCGGCTTCGTTCTTGATCGTCTGCGGAACGGCCGGATCGTTCGTCGCCAGGGCAAGCTGGACGGCGACGCTCCCGTCGTGCGCCTCGATTCCCTTTACCAAACCGAACGAGACGATGTCGCGACTGAAGCCGGGATACTTCACCGTCTTTAGCGCCTCTTTGATTTGATCCTCGGAAACCGGCATTGGACTGGAAAGTTACCGCGCACGCTCCCCGGAGTAAAGAATGACGCCTGTTGCGCGCGAATTTCGGGTATGCGAACTGCTCATTTACTCTGATGCGTCGAATCAAACTCAGCGGTCGCGAACTCGCCGTCTTGAAAGCGCTCGGATTCGCCGAGGCGGTTTCGGGGTGCCAGCTGCAGGAGCACACCCAAATCCCGCCGGACGACATCACGGACGTATTGAACGCGCTGCTTGCGGCGGGCTACGTTGAAAGCAGACCGTACCGAGAACAGGTTACGCCGGCAGAAATGCCGACGACAGAATTCGAAGTGAACCCCGGTTACGTGCACGAGCTGAGGACCTCGATGCAACGCTCCTGGGTGTAGCGGCAGTCGACCCCCGGAAAATCCCGCCATTCGTTAGGCGATAATTCAAACGACCTGCGATGCGGCCGCGCGATTTTCCGCGCGGCGCTCGCCGAAGAGCTGGCGAATCACATCCTCAACCGGCAATTCCTGCACGTTGATGTCGGAGACCGAACAGGCGCTGAGCAGTTGCCGACAGACCTCCGTGACTTTCGCGCGCGGCACCTTGAGCTGCACGCTAAGAGGCGTCTGCTCGACGACCTCGCCCAGTGTGGAAAAATCGCGCTCCTGCCTGTCCGCGAAGGTCAGGCTGATGATCTTGTGGCCGGAAAAACGGTCGATGATCGTGCTTAACTCGCCGTCGAAGAAAATTTTCCCGCGATCGATGATGATGACGCGATGGCAGAGCTCCTCAATGTCCTGCATATAATGGCTGGTCAGCATCGTGACGATGCGATGCTCCCGATTATAAAGACGCAGAAATTCGCGGACCCGCTTCTGGCTGACGACATCAAGTCCGATCGTCGGTTCATCGAGAAAAAGGATGCGCGGCTCGTGGATGAGAGCGGAGATAAGCTCCATCTTCATCCGCTCGCCTAACGACAGCTCGCGCACCATCACATTCATTTTGTCCTGCACCTCGAGCAACTCGCTCAGGCCGCCGACCACCTTTTTGAAACGATCGCGATCGATTCCATAGATGGCGCGGTTCAGGTCCAGCGATTCTTGGGCGGGCAGGTCCCACCAAAGGGCATTTTTCTGCCCCATGAGCAGACTGAACTGGCGCTTCATCTCGTCGCGTCGCTCCCAGGGGACGAAGCCGAGGACGCGCGCCTGACCGGAGGTCGGATTGAGGAGGCCGGAGAGCATCTTGAGCACGGTTGTCTTGCCGGCACCGTTCGGACCGAGAAAGCCGACCAGCTCGCCCTCTTCGATTTGAAAGGAGATGTTGTCCGCCGCCCGCGTCTCGTCGTAGCGTCGCCGGGCGAGTCCTTTCACCGAGCCCCAGAGCCCGCTCTCCTTGCGATAGGTACGATAGACTTTGGTCAGGCCGGCGGTTTCGATGACGCTCATGAGCGAAGGTGAAGGCGGAGCCTTCTAATCGACAGGCGCGCCGACAGCGTCAAGTCAGCCCGTGGCCGGGATGATCAAGCGGCGGTGGGGCGGGGTTGTTCTTTGCGTCGGTGTAAGAGCGGCAATACTTTTTCGACCAGCGCGTCACTCGTCAGGCCGTGCTTCTTGCGCAGGATTGGGATGGTGCCGTGCTCGATGAATTGATCGGGCCAGCCGATCCGAAGTACCGGGGTATTGATTCTCTGCGTGTGCAGGTGCTCCATCACGCCGCAGCCGAATCCATTATGCAGGACGTGGTCCTCAATCGTGCAAAGGACCTGCACGCTGCGGGCAAAAAACTCGAGCGTGCCGGTGTCGAGCGGCTTGATCCAGCGCGGATTGATGAGTGCGACCGAGATTCCTTGCGCCTCCAATTTCTGCGCTGCTTCCTGCGCCATCTCGAACATGTTGCCGAGGCCGAAGATGGCGACGTCCTTGCCGTGCTGCACGACCTCGGATTTGCCGATTTCGAGTAACTTCGGCGCCGCCTTGGGTTGCGCCCCGGTGCCGGCGCCGCGCGGATACCGAATCGCGATGGGGCCGGAACTGTAGTTTGCCATCGTCCAAAGCATGTCGACAAACTCGTCTTCATCCTTCGGCTGCATATGCACGATGTTGGGGATGTGCCGCAGATAGCCGATATCGAAAAGGCCATGGTGGGTCGGGCCGTCATCACCGCTCAGGCCGGCGCGATCCATGCAGAGCGCGACGTTCAAGTTTTGCAACGCGATGTCGTGAATGATCATGTCGTAGGCGCGCTGCATGAAAGTCGAATAGATCGTAAGGAATGGCTTCAGCCCCTGGGTTGCGAGGCCGCAGGCGAAAAGCGCGGCGTGTTCCTCCGCGATGCCAACGTCATAGTAGCGATCGGGATGTTGCGCCTGGAAAAAACCGAGGCCGGTCCCACTCGGCATCGCGCCGGTGATGGCCACGATCTTGCGGTTGGTGTCGGCGAATTTGCCTAACGTCTTGCCGAGGATTTCAGAATAGGTGGGCGTCGGGGCGGGCGCGGTTTCGCCGCTTTCAATCTTGTATTTGCCGAGGCCATGAAACTTGTCCGGTTTGGCCAGGGCCGGTTCGTAGCCTTTGCCTTTCTTCGTCAGAATATGAAGCAGGACCGGCTCGTCCTGAGTTTTCAAAAATTCGAAGGTGCGGATGAGGAGCGGGATGTCGTGACCATCAATCGGGCCGTAGTAACGCAGACCCAGCTCCTCAAAAATGACGCTCGGCACAAGAAGATTTTTGACGCCTTCTTCGACCTTGTGCGCGAGGTGCAACATGCTCTTGCCCGCGATCGCCTTGATGAAGCGGCCCGCCTTGTCATGCAAATGGGCATAGGTCGGGTTGGTCACAATGTTGTTCAGATAAGCGGCGATCGCTCCGACGTTTTTCGCGATCGACCATTCGTTGTCGTTCAGGACGACGATGAATCGTTTCGTCTGCACCCGGACGTTGTTGAGCGCCTCGTAACTGATGCCACAGGTAAAGGCGGCATCTCCCGCCACCACCACGACGTTCTCATCCCCGCCTAACAAGTCGCGCCCCACCGCCATCCCAAGCCCGGCCGACAAGGCGGTTCCGGCATGACCTGCGCCGTAGGCGTCGTGCTCGCTTTCGGTGCGAAGAAGGAACCCATTGAGGCCACCGAATTGCCGCATCGTATGGATGCGATCGAGCCGGCCGGTAAACATTTTGTGGACGTAACCCTGATGGCTAACGTCGAAGACGAGTTTGTCGTGCGGCGTATTAAAAACCCGATGGAGCGCGATCGTCAGCTCGACCACGCCAAGGTTCGGCCCGAGATGGCCGCCGGTTTTCGAGAGGACCTCGATCAGCTCGTCACGCACTTCCTGCGCGAGCTGCGGAAGACTTTCCTCCGGCAACGCTTTTATGCTGTCGGGCGACTGAATACCATCGAGCAAACGCATGGTTTGCGCGGGCGCTTCAGAAGAGACTAACGTCGACATTTTTTGATTCTCCTTCGGGTTCAGATGGGACCGCAACGGGCGCGACGTTCGGTTCGAATTCCTTTACGACCGGTTTCCCGGCGCTGTTGCGAGTGATGATCTCGATTCTTTGCTCGGCCGAAGCAAGCCGTTCCTGGCAAACTTTGACCAGCTTCATGCCCTCTTCGTACCGCACGATCAAATCTTCCAAAGGCAGGTCGCCGGATTCCATTCGCTCCACGATCTCCTCGAGGCGTTTCATGGCCTGTTCGAAGTTCGCTGCAGGAGCGGGCTTCTTCGTTTGGTTCGACATAACGGCAAGTGAGCAATTAAGCATACGCGGTTCAATTAAAAAGCGGGACTTGACCGTCGGCGAGCGAGCCGGGCCAGCCGCGGGGCTCGATGTCACCGTGGCATAACGGCTGCTAATAATCGCCCTGACAATTCGTTAGTCGCATGAGCACGCCGAAACGCATCCTGCTGATCGATCACGAGCCGCACCTGACGGCGATGGTCGGCTCCGCCTTGGAAGCAAGCGGGCAATACCTGATCCAGAAGGAAGACTACAGCCCCGGCGTCCTCGACATCGCGCTGCATTTCCAGCCCGACCTGATCCTGCTCGACGCCGAGCCGCAACACCTGGAGATCGACGAAGTCGCGCAGCGGATTCATGCCGACCGCGCGCTGCACGATGTGCCGGTGGTTTGCCTAACGAGTCTGGCGCAGAATGGCCAGATCGGCTCGATCGGATTTCTGGGCGGCTACACCTTCGTCGCCAATCCCTTCCACCTCGACGACATGGTGCGCTGCATCGCGGAAATCCTGGCGGAAAAGCGCGCCCGTCGTGTCTCGGCCTAACGAGCCGCGGTCGACGCCGGACCGCGGAATCTCGTTCTTCACTTGTCCGATTGCCTTCGTCCGGCAACTTTCTTGCCATGGTCAGTCCCACTTCGGTAAAGGACGCCCTGCAAAGCACCGCCCCGCGCGAGGGGTTGCTGGTGCAGGGATGGGTGCGCACACGGCGCGATGCGAAGGATTTCTCGTTCATTGAACTGAACGACGGTTCCGGCCTACGCAACCTGCAGATCATCGCTCGCAGCACTTTGCCTAACTACGCCGCCGTGCAGCGGCTCATCACCGGCGCCTCGATCCGCGCGCAGGGGCAGCTCGTCGCCTCCCAGGGCAAAGGCCAAAGCTGGGAAATGATCGCCAATTCCATCGAGATCGTCGGCCCGTCGGATGATAGCTACCCCTTGCAGAAAAAAGGGCATACCCCGGAATTCCTCCGCGAGATCGCGCACCTTCGTCCGCGCTCCAATCTCTTTGGCTGCATCTTTCGCGTCCGCAGCCGGTTGGCTTTTGCCATCCATCAATTTTTCCAGACACGCGGCTTTGTTTATGTCCATACGCCGATTATCACAGGAAGCGACTGCGAGGGCGCGGGCGAATTGTTCCGGGTCACGGCGCTCGATCTAAAAAACCCGCCGCGATTGCCGGGCGGCGAGATCGACAACGCGAAAGATTTCTTCGGTCGGTCAACCTATCTCACAGTCAGCGGACAACTCGAGGCGGAGGCGTTCGCCTGTGCGCTCTCGAAGGTTTACACCTTTGGCCCGACCTTTCGCGCCGAAAATTCCAACACCTCACGCCATGCCAATGAGTTCTGGATGATCGAGCCCGAAATGGCGTTTTGTGATTTGCAGGGTGACATGGACCTGGCGGAGGAACTGGTGAAATACCTCGTGCGCGACATCCGCGACTATTGCCCCGAGGAACTGGGCCTCTTCGCCAAGTTCGTCGACAAGGAATTGCTCGCACGGCTCGAATTCGTCATCGAAAGACCGTTCCAGCGCATCAGCTATACCGAGGCGGTCGAGTTGCTGCAGAAGAGCGCGGAGAAATTCGAGTTTCCAGTCGAGTACGGCCTCAACCTGCAATCGGAACACGAGCGCTGGCTGACGGAAAACCATTTCAAGTCACCCATCACCGTATTCAATTATCCGAAAGAAATTAAGCCGTTCTACATGCGCTTGAATGACGATAACCGGACCGTGACCGCGATGGATCTGCTCGTCCCCGGCATTGGCGAAATCGTCGGCGGCAGCCAGCGTGAGGAACGCCTCGATGTCCTGGAAGGAAACCTGCGCCATCACAGCATGAATCTGGCGGACTACAAATGGTATCTCGATCTGCGCCGCTACGGAACGGTGCCGCACGCCGGCTTCGGTCTTGGCTTTGAGCGGATGCTGATGTTCGTCACCGGCGTCTCGAACATTCGCGATGTTATCCCTTTTGCCCGCACCCCGGGCAGCGCGGAGTTCTAGCCCTTCTTCCTTAGCTCATAAGTCTTCGCGACGGAAAGGAACTCATAGAAGCCGTGCAGCCGCGCGAAGTAATATCCTTCGCGTCCGTCGAGAAAGCCGCGCTGCCAGAGGTAAACATAAAGGAAGCGGAGGAGCGCTCGAAACGGCAACCGCCGCGCGAGGCGTTTAAGCCGGCGGCGCTGCGCGACGCGTGCGCTCTGCAAAGTCGAGCCACTCTCGGCGGCCCCTTCCTTCGCCCAGGCGACGCGCGCCTCCCAGTTGGAATAGCGATTGTGTTTCTCGACGAAAACTTCGACCGAAGGGAAGGCGTAGTGATCCAGTTCGCAGCGAAGTCGCCGGGTCGGCCCCTGCACGATGACGTGCTCGTGCACTTCGTTGTCGCCGCTGGCCGTTGCGACCTCCGTCAGCTTCTCGTAGCGGCCTAACGAGTGACGGAAGAGCCGCAAATTCCAGTTCGGATAATAGGCGTGCCGCAGCCAGCGCCCCATGAACATGAAGCGGCGATTGATCCAGAATCCCGCAGTCGGTCCCGCGGCTGCGATTGCGGCCCGAACCTCCGCTTCCGCTCCCGCCGGCAGGACTTCGTCCGCATCGAGGATGAAGACCCAATCGTTACGAAAAGGCAGATGCTCGAGCGCCCAGTTTTTCTTTTTTGGCCAGGTACCGTTGAACTCGAATTGCACGACCCGCGCCCCCCGCTCTTTGGCGATCTGCTGCGATCCGTCGCCGCTTTGCGAATCGACCACGAAAATTTCATCCGCCCACGCCACCGAGGAGAGGCAGCGCGGCAGATTTTGCGCCTCATTCTTGATTGGCACGATGACCGAGACCGGGACTGGTGCAGTGGGTTTATCCACGACAAAAGAGCGACTCAAAATCTCACCAGGTTTGCCGAAACGTTCATCGCAGAGAATTGCCCGATCGTGGCTGCCCGCTGTTCGAGGCGAAAGAGAAATTTTCCCCGAGATCGATCCATGCTGTTACACTAGAGAGCATCGGGTTTCGTCATGCGCGGTCAACCATCGGGCATCCTAGACAGGCCAGTGGACTAGCGGATTCATTCCGGCGACCTCGCTTTTTCTATTCTCTTGAAGCGCATCGAACTCCAGGAAAATTGGCCAGCCTCATGGAAGGCTTCCTATCGCTATGATCTGGAAGAAGTCTACGGCCAGACAATAAACCGCGGCTACGCCTACGCGTACCACCAAAGGCGTCGCGCCACCTTTCGTCTCCTGGTGGAAGTGTTGCCGCCCGGCGCGCGCATTCTCGATATCGCCGCCGCCCAGGGAAATTTTTCCATTGGCCTCGCCGAAATGGGATACGACGTCACGTGGAACGACATGCGCTCCGAGCTGGCGGATTACGTCCGGCTGAAGCTGGAATTCGGTACCATTCACTTCGCTCCGGGCAACGCGTTCAACGTGGATCTCCCCACACCCTTCGATGGCGTGCTCATCACCGAGGTGATTGAACATACCGCCCATCCCGATCAATTGCTGACGCGCGCGGCGCAGTTGGTGCGGCCCGGCGGCTACGTCATCATGACGACACCCAACGGCGCCTATTTTCGCAACAAGCTGCCGAAGTTTAGCGAATCCTCCGATCCGGGGGTTTTTGAGCCAATGCAATTCAGGCCCGACGCCGATGGACACATTTTCCTTCTTCATCCCGACGAGATCGAACCGCTTGCCGCTCGGGCCGGGCTCATTATGGAGAAGTTGTCCTTATCGACCAATCCGCTTACCAGCGGTCACTTGAAGACGGAATTCGTTCTTCGCCGAATTCCGCGGCCCATCATTGACGGGCTTGAAATGCTGACCCGCCGTCTGCCCGTTAGCCTAACGAATCGATTGATGACGCAACTGGCGGTGCGCTTTCGCCGGGCGGAGTAAGTTTGACTGCCAGAAAGCGGTCAGCGCGGGCGCGGCCGCAAGACGCGGCAGGGATTTCCCGCTGCGATCACATTCTCCGGCACATCGTGCGTGACGACCGAGCACGCGCCGATAATAGCCCGCGCCCCGATTTTTACTCCCGGCATGACGAAGGCGCGCGCGCCGACAAACGCATCTTCGCCGATCGTGATTTTCGCGACCGCAAGCGGCATTGCGGCCTGCGAAAAGTTGTGCGTCCCGGTGCTCAGATATGCTTCCTGCGCGACGACCGCGCCTGACCCAATCTCAATTTCCCCGAGGCTGTAGGCGTTCGTGCGATCGCCCAGGCAGGCCCGATCGTGCAAAGTGAGGTTCCACGGAATTGCGATCCGAGCCCGCTGATGGACAAAGGGTGTGCCATGAATTTTGGCGTCGAAAACCCCTAACCAGAAAAGGCGCCACGGATTGGCCGGCTTGGGAGTCCAGCCGCAAAAGACGACCCAGCAAAATTCCCACAAGATGCGGCGGAGCCGTTCGCTGACTGGCCAGGGCGAGTCAAACGGCGTCGACTGCGCGGCACCGACATTTTTTAGTGGCTCGGTCATTCGTTAGGCGTCATCGTTTACCAGACTGGCGAAATCCTCCAAGTACTGCTGGGCCACCTTCACGACATCAAATTCAACAGCTTTCGCACGCGCCGCTTCCCCGATTTGGCGAATTTGGTTTTTCCCACTGAGCAACTCCGCGAGGCGACCGGCAAGTTTTCTTTCCGGCTCAGGTCCACGATGATCAAAAACAAAGCCGGTGACGCCGTCGACAATGTAATCACGAAAACAGGCCAGATCGGAGACCAGCGGCGCGCAGCCGTGGGCCATCGCTTCGAGCGGCGCGACCCCGAATGCCTCCCCCCCCTCCGCGATCGACGGGTAAATGAAGACAAGCGACGAGCGATATTGCGCGGCCAGCTCTACGGGGTCGAAGACCTTGCCACGCCATTCCACCTGCGCCCCGGAGCGCGCGCCAAGCTTCTGCATCCGGTGCAGGAACGACTCGCCGCCGCCCCCGAACTCGACTTCATGCGGCCCGACGATCTTTATCTTCCAGCGCGCGAGGATTTCCGCGGGCAAATGGGGCAGGGCGCAGAGGAGTAGTTCGATCCCCTTCTCGGGGTGAACGCGGCCGACGAAGAGAATCGTCTGCTCACGAACCTCGGTCGCAGTGCGGTCGACGCGGAACGGGAGCGGGTTTGGGATAACGCGAACCTTGTCGCGCAACTCCGGCGCTTGCGCCACGATCTCGTCGGCAATCGCGCGCGAGACCGCGCAAAGTCGCGCGACGTGCGCGTACCAGCGCATCTGTCCCTTTGGCCCGCGTTGCACGTGCACATAGACCAGACCGCGGTCCTTTCGTCTAACGAGAAGTGGAAGCCAAAACGTGTTTGTGACCAGGACCTCGGCAGGCGGCAAGACGCGGCGCACCCGCCGTGAGTAGAGCAGGTCGAGCCACTTCAACCAAAAAATCGAGCGCGGCTGGGAAAAGCCCCGCACCCGCACATGTCTGACGCCGGCAATTTCTTCGCTCGATGGCAGACTGCGATGCGCGCGCGAAATCTGCACCACCTCGTGTCCCTGCCTGGCGAATTCCTGGCCGAGCGCGAACCAGATCTTCTCCACTGCCCCGCCCTCGAGCGGCGGAACAGGAAAGAACGCACCGAGGACAATCGTAATCTTCATGCCCCAGGCGCCGGATTCTGAAAAACGGCGAGAAGGGAATCGACCGCGCGATTGATTTCGAAACGCTGCGCAAAGCAGTGCCGCGCCTGGTGGCTCATCTCCTGGCGTAGCGCCGGCGAGGTCTCGCACCATCGCTCCAGCAGGCGTCGCGTGCCCGCGAAATCGTCCTCCTCGGCGTAACCGCCGCCATCCCCCACGATTTCCCGCCAGATGTTGATCTTGTTCGAAATTAGGACCGGTTTACCGCAGGCCAGCGCTTCCACGACCGCAATGCCGAAGTTCTCCTGGTGGGAGGGGAGAATGAACGCTTCCGCCGCGGCCAAAGCGCCCCACTTCAGATTGCCCTTCAGCATGCCGCTGAAGGTAATGCTTTCGGCGCAGCCCAACTCATTCGTCAGGCGCTTGAGGCCCCGAAGGTAATCTTCGTCCGCGCACGGCCCCGCCATGACAAGATGTAATCCCGGCGAAACGTTCTGGATCGCCGCAAAGGCGCGGATCAATTCTTCGCAGCCTTTTTTCTCGTGCAGGCGACCAAGAAAAAGGAGGGGCTCCTTGCCATGCAATCGCGGAAAGCGGCGCAGGAAATTTTCCCGCGCCGCTGAAAAATCGACCTCCGGCACCGCGGTTCCATAGTTCACGACCACTTCATGGCAGTGATACAGAGAAAACGATTGGCGGGCCAAACGCCGCTCTTCCTCCGAGGTAAAAAGGACGGCGGCGGCATCTCGGAGAACGCGATATTCGGCCCAGGGCCAGTAGAGCAGTTTCTTAAGATGTTTCAGCGGGTAAGCGCGCTTGAACCAGGGATCGAGCATTCCGTGCGGAAAAACGAAATAGGGCGTGCCCGTCTTGTGCAGAGCGCGCCGGACACCAAAGCTGTGATATTGCCAGATGCCGTGCACGACGACGGCGTCAAACTCCGCGTGATGCTCTCTGATCCACGAGACAAAACGCGGCGCATAACCATAACTTCCACGGCCAGGCCCGAGCGCGTGCACCCTTCCGGGAAATTCCTTCACGCCCGGAGCTTCGGGCGGGTCGAGCGAAGCCACTTCCACCTCGTGCCCGCGCTGGACGAAGATGAGTGACGACTGCTTGACCGACTCGTACGGTCCGCCAATCGCGGGATCAAGCGAGTGAATGCAGCGCAATATTTTCATCCGCACCACACAACGCTTGGCTGCGCCTAACGAAATGGCCGAGCACGACGATGCTCCAGAGCCGGGTCCAATGCAGCTCGCCGCGGCCAAACTTCTCCCGCACACCCGCAACGAAATCACGGGGCAGCAGCCAGCGCGCGACGACTTCGCCTAAACCTTGCTCGACGAAGGAGGCGAGCGGTCCGGACATCCATTCCTGCATCGGCAGAGCGAAGCCGGCTTTTGGGCGTTGATAGACCGCCGCCGGAAGGAGGTCGCGACAGGCTTCGACGAGCAACCCTTTCGGCCCGCCGTATCGTTTCTTTTCCGCGGCGGGCAGACCCAACGAATATTCAACCAGCTCATGATCAAGCAACGGAACGCGCAGCTCGAGCGATACCGCCATGCTCATTTGGTCGGAATCACGCAGGAGCATGGGCCGCATATAGCCGGTCAGCTCCGCCCAGCTGATCCGGGCAAAATCATCGGGGAGCTCGACTGGACATTTAAGCGTCCTTTTTTCGTTAGGCAAACCGGCTTGATTGAGCATGGCATCGGTAAAGAAGCGGCGGCGCCATTGCGCCAGCTCGCAGGTCCCCCCCTCGTCAGGCAAGTCGGCCAGCCGTTCCCCGCCCAATGCCCTGCGCAAAACACGCGGGAGCCGCGCCAGCCATTGCAACCGCGGCACATCGCGGAAGCTGGGATAGCCGCCGAAGAGTTCATCGCCGCCGAGACCGGAGAGCGCGACTTTCACGCCCTGTTGGGCAACGGCGCGCGACACGATGTAGGTGTTGATCGCATCGACCGAGGGCAAATCGAGATGCGCGACCGCTTCCGTGACCGATTCGATCACTTCCGCCTCCGCGAGCTGAAGACGCCGGTGCGTGCTACCGTAACGCTGTGCGACTTCGAGAGCGATCGCACTTTCGTCGAAACCGTCGAGATCGAAACCGACGGTGAAGGTTTGTAGCTGCCGGCCGAGCCGTTGCCCAGCCAGCGCGGTCACAATCGAGGAGTCGATTCCTCCACTGAGGAAGCTCGCCACCGGGACGTCGGAGAGCAGGTGTTCCTCCACCGCAGTCTCGAGGAGCGAACGGATCTTTTGCGGCGCAGCAGCGGGAGCCGATGCGAATTTCCTGGTGCGCGGCCAATAGCGCCACATCTCAGGCTTTCCATTCCGACCGATCGTCATCGCGTGCCCTGCGGGAACGACCTGAATTTCAGGATACAGGAGTTTGTCTTCGGGACAGGCGCCCCACTGCAGATAAGCGCCGATCGATCCGGACGTGATCGCCGACGAGGAAGAGCGCAGGACTCTTACCTCGGAAGCGAGACGAAGGCTTCCTTCATCCAAAACGTAGTAGAGGGGCTTGATACCAATGCGATCACGCGCCACGAACAGTTCCTGACGCGCGTGATCGTAGATGACGAAAGCAAACATCCCCTTGAGTCGATCAAGCAACCCGCGGCCCCAGCGCGCGTAGCCTGACAAGAGCGTCTCCGTATCGCTCGTCCCCCGCCAGTCGATGGCTCCGAGCTCAGAGCGCAGCGCGCGATGATTGTAAATTTCGCCGTTTACTACGACGACGTTGCCAGTCGCGGGATCGACCATCGGCTGCGCGCCGGCCGGCGAGAGATCGAGAATCGCAAGCCGCGTGTTGCCTAACCAAAAGCGCCGGTCAACGGAAGTCCATTCCCCCCGGGCATCGGGACCGCGATGCGCGATCAGGGAAAGGTCGAGCGCCGCCGCCGGCGCGTCGAAACTGAAATGGGCTGCAATCCCGCACATCGTTGCAACCTATACCACCTGCGCGCCCAGCGAACGGTAAAGCGCAACGTAGTGCGCGATCATTTCCTCGACGCTGAATCGCTGAGCGTTGCGCAGACTTTTTTCGCTCCAGCGCGCCCGTTCCGCGGGATCGGTTAGCCGCAGGAGAACGCGCGCCATCGCCACTTCGTCATCCACCGGGACGGTCAAGGCCGCCTCGCCCCCGACCTCGGACATGGGTTCGCGATCGCTGCAAATGACCGGACAGCCGCAGGCTTGCGCCTCGATGATGGGCCAGCCGAAACCTTCAAAGCGCGACGGATAAAGCAGGACAAGTGCGGAACTGTAGAGCGCTTCGAGCAGATCGTTATCCGGCCCTTCGACTTCGACAACGCGGTTGAGCACGCCAAGTTGCTCACCTAACGACCGCAATTCAGGGGTCAACTTTTGCCCGGCAAAAACCAACTGGCCGTCCCAATCATTTTTCGCGCCGGAAAAAACCCGCAGCACGCCTTCCCGATTTTTCATGCGCAGATTGGAGCCGACATGGAGCGCAAAGGGCCGCCCGGCATCGAGTCCTTCGACCTTGGAGAGCAACAACCTCGCACGCGCGGGCGCCTGCTTTTTGTAAGGATAATTGAGGCTATGATGAATCAAGAGGAGTTGCGGGCGGCCGTCGCGCTGCCCAACGATCCGCTGCGCGTCGCGCAAAGTGGCGGCCGAGGCAGAGACGACGGCGGTGGCTTTGCGCAAACCCGAAACAATCCAACGCTGCAGATATTTCCCGGTCACGGAGGCAGGGCAATCGGTTGCTTCCCCGAGCGCGCCGCGGACCGCGAGCAGATCATGGCAGCTGACCACGACAGGGCGATTCCTGACCCGCGCACCGTACATCGCGTTGGAATGATCGCAGATGTGGACGAGATCAGCTCCGGCCCCGAGTTTTCGTTTCAACTGTCGTGGGAAAAGGACAAATTTGTCGATATAACCGAGCCACTTCGCCACGAAACGGCCGGCGAATTGAATCCGCCCCAGGAATGGCTGGGGCTGAATCAACTCCACTGGGACGCCGGCGGCGGCGAGGCCGCGCTCCATCATGATCGCGAACCGCTGCATGCTCTGCTGCTGATCGGCCGGGTAATTACCGATCAAGAGGACCATGGCCAGGTTTGGATCGCGTATTGGGGTCGTGCAATCGCTCCGCGTAGGTGGAGCGCCCCCGCACCCGCGGCACGGCCAGCTGGTTTGGATCGTCTCTTATAGAATCGACGGCCTCCGATGCGGCGCGCTCGCGCGGCCTCGCCGCCAGACACAGACCGGCAAAAACGACCGCAAAACCAAGACTCGTGGGCTGCCCAAAAGGACCTTGCAGCAGCACAAAAAAGCCGGCGCTGAAAAGAAAAAGCGGCAGCGTGTTGCCGGCCTTCACCTCGCGGATTGAGAAATGACCGAGCTTGATGGCAATGACCGTGCGCCAGATCAAAAACGCGAGACCGAGAATCGGCCCGCTCTCGAGCAGGATGCGCGACCATTCGTTTTCCGCGAGGAGAAACGAAGCCTGACCGGTCAAAAAGCTCGCGCCACCACTTGTTCCAACACCGATCCCATAGCCGCCTAACGGCACTCGATTCAGGACGGTCAGGCCTTCCGTAAAGCCGCTGATCGTCCGTTCGACCAAACCGCCGACGACCGAGACGTCCTCGGAAGATTCCGTAAAGCGCTCGGAAAGAATGCCAAGGCCTTGTTGAAAGATTGGCAGGTAACTGATCGCCCACAACAACATCACCGCGACAAGCAAATGGCGCCCGAATCTATTCACCAAGCCAGGCCGAATGAGCAAAACCACCGCCAGCGAAGCAACCACCACGACGACCGCGAGCACCGCCGAGCGACTGCCCGACACGCCGAGCGCGATAATCAGTCCTGCGGCGGAGCCAAAAAGCAGCCATTGCCGATACGGAAGCCTGGCGATCAAGGCGTGGAGAAGGAAGGCGGCCGCCGCGCTCACGTAGTAAACCGTGCCCGAGATAAACGAAAAGACGCCCGGCGGCCGAATCTTCCCGCCGCCGGCCTGCATTTGCATGCCTTCGCCCAAGCCTGCGGCCCGGTTAATGAAGGCATCCGGCTTGGCCGAAAACTGGAACACCATCAGCAATGCCATCGGAATCATTCCCAAGATCGTCCACCAGCCGACACGTTTTACATCTTCCAGATCAAAAACCGCGGGGATAATAAAGATCAGGGGGAGATGCAAGAAATCCGAACGCACGCCATAGCCGGTCACGAGAATGATTGTCCGAATCGGGAAATAAGGCAGCAAGACGATAATCCCGGTCGCCCATGAGAGAATGGCGATGATCTCCAGAGTAACGACATAGACATTATACGGGAAAATGTGAGCGCGGAACGCAAGGACGTAAATCGCCACCACGACCGGATCGCGCACGAGCAGGAGAGGAGTCGAATACTGCGGGACGATCCATTTGCGAAAGGCGCCTTCGAAGATGAGCAGCCAAAGATACAGCCAGATTAAACGCCGAATATTCCGAATCGTCTTCGAGGAATCGAAGATTTTGGGAAGGTTTGCGGGCGCGGACGGCGGCATCCACTGATCGGCGATAACTTTCATGAATCGATCTGTCTAGCGACCACTTCTCGTGCCAGTTCGACCAGGCGTTGGCGATAATTTTCCCAACTGAAAGTCAGCGCCTTGCGACGGGCCGCCTCTTGCATTGCTCTGAGCAGATCACGGTCGCGATGAAGAAGTGCGAGCTTCCCAGCGATCGCATCCGATGAGCGAATTGGGACTAGAAATCCGTCGCGACCATCCGTCACCAGATCCGGACCGGACGTGTGGGCAGTAGTGATGACAACCAACCCTTGAGCCATCGCTTCCGTCATGACCAGCCCAAAGCCTTCGTGGAGCGATGGAAGAACAAGCACATCATGTTTGCACATCTCCTGCAAGAGCTCGGGATGGGAAAGCGAAGCAATCCACCGATACTTATTGAGGACTGATGGCGCCGGAATCGCGGCACTGATCCGGCGCCCGATCAGAGTTAGTTCGACTTCTTCTTTGAGTTGGGAGGCGGCCTCGATGAGATAGCCGAGACCTTTCGCCTGACTCAGCACCCCAACGAAAAGAACACGCAATTTGCCGGTCGAACACGGACGGACTGACTGCGCGCTACCCGGGACAGTCCCATAGGGGATGACATGAACCGGCGCCTCCACATTCTTCGCCGACGCAATGCTGGCTCTGGCAAAAGTGCTCGGCGTAATCACCAGATCGGCGAGCGCCAGTTCTTCATCTTTCCGAGCCAGTTTCTCTTTGTTGTCGGCCAGCGCCGTCAAAGTGGGCGCCCACTCCGGATGTAACTCCGCTTCTTCTTCCTGATACTGACGAACCAGACGCCAATGGATAATGGGATGCTCATAGATGCAAAAAATCCCGCGCTTCTTTGCAGCGCGAAAGGTCTCGAGGGCACCGTCATCATAAGCGTAGACGATTTTAATCGTCAGGCTGGAGGCCGTTCGTCGCGCCACCCGGCGGTCGAGCGAGTGGTAGACCGCATCAACGCTGAAGAAACCGCGATCGCCGCATGTTAATTGTTCCCATCCCAGTGGTCCCGCAAGCTGCCGGCCCCATTCGCGCCAAGCCTGGGTCCGGATAAAAGGGCTCAGCTCGGCGGGAAAGGAGCGACGGCGCAGTTCATTGCGCACCCGCGGGGTAATCGAAAGCAAGCGGTCGAGAAGGCTGCCTCGGCGCCAATTGACACAAGTCCAGAATTCGTTGAGCAAACCGGCCTCGGCAAAGGCCAGAGCGGTTTGCCTCACATTCTGGTTGGCGGTTGGATGGGAGAGAAGAATCACAAAAGGCTTCGAAAAAGTGTGAGATAAGCTTGAGCGATCGTGGTCGGGTTGAACCTGGCCAGATGCTCTGAGGCATTTGCCCGCAATCGCTCCTGTTCGTTGGGCTGATGGAGCAAATGCTCCAGCGTTTGGGCCAGCACTTCGACATCGCCGTTTGGAAAAGTCAGCCCGCATCGGCCGATCGCCTCCGACAGACCGCCGCCACTGGAGCCCACCGCCACACAGCCAGACGCAATCCCCTCCAGTGCCACGACTCCAAACGGTTCGTCGTAGCGCGACGGTATCACAAGAATCTTGTGCCGCTGCAACAGTTTCACCAACTCGGACCCGCGCTTCGGCCCGGCAAATGTAACCTGGTCGCGCAACCCGAGCCGCTCTGTCATTTGCTCGAGAGGGGTCCACTCCGGTCCGGTCCCTACGATAGTTAGGTGTGGAAACAGGTTCCGCGTGCCAAGTCGGACGAGAGCTTCGAGGAGAAAATCGACTCCTTTTTCTGAAACGAGCCGGCCAAGGAAGACTAAGTCCAACGGGCGCGCCGCGCCAGCGGACGGAAAGTTGAAAGCCCCCGTATCATAAGGGTTTGGGATGATGATTGAATGGGTGCGAAAGCAGTCTGCCACGGCCTGGCTGATGGCAACGCTCGTCGTGCCCTGTGCGACGGCGTGCTTGAGGCGTTGAACGAGATCAATCCCAGTGGGGCGCCGACAATAGGACCCCTGGTGCGTAATCACGACCGCTCGGCGCAGCAAGAGGGTCGGCCAGAGCGTGCGCAGGCTGAGATTGTTTTGCCAGAAAACATCGCACCATCTTATCGACCGCAAGAGTTCGCCCAACGAAGGACGCCGCATCACCGGATAGGAAAACGTTTCCACCGCGCCGCCCTCAGTTTGGGTCACGACCGCGACCTCCTCGCCTAACCGGACAAACTCTTGCGCAAGCAAGCCGCTGACCGTTTCGATACCGCCGATGCTAGGTGCGAAGGCGTGAGATGAAATCAGTATTTTCAAGGCGCAATCGGCCGCCCGGTCCGGCCGGAAAAGTAGTCCCGAACTCCTTTCCAGCGTGCGCCAGCCGAAAAGATCAAGCCATTGTCTCGACGAGAAAAAAGCAGACGCGTGGTGTTAACCAGAATCAGCAGCGCGCGCACGGCCGCGGCCGTCCGGCCAAAGTAATCGCGCACCAGAAAGAGCGAGTTGCGGGCGAAAAGGTAGCTGCGCCAGACACTTTCGGTCGATGTTGCCGGATTAATAACCATCGCCCCCCAGACGAGCACAACCTTCCATCCGTGGCGGACGGCGCGTGCGCCAAGTTCGTGCTCATCGCCGTAGGCGAAATAGCGCTGATCGAAGAGACCGATCTCCTCGAGACATTCGCGCCGCACGAGCATGAGCGTTCCGTGTGGCACATCGATCTGCTGCGCCACACCCCGCGGTCGCGCTTTGACCACCTCGGGATGGACGCCCCGCCAGCGCGAAAACCGCGTGATGTAGGGCTCAGGATACTGCGGACAAGCAATTCCAACTTGCGGATCCGCATTCGCCGCTGACACGAGGAGGCGGAGACAATCCGGTGCAGGCATGGCGTCGTGTGCGCTGATCAGGCAATAGGAATTCTTTCCGCTCCTGAGCCAGTGGCGCAGGACGACGTTCAAGGCCCCGCCCCAGCCCTTGTTGTCATCCAGCCTAACGACTGCAACCGTCGGATCGAGCGCTTTTTCCAATTGCTGAAAGGACTCGACCTCAGAGTCGTTGTCGACCACTGTGATCTGGAGCGGAATCTCCTGGGCCTGCAAGGCCGTGACCGTCGCGACGCAAGCTGTCGGTTGATTCCAATGGACGATGAAAAGATCGAGTGCTTGCGGATCCGCTGGCGAAGCAATCTGGCCAAGCGCGCTCGCAACCATCGCTGCGAGGTGAGACGAGGAGGCGTTGCGCTGATACCAGGAGTAGGTCGACCAGGCCGCTTCCCCGCGCTCCGGCTCCGGCGGGAGATTTTGCCCCGACGAACTAACGAAGAATGGTCCGGGCAAACAATCGTTCTTGAGCGCCACGGCCTCATGGAAAGAAGGGCTGACTGGAAGCACGCCATGCGCGCAACAGGCCGCAAACGCCCCGGATTTCAAAATCGCCGCGAACGGAATATCGGGGCTGGTAAAGTAATCAATCCACCCAAAAGCGCATCCTGCCAGGAGCGCGGACGCCTCTCGTGCATCCACCTCGGGGTAGTAATTGGTCTTAAAACTCTTCCACTCATTCAAGGTCCGGCGCGTCACCAAGCTTTCCGCGCCACCGATCACAAGAAGTTCCCGTGGCGCGTGGGCCCCCTCGATCCGAGCCGCGACCCCGAGAAAAGACCGCAGCGATCTCGCCACCAATTCGCCGCCACCGCAAATGACCCAGCGATGAGGGTCACGCCTAGCGATCTCAGTTCGTGAGAGACTCGGCTCGCCAAGATTGGAGAAGACCGGGTGCACCATGATCCGCGTCTTGGGCGCAAGGCCCCGCAGCCGGTCACGCGCCACTTCACTGCTCACAATCGCCTCGTCCGAGAGCTCGGCGATAGAACGCGCGATTCGTCTCTGCAGGGGGCCTAACCAAAATGCGCTCTGTCGCAATGAACCCGAGGCGTATAACTCATGAAAAATGGTCAGAAGCTTGCTGCCAGCCCTTAGCTCGCACAGGACGCGAGGCAGCCAAAGCGGGATGCCACGCCGATCAAAGCCATAGTTTACGTAGTGGAGAATGATCGCGCTGTGCAAATCCGGGCGCAGTCCGCTTGCCACGTCGCGCAGCGGAGAATGGATAGGAAAGCCCTCGCTCGTTTCGGTCGTGGGCGACGGGGCGGCTGCAACAAAGGTAGTCTCAAACCCGTAAGTCTCGCGCAGACGCAGAGAGAGAATCCGGGCGTAATCCCCAACACCATCGCGGCCACCGGGAGCTCGAGGAACAATTTGCAGAATCGAGTGTGAGTTAGTCACGCGCTCAAAGTCCTTCTGCCTAACAACTCCAGCGCAGCGCGATAGTCCTCGACCGTCTCGCGTGCGATTTGCTGCCAGCGGTATTGTTGCGCGATCGCGGCGCAGTCCGCCGAAAGTTGCTCGTACTCCTGGGTGTTCAAGGCGAGAATCTCACACGCGCGCGCGGCGAGAGCAGCCGGATCACCCACCACGGTGAGGAGGCGCGCGCGTTGCGGATGCAGAATCTGTCGCGGGCCCGGAACATCATAGGCAATCGTAGGCAATCTGGCCGCCAGTTGTTCGAGCAGGGCCAGGCCAAAGCCCTCAATGTAACTGGGAAACAACCCGACGGCACAATCCCCGAGAAGCTCCGGCAGGTCCGCCTCGGCAAAAGTAGTCCGACAGGAAATTCCGTCATCCGAACCCAATTCCAAACGAACGACGCTTTCGTCAAACATGGTGCCGAGGAGAAGGAACTTCGCCGCGGGGTGACGCTGCCGAACCGCGGCGATGATCCTGGGCCAATCGTATGCTCCTTTGCGCGGTCCCCACATTCCAATGAAGCAGATTTTTTGGCGGTGGAGGCGTTCTTGCGCCGGGGCCGCCGCTGCCGACAGGGCGTGCCGGAAGTCATCGCTTAAACCGTAGGGCTGGACGATGGCGCGGGCGCCGATTTCCGGAGCTTGCTCCAGTTCACGCCGCTCATCTTCGTTAGGCACGTTCATTAAGTCGCAAAACTGGACCGATCTCTCCGAATTTTGCCGGGCACGTCGTTCGAGAGAACGGTGAAAGAATCTGCCAAACCAGCGCCCTTTCGGTTGGTCCGGCCAGAGCGCTCGGGAGCGTTGCACGAACTGGTCGTAAAGGCGGTACAGCCCGACGGAGCGGGCGACGACCAGCCCGGAGAAACACAAAGAGCTTTTCGGATAAGGGAGCACGCCGATCAAGGCGTCGATCACGTCGAAACGGCTGGCGTTTTGCCGCACGTAAGCGGCGGCTCTGGCGGGAAAGCGGAGCTGGCGCAAAGCGGAACTGGCGCGCGACGAAGCCGGCTCCGGGAAAGCGTCCGTGAGACAGAACCTCTCCACGATGTGCCCGGCCCTTTCCCATTCCTTACTGAGCTCGATCCAGACACGGGAGGCGCCGAGGCGCGAATCCCACGGCAGATTCACCACGGCCAAAATCCGAAGGGGCTGAGCGGGGTCCTTGGGCATGGTCATCACGCGTTCCAAAATTTGTGTCGCACCGGGTTCACATAGTGGCGCAGGACCAGCTGCCCATCAGCGTGGCGATCGGGGTAAATAAACTGGTCGTCCAGTTGCAAAACATATCTCCGGCCATCGAGAGGCCGCGCGTCATTCGCATGCATGACAAGGTGAATGAGCGTCTGATTGGTAAAGAAATCCGGCTCTCCTTCCAACTCGAGAAAGCGACGAATGCCGAGCGACCAATCAAGGGGGCGGAACAACATCAGGAGCCCACAGTTCACTGGGTTCCCCGCCTCGATCGGTTGACGCAGGACGCGCAGATCGACGGAGGAACCCTGGCAGTCGGGAAGATAAAGCGCCGGAGCGTGAGTGGACCGCGCATCCCGCGTCAAGTCCACCGCGCCCGCGAAGAAGAGTATGTCGGAGTCCATGTACAGGGCAGGACCGCTGCGGGGAAGCGACATGATAAGAGCGAGTTGTTTGCCCGCCGGATGAGTCGTGACATAGCTGCGAAATCTCTCCGGTAAATCGGCCGGACAATACTCTTGAGCCGGGCGAACCGAAACCACGGGATCGATCCTTTCCAGCAGTGCCATGCTCTGAGCGGTATGGGTGCCGTCGGAAACAACCGTGAGACGGTTGGGACGACCGGCATGGAGCAGAAGAGATCGGATCGACCGAACCTGTTCCGGAAGCATCGCCTCGCTCGAGTAGGAATAAACATCAAGCGGCAGCGAGCGCGAAACCGGCAACGACGTTCCGACGATCGCAGGTAACGAAGCGCGAAAGGATTTCCGGCGAAGGTTCGCCTCCCATCGCGCCAGGTGATATCCGAAGTTTGGAATCCTCATGTGGCTGGGATGGGCTGAAGGAATCCGCGGTAACTCAAGCCGATGTTGAGTAACAGGCTTGGGAAGGCTGAGATAAGGTTAAACGTAAGGACGCCGGCCACGCTCGAGAAATCAATGAAGGGAATGAGCAGTAGCTGAGTTGCAATCGTGAGCGGAATATAGACCCATGAGCCCACGACCCAAGCACGCGACGCATTCAAGGTCCAGAGTGTGCTGCCCAGCATGTTGATGGTAGCGCCGCCAACCATGAGCAGGAGCTCCCGCTGGAGATGCGCGTATTTGTTTCCGAGCACGAACAGAAATTCGTTAGGTAGAAAAGCCGCGCCGGCCAAGACAAGCAGGCTGAAGCCAGCAACGCCTCCGACAATGCCTGCGTAGATGCGACCGAGTCGACCCGCTTCCTGACAACGCGCGAAGGCCGGAGCTAAGATATTGGCAATAAGATTGGCCATGACGGAGTAGATCATGGCGAGACGTCCTAGTGCCCCGACCTCGGCCACGGAACCGACGCGATGACCAAAGACTGTGATCAGAAGAATCGTGATTTGTCCCTGCAGACAAAAAAAGATGGCGTTCGCGGCCTGCTGGCGGATGAAGCCAACCATCGCCTTGCGATCTTCCGCGTTTTCCTGCGCCTGCAGATCGATGACCCGGGCGGCGTAACGACGCAGCAAAAGATATTGCAGCAAGAGCGTACCGGAACCGACCAGCGCAGCGACACCGGCATCGAGAAACACAAAGGTGAGAGCGCCGAGGACTGCGAGACGCGCGAGGGCTCCCGTTAAATCGATCCTCTGAATTTGGCGAATGTCGGAGCGCAGGCGCGGCACCACCTCCAGCACGCCGACGGACAATTGCGCGAACAGAGCCGCAAGCACCGCCGCAATCAGGACTGCCGTGTAAAGGGTCGAAGCCCCGTTCTTCATCAGCATGTAATAGAGAAGCGGTGTGACCGCGAGGACGGCGGCCGTGCCGAGCTTGCGGCGCAGCTTTAAGCCGGTGCTGACCAACTCGCCAAAGCGATGACCGTCCTGCCAGACGCGACCGCCGATCGAGACCATCCCGATGCTGATGCCGATATCGGCCAGCAGATTGATCGTCCCCTGCATGGTGTTGGTGATGGTGAAAAGCGCATACTCGCGTTGGGCCATTTGCCTAACGAGTAAAATACCTGTGCTGAAGCCGATCAACTGCACCAGCATCTGGACGGAGGCAAAGCGGCCGACTTGCCGGGCAAAAAAGAAAGCGCGTCCGCCGTCGCCGCCCGGGGGCAGCGGATTGATCGTCGAATCTTTGGCCGGCGAAGAGATCATGACGCGAAGAGCAGTTAACAACGCGCCGGATCGCCGGCAAACCACGTCAACCTCGACCCGTCGCTAGACTCGATGCCCCTGTTTTTCTCCCGCCGGGTGCCGGGACTCCTGCGGGGCCGCCGGGGTATTATAATACTCCGCGTATTGGTAGTAGTAGTACTCTGGCAGCGAGGTATCGACGTAGTTCAGGATAATGCCGGGAACATTAACCTGGCGATGATAGAGCAGCTCGAGTGCCTTCCTCGTCAGGCGAGCAGAGGTATAGGAGAGTCGAACGACAAAGAGAGTCGCATCGATCTTCGGGGCGAGGCTGGTCGTGTCATCCGCGGCGAGCACGGGCGAGCTGTCAATGATGATGTAATCGTAGTGATTGTAAATGTCCTTGAGGAAGGCATCGGTGGATTCGCGCAGCAGATGCTCGCTCGGCTGCGAGAGGGTTTCGCCGCGAGGCAGGACAAAAAGGCTGGGCAGGGAGGTGGGAACGACCACCTCCCGCCAGTTCACTTCCTGTTTTAAAACTTCCGAAAAACCGATCTTGGAATGAATATCGAACGCTTCACGCAACGCGCCGCGCCGCAGATCGCCATCGACAAGGAGCGTCTTGGCGCCGGAGAGCGCCATGGTAATGGCAAGGTTTGACGAGATGGTTGATTTTCCTTCGCTCGGCACCGCGCTCGTTACGAGAAGAGTCTTGGGACGTGGGCCCTCGTAAGGCATGAAGAAAATCGAGGAACGAACGTTCCGATAGGACTCCGCAAAAACATGCCGCGCGTCGTCCGGTTGGAGAAGCGTGACCGCGCCCTTTGATTTCTCCTTTGGAATTTGCCCGAGGATGTTTTCCGTGAAGTAATGCTGGAATTCTGCGAAGGACGCCATTCGATCGTCGATACGGTCCAGCAGGATCAATATCACCAGGCCGGCGAAGGCTCCAAAGCCGAGGCCAATAAGCAGGCTTTTAACCAATCCCGGTCGCACCGAGACGGGAGTGGTGGCATTCTCCATGACGCCGACAAGGTCGCCGCCGTCGACCACCTGGGAAACGTTGACGTCCTTCAAGCTATTCGTGAGGCGGTCGTAAAGAGTTTTCTGGCGATCGACCTTGTCTTTGATGCGGTTGAACTGCGCGAGGCGCTGGCTAAGGTCGAGCGCTTTCTTCTCCCACTCCGCGATGTTGGACTTGAGGTTCTCCATCTGCTTGCCAATTGACTTACGGCGGGTGTCGAGTTTCTCGACCGCGTCCTGTCGATAGAGGGCGATGAGCTTCTCCTGTTTGTCGATCTCATCGTTGAGTTTGATGATCTTGGGATGCTTCGGCCGCAGATCCTTAGAGAGCGTGTCGCGTTCGGCCTTGAGCAGCTGCACGGCCTGCTTTGCCTTTAGATATTCAGCTTCCGGTCCGACGTCGGCAAAGGGCATGCCCTCGTCATCTGGAGAGGCGGTGGCCGTTTC
Source organism: Chthoniobacterales bacterium (assembly GCA_050736975.1). Taxonomy (GTDB): domain Bacteria; phylum Verrucomicrobiota; class Verrucomicrobiia; order Chthoniobacterales; family UBA10450; genus Palsa-1392. The sequence goes on along the minus strand of JBOHXL010000216.1, from coordinate 19,293 downwards.
CGAAGGTTTCAAGGAATTCTGTTCCCGGTCGAGATTCTGGTCGAGGTCAAGCAGGCTCAGTAAATCGTACTCTGTTTTGAGGGAGGCGTATTGTTGGTTGAGCTTGACGAGATACGCCGCGGCGCTGTTTCCTTCGCCTTGCAGCAGGCCGATGTTGTTCTCTTTCTGGAACTCGAGCATCTCGTCTTCGCCGTTGCGAAGATCCTTCTCCACCTGCACAAGTTGCTCAGTAATGGCGGTCGTGACATGGCTGCCCTCGTCGGCCCGCATGCCTTTCTTCACATCGAGATACTTTTGCATCACCGCATTTAGATAAGCCTGGGTGTAGTCGGCCGAGGTGCCAATTGCCTCCAGTTCGAAAATCGAGGTTCTGGGCCTTTGCGTGACGGCAAGAGCGATTTTTACTGGTTGCAGTTCAGGATGAGTCGCCCGCACCAAAGCCTCAGCACCGGTGCGCACTTCGTCACTCTCCATGAGCTGAATTTGCGTCCCGTAGAAGTTGTTGGTGTCTTCGCTGTAAACTGCATTCTGCGCCAAATTTAATTTCCCGGCGACCATCATTTTGCTGGTGGAAAGGAAAGCGTTCGGCGCCTGGAAGATCATCCACGCCCCGATAAAGAGTCCGAGGCAAATCGTCAGTAACGGAATCCACCAGCGACGGAGCAAGAGAGCGCGATAGCGGTGGAGACGAGTCACGATCGAGGTCGTAATCGAGGCGGGCGAAATGCGTTCAGGAGCTGGATGCTGCATGACCTAGAAATTCACCAGCCGCTGCGGGACGTAGATTTGGTCGTCCGGTTGCAGCACTACGTCATCCTCGGTATGACCCTGCTCGATGACCCGCTTTAGATCGACCACGAAATCCTTGCCGTCCCTGCGCGTAACCTTGACCTTGCGCTTATCAGCGAAGTCACCAAAGCCACCGGCACGAATGACAGCCTTGCTCACTGTGTAAGTCTCGTCCGTGGGAATCTCCTGCGGGCCCTGGGACTTAACTGCGCCATAGACATAAACCTTGCCTCGTGACTTCTCGCTCACCTTGTCGACTGCGAGAATAACGGTCGCGTGATAATAGTACTCCTTTTCAAGGGCCGCCTTGATGTCGTAGGCGAGCTCCCGGCAGGTCTTGCCCGCAGCTGGGACAAGGCCTATATAAGGCACTTCCAATTCGCCGTTGTCGTTCACGCGGAGCCGCTGCGATTCGTCATCACGATCTTCGACAACTCGAAAGCTGACAAAGTCATCAGTGCCCAGTCTCTTCTTGTCGTCGAGCACTGCCATCGAGTTGGTGCGCATGACCGTATTGGAGGCCGTCCCCGGAACCGGCTGCTCAACGGCGGTGGCCCGGGGAACACTGGGAAGGGGGCTGCTATCTTGCGCAAATGCCGGCGACTTCTGGGAAAGAGCGAAGGCGGAGAGGCTACATAAGATAAGAAATCGCTTCATCGTTACAAGGTGATCTCGCTAAAAACTGTAGGTGCCGTCGATCGTAACTTGATTCTGCTTGTAGTCGCGAAGTGGCTGGTCGGACTGTTTTTGGGTGTATTGGTAGCGGAGACCGAGCGTGATGTGCGGTGTTAGCTGATAGGCCATCGTAGCCGCGCCGCCATAACGCTGAAAATGTTCCGCGAAAATGCCGCCGGAATCCTCGCCATCTTCATAGAAAAATTCGCTCGCCAGGAGGACATGATTGATAATTGCCCAGGTTGCGGTGTGCCGGACATAATTGAGAGCGACAAAGTTCGAGTCAACGCCAAGCTGTGACTCATGACCCCCCGCAAGCGTTTGAGTTATGGCGGCGTTGATTCGATGCGAAAGCAGGATGTTGGCATAGTAATCGTCGGAGTTGCTCGTATCGCCGACCGTGCCGGTGTTATCAAAATTGATAAACTGGTAGCCGACCGAGGCGCGCAGCTTGAGATAATTGGTGATCTGCGTTTCGAGGAAGGGCCCGACACTGTAGCTCGTCGAGTTGTTGAGGAAACCCTGGCTGTAATAGTTGAAGACGGCCGAGGACTCAATCCCGCCGCCGGTGGTTGAGGTGAGCGCAAAGTAGGCACTAAAGCTCAGCTCCTCGGCGTTGCGATCGAGGTAGGACAAAGCGCTGGTGGTGGAAACGTAGGTGTAATGATCGTAACCAAAAGTTAGCACCGCCTTGTTCAGATCCCAGAGAACAGAGATGCCAGCCGTGTTTTCAAAGCGTCCGTAATCGACCACGTTGCTCAACTGCGCTTCCGCGATCGGATCCTGCTCCAGGGAAAAGCGGTCATGCAGATTGATCCGGAAATCCTGGACGAAGATGTCAAAGGCCAGTTGCGAGCCCGGCGCGATCAAGACGGTGTTGGTGTCGGCGTTGGAATGATCGAGGTAAATTGCGTAGCCGAGGCCAAGGTCGAGCCGGAGCGTGTTCAATTGGGTCACCGGCCAGATCGCGTCGACGTTGATTTGCGGGCGAATGATCACGTCCTGCTCCTTATTTCTCTGTGCCAAGTTGATGTTGTCGTTGTACTCCACCCCGGTCGTAATGCTGAACCGGAAGCGAACAGGCCCGGCAAGCAGGTTGTAGGGGATTTGCTCGATCGATTGCCGACGAGCTTCCGCCGCGGCTTCGCCGGCGAGCGAGGGCCGAACGGCATCCTGCGCCCGAAGGTTGGGCGCCAGAAAGAGCAACATCAGGAGAATTGCGCAGACTGGCCGGAAGAAGGTCGGCCGATGGGTGTTCGAATCCATGTTCATATTGCGTCAATCGCGGCCTAAGTTAGCAGATGCAGTACCAGCCAAAGGGCGACCGCTTGGCGTAATCGACGTCGGCTGATTAAGTGTTGCCCCGAGACGACACGACACCCCCCGAGCCCCTTTTGAAGGTTCTGTGTTCATTGTGGCTGTTGCGCCGTTATGTTCCGCTCTTTTTACCTTTCTTGAGCCTTCACGGCAAGCTAAATCGTCTCCCTTTGCCTCTGCGGCTTTGGATTGTGGCGTGCTTCAAGCTTTCAACGAAAACGCCATGGACCGCGTCTCGATCACCTTTTTATTTTTGCGCGCTCGGAGAGCCGCAGTCTTCGTTTCGATCCTGCTCGTCTCGATCGTGTTCGCCGCTGGCGATGCTCCGCCCTCAGACGCCAAGGCGCAGCTTAACTGCGCCCTACCGCGCGGCATCTCGTCATTTGTCATCCGCCTCGGGAAACCCGAAGCGCAGCGCTGCGTTCATGTTGTGAACGAGAACCTGTCGGCAGAAGGCAGGCTCTCGATCGCAGTCTCCGATCGACCACTCGCGGCCGAAAGCGCGCAATGGCGCGCCGTGCAAGGAGCGATTCCTTTCCGGCACAAGCGTCGCTTTTTGCTCTCACTCGTCGGCGTTGAGGCGAACTACGTGCGGCTGACTTTTGAAGTCGACCGCGCAAAGAAGATCGACGAAACGCGATAAGATTCAGGCTGCGCGGCAATTGTAGCAGCCCGCTTATAACGTTGCGCGAACAGCATCGAGCTGATTGGCGGAGCCAAGTTTCTCGTTTTTGTGCGCAATGAATTTCGCGTATTCTTCGACGAAAATTTTCCCGGGTGGTCGAAAATCAAACTGCTCGGGATGATCGCGGAAAAATTCGCGATGGACGCGAGTCCAAACCAAACGGCCATCGGTATCGATGTTGACCTTGGTCACGCCGAGCCGCGCCGCCGGGAGATATTCGTTTTCGTTCACACCGCGGGCTGAGGGGTCGAGCTTTCCGCCGGCGGCATTGATCCGCTGCACTTCCTCGATCGGGACGCTCGAGCTGCCGTGCATCACGATCGGCGTGCCGGGAATGCGTTTCTTGATTTCTTCAATGACGTCGAAATGCAGGCCCTGTTTCCCCTTGAACTTGTAAGCGCCATGGCTGGTGCCAATCGCCGCGGCGAGCGAGTCGCAGCCGGTTTGCCTAACGAATTCGACGGCCTCATCCGGATTGGTAAGCGAAGCGTGCCCTTCGTCGACCTTGATGTCTTCCTCCACGCCGCCAAGCTGCCCCAGTTCCGCCTCGACGCTGATTCCTTTTTCATGGGCGCGATCCACCACGCGCTTGGTGATGGCAACGTTTTCCTTAAAGGGCTCGTGGCTCGCGTCGATCATGACGGAACTGTAAAAGCCGGAATCGATGCAGTCGTAACAGGTCTCTTCGTCGCCGTGATCGAGGTGGACGGCGAAGATCGCGTCTGCGAACATTGTGTCTGCGGTTCGGATGAGGGCTTCGAGCATTCTCTTGTCGGCGTATTTCCGTGCGCCCTTGGAGATTTGGATGATGAAAGGCGCCTTGCTTTGCATGTTGCCGCGGAACAGGCCGAGGATCTGTTCCATGTTGTTGATATTGTAAGCACCAACGGCGAACTTTCCGTAGGCAACCTTGTAGAGCTGCTGAGTGGTGACGATCATGAGTATAGTCGATTTCGGTTTCTTGATTGAGGGGTATCGCACACCTTATGGCGCGCCTGCGCCTTGCCAATCAGAAATCACCTAGTCGCCGTTTTCCGCCACCGGTAGCAGGACGCTGACCAACGTGCCCTGCGGATTCGAATCGACGTCGACGCGACCGTTATGATCGAACACGGTGCGCTTCACGATCGACAGGCCGAGACCCATCCCGCGCGGCTTGGTTGTGCAGAAGGGGGAAAAAATCTTGTCCTTCAAATCGGCGGCGATACCACGGCCGTTGTCTTGCACTGTGACTACGACCCCGCTGGTGTGATCGCCTTCTCGAATCGGTTTGGCCGACAGCGTAATCTTCCCTCGCGGCAGGCCTTGGGTGGCTTCGGCCGCGTTCGCGACGAGATGGGCGAAGGCTTCGGCCAGCGCGGTTTCGTCCCCCACCACGGGGGGCAAATCGTCGGGCAACGCCGTTTCAATCGAAAAGCCATCTTGCGGCCTGCGCGTCCGCACCAGCTCGATCGCGCGCTTCATCGGCTCGTGAAGATCGACTGCCTTGAAACTTAACTCTGGTGGATGGGCAAAGTTGTTGATCTGTGTGATAATGAGATCGAGGCGATCGATTTCCTGCACCACGATCTGGTTGAAATCGCGCCGGAAATCCGGGTCATCGAAGCGCTCCGGTAGCAGTTGAGCGAAAGTCTTGATCGCGACGAGTGGATTGCGGACCTCGTGTGACATGCACGCCGCGAGGTCGGTCCAGAACGTCGCGCGATCGAGCAACTCCTGTTTTTGGCGCAGGGATTCCTCGGGCGTCATGTCCTGGACGACTACGACCGCGCCGAGCGGTTTTTGATGATGAATCAGCCGACGGGTTTGGACGGAAAGCGAGCGCCGGGTCTTGGCGTCGACCCATTGCTCAGGCGGCAGATCTGCGCTGCTCGCGAGGGTCTCGCGGAGGAGCGATGCAATGCGGCTGCCGGCTGCTTCGACCGGTTTGTTCAGGACCTCCACGGCCAAAATGTCGAGGATCTTTTCAGCGGTCGGGTTGCACCAGCGGATGATCGCGTTCTCATCGCTAGCGAGAATACCCGGCGGGATCGCGGTCAGGAGCGCCTCGGCCAGTGTTTTTTGCCGCGTCACTTCCTCGTGTAGCGACGCGTTCTCCAGCATTATGGAAACCTGATCGCCGAGGATTATAAGCATCTCGAGGCTTTGGTAATCGAAGGGCTGGCCGGTTTGGCGATGACCGAAGAAAAGCCAGCCGGTTATCTGGCCGCGCGCGTGCAACGGAACGATCACTTCCGCGCCCACCGTATCGAGGGCGCGTCGAAGCAGTTCTCTTTGCGCGTGATCGCGAGTCTGCGCGAGATGCGCGCGATAGATGAGATGAGCATGCAGCTCAAACCAACGGACAAGGGGATCCCGTTTGCGGTATTCAAGCTGATACGTTTCGGGCAGACAGTGCAAACCCGCTTGCAGCCGATAGCCGTCGCCGGGACGCTGGCGCCCGAACATGCCGACGCGCGTCACCATCGCGGCATCGGCCAGGCCCTCGACCACGTTGCGCATCAGCATTTCCGTTGTCCCGAAGCGGCGGAAAAACCGCGGAAAACGCAGGACCGGAAGCGCCCCGTCGCGAATCTCCGCGACCGGTTCGAGCGTGGCGCCACTCGCGAGGACGGGGGCGTGAGCGGCTTCTGCACGAAGTGCGCGATTGTCTTGCAAAACGCGCAGGTGATCGAGCGCCCGGCCGACTAGCGCCTGGAAATCCTGGCGTTCCAAATCCAAATCCTCGGCCGCGTAAATCCCGGCCTGCTCCGCCTCGCGCAACGGTTCCGAGCGCGGCGTGCCGAACGCGATGATCAAAACGTTGGGCCATTCCAGCTGCACCTGCTCGAGAAGACTGCGGCCTTCCTTACCGCGCAAATCAAGCAGGAGGATCGCCGGGTCATTCTGCTGCAAGACCGGGTCGAGACGATCGGCCTCTTCGACATGATGGACTTCGATCAGGCTGCGGAGAAAGGCGCGGGCTCGCCTAACGAAATCGGGATCCTGAGTATAAAGAAGGCACGCGGCGGGTAAGATCATGCCGCCGCGACCTCTTCCTGAAGGCGAACCAGGGGGAGAAGAATATGAAAGCTGGTCCCGCGATCGAGCTCGCTCTCCACTTCGATTTGTCCGCCGTGTTCCTGCACGATCCCGTGCACAACGGAGAGGCCAAGGCCCGTGCCGTAGTCTTTGGTCGTGAAAAATGGATCGAAGACATGTGCGACATCCTCCGGCTTAATGCCGGCTCCGTCGTCCTCCACCGAGACGCGCAAAATTTCGCGCACATCCGTGGGATCGCCGGGGAGTGCCGTCGGCCAGGTATCGGTCGAACCAATTTCCGTTGTGACTGCGAGAGACCCCCCCGGCTTCATGGCATCGAGTGCGTTGATGAAAAAATTGAGAAAAACCTGCTCAATTTGATCTGCATCCGCGCGAATAGTATCCACGTCAGCCTGCCAGGAACGAGTTAATTTAATATCTTTTTGATAAAGCCGGTGCCCAACAAGGAGGAGCGCCTTTTCCAGCACCTCGTGCACGTGCATCGGCTTGAGCAAAGGTTTGGCTGGACGCGCGAAACGGAGGAGTTGATTGACTAACGAGTCGATGCGATCGACCTCGTGCCCGATGAGCGAGAAGAATGTTTCCCGGAAATCGGAGTCCTGATACCGCTCGGGCAGGAGTTGCGCGAAGGTCTTGATCGAGACCAATGGATTCTTGATTTCATGCGCCATACCGGCGGAGAGGGTGCCAAGACTGGCGAGCCGGTCGCTCCGGCGGATTTGCATCTCGAGCCGTTTCAACGTCGTGATGTCGGTTAGCACCATCAGCGCGCCGAGCGGCTCACCACTCTGTCCGTGGAAGATTGAGCTGCTCGCGCGCAGCACCGTGCTCTTGTCGCCTGCACGCAGCACGATTTCCCGGTTCTCATGCCGCTCGCCCTTCCCAATCGTTTCACCCAAAATGTCGCGCAAGGATTCGGGAAGGTTGCTGATCATGCGCCCGAGCAGCTCCGACGCCGCAAGGCCGGTGATTTGCTCGACCTCGCGATTGAAGACCGTGATCAGCCCGCTCCGATCGGCCGCAACCACCCCGGTGGTGAGATTCTGCAGAAGCGTCTCGTTGTAGATTTTTGCGTTCTGAACTTCGGTGAAAAGTTGCGCGTTATCGATCGCGACCGCGAGCTGTCCGCAGAGCACGAGAAGCGCGTTCTGCTCCACCGTCCCGTAGATACGACCCGAGCGTCGTTGACCCAGCAACATCACTCCCGCCAGTTGCTCACGCGAGAAAATTCCCATCGCGACAGCGACGTGGAGCGACTTCATTTGGCGGCGCACCCGCTCCAACTCCGGGGTCGAACGAACGCGGTGCAATTCGTCCACAACGATCGGTTGTTGGGTCCGTTCGAGATGGGCGATGATCGCCTGATCGCGATGCAACTCCATCCGCGTGGTACGCGATCCGGTTTGCACGGCGGGAAATCGCTGCGCGTAAAATTCCCGCTCCGGCAGGAGGAGGAAAACCCGTTCCGTGTCGACCGCTTGTCCAATCGTTAGGCCAAAACGCTCGAGCAAGTCGGCCAGGGTAGTGACCGAGCGCAGGATCGCAGCTGCCTGATTCATCGTCGCCTGGAAATCCATCCGACGAGTGCCGACGAAGAGCCGGTCCGCCAAAGATTGCGAAAAACCGCGGGCCGGCGCCATCGCAAAGGCAATTACAAGCGCGGCGATGATATGCGCGAGTGCGTGTGCGTCACTGCCAAAAATCGGGACAAAAACAGTCTGGCAAAGCCACCAAACCAGGAGGTAGAGCGCGATGAGATAAGCGGCTAACAGCAGATAGGCGATCGCTCGCCGCATGAAGAATCCGACCTCGAGAATCTTGCGGGTCGCGATTCCATAACCAACAACCAGGCTAAAAACAACTGAGCGGAAAGGCGCGAAGAAAAGAGCGCGCGAAGGACCGATCAGATAATCAAGGACGAAGGAGAGGGCGAGGGCAAAAGCCACCGCAGCGACGCCGGCGATGAGAATAAAAGCGAGTTCAACGTACTCTCCGCCGCTCGTTCCCCGCAAATCGCGAGCATAGCTGACAAGGAGTGCCGCAAGCCCGACAAGGAAATAGGCGGAATAGAGATAGACGCCATCGCCGTAGACAGGTCTTGGCGGGAGCCCAGGTATCGCCGACATTTGGGCTGCCTGAAGGAAGAGCCTCGTCTGGCAAAGGACTGCGACCACCAAGGTGAGGAGCAGCCAAACCCGGGAGTGGTTGAGTAAACCGCGCCACCCGCCGAGTTGTTGTCGCACCGAGAGACGAAGAAGATTGAGCGCCGTCAGATAGCACGCTGCGGAAACCGAAGCCTGCCGAATGGCGAATTCTGCCGCTGCCGGAGAAGTCGCGATGAAGCCTAGATAAAGACTGCCGAGCCAGGCCGCGATCGTTAAGGAGAGCAGGAGAAAACATTGGTTCGCGAGGCGGCGACGGTTTGCCTGAAAAACAGCTAGACCGAGCGCGATCTGCAGGACCAGTGCAGCGAGCGTGGGAATGGTTGCCGCATTCATGGCGCGGTGCTCCCCCTAGCCATGATCACAATCGTCTGTCACTCCGGACAGAAGCGCTCCACCACCATGCTGCTATTACCGCCGCCCAAACCCCGTACATTGATTAACGCGCATTTCAGTAGCGCTTTTCGGGCCTTCCGCGGAACAAAATCCAGGTCGCAGCCGGGCAGCGGTGTCTCATGATTTGCCGTCGGGGGAATGAGGTTGTTCTGGAAAGCCAGCGCGCAAGTGATGAGTTGGAACGGGCCCGCCGCGGAGAGCGGGTTACCGGTGACCCCCTTGATCGAACTGATTGGAACGCGGTCGGCCTGCGCGCCGAATACCCGGCGAATCATTTTCACTTCAGCCGCATCCAGGACAGGATGCCCCGGCCCGTATGAGCAAATGTAATCGACCTCGTGCGGCCTGCGGCAAGCGTTGGCTAACGAAAGGCGCATCGTGCTTTCGAGGCCGACAAACGGATCCGAAGGATCGTAATCCATCTGCGTGGCGTAGCCCGTGATCTCGAGGTAAATCTTGGCCCCGCGCGCAGTTGCGTGCTCGAGACTTTCGATTACCACGACACCGGCTCCTTCCGAAATCACCCCGGAATCGCTACCCTGATCGTAAGGTCGGCTGGCGCGTGCCGGTTCTGAATTTGCGAAGGAACTCAAGCCAGCCGAGGCAAAGGAAGCCATCGTTAGGGGAGTGATCGGGGCGTCGGCGCCGCCGGCCAGGGCGATCTCCACCTCTCCCAGTTTAATCCGGGCCGCGGCCATTGCGATCGCATCGATTCCGGAAGGACAGGCGGAGGAAACGGTCGTGGCTTCCGTCTCCACTCCCAGTTTCGCTGCGATCAGGTGAGCCGCAGCCTGAGGCTGGCAATTGCTGACCACGCCGGAATTAACCCGGCGCGGGCCGCGATCCTGCAATTCATAAAAGCCTTTCTCGATCACATCGAGCGCGCTCGTACTGACGCCAATGCAAACCGGCAAAATCGAAGCGCGATCCTTCGATGCGGGATCAAATTTTGCATTCCGAAGCGCCAGCTGCGTGGCGGCAAAGGCCAATTGTGTGTGGCGCGCCATGCGCTTCGGCTTCCATTTCGCTGGCATGTAATCCAACGGATCGAACCCCTTGACCTCCCCGGCAACCCGGCTCCTATAGTCGGCGGCATCGAACAAAGTGATCGGCCCAATCCCGCTTTCGCCCATCACCAAGGAGCGCCAGAATGCCTTTAGTCCGGTTCCGTTCGGAGCGAGCACGCCCATCCCTGTGAGAACAACTCGGCTACGATTTCCCATCCTTTTTGCACTCTGAGACAAATTCTCGCGCAGAGCCATCAGATTCTCCAGAACCTTAAAATTTGTTAATAAAGATCGAGTTATTCACAATTTGCGCTTGTGTTCCTTCATAATTTAAACAAGCGTCGGTTACATTGTTGAATTCCCTGCGATGACTTTGCAGATTTTTTCCTCGAAGGTACGCCCCTAGCTACTAGCGATGGGAGCAATGATTGCCACAGCTGATCTCCCGAAAGTCCTCGTCATCGACGACGAAATGGGTCCGCGCGAAAGTCTGCGGATGTTGTTGAAGCCAAGTTATCAAGTGCATACGGCCGACTCGGTCGAGCGCGGTTTGCAACTTTTAAGCGAAAAAAAACCGGACGCCATTGTGATGGACATTCGGATGCCAGGAATGACGGGCATCGAAGGCTTGCGTCGCATCCGTCAGATCGATCCGCACCTTTCCGTCATCATGCTGACTGGCTTTGGCGCGCTCGAGACGGCCAAGGAAGCGCTCCGCCTCGGAGCGAACGATTACATCAGCAAGCCATTCGATGCCCGCGAAATGCGGGAAGTAATCAGTCGCAATGTCGAACGCACCCGGCTGCAGCGCACGAGCGAAAGCGCGGCGAGCGAAATCAAGGAACTCAACAACCGGCTGCTTCAGGAACTCGCGCAGAAGGAACGGCTTGCTTCTCTCGGTCAGGCTTCGGCGGAATTTGTCCACGACATCGGAAATCCCCTCACGATTGTTTGGGGCTACGTCCAGCTGCTGGCCAAGAAACTTGAGGAAGCCGACAGATCGGATGATCCGAAGGTGGTGGGTTCGAACAAGGAGCTCGAGATCATTGAACAAAACGTTCGCCTTTGCCGCGATTTGCTTACCATGTGGCAGAGCTACGGCAGTGCCGATGCCGCGCCGCAGCAGGTCGTCTCCATCTCCGAAATTGTCCGCGAAGTCGTCGAGAGCGTCGGCGCAATGGCGAAGGAAACCGGCGTCAAGGTGACATGCGACGTAACCGACGACCCCTGCTCGCTGACCGGCGACGCCGTCCAGATCACCCGCGCGATCCAGAATGTAATCATCAACGGGATCCAAGCCTGTACCGAAAAGGACGGAACGGTCGAGGTGAGTTGCATTCGAAAGGATTTTTATGTCGACGTGCGGATCGCGGATACCGGCTCCGGCATTAGCCAGAACCAAATCGCGAAAATTTTCGACCCCTACTTCACAACCAAGCAGGGCAAGAGCGGAACCGGCCTCGGCCTTTACATCACAAAGAAGGTCATCGAAGACCACAACGGCTCGATCAAAGTCGATAGCATTCCCGGAGCCGGTACGACGATCACTATTCGCCTCCCGCTGCTCAACAACTAGATCGCGAGTCCGCGGGGACCACGCCTTGTCGAGCAAAATGGACTGGATAATCGCCAGCGCAGGGCGACTTCGCAGCCATTTGTGATTGCCACCGCCGTCTCTTCTGTTTTCTTCCCGAGTGCCGGACGTCAGTTACCGCATCGCTCCGATTTTCCTGATTCGGATGCCAGGCGTGCCGTTTGATGCCATCGAGAAAATCGCAACGCCCGAGATCTCCCAAGTTGCTCGCGAAGTTCTCGCTGCCGAAAGCGAACTCTTGCGGACGAAGGCCGAGGCCGAGCGGCTTCTGGCATCGCGACGATGCGAACTCTCACAAAAGCAACGCCGATCCTGGCGCAGGGCGATTCGCTCGGGCGTCATGCCCTCGGCAGTAGATGCAGGCTCGAGGGCGTTTGCGATCTGCTGGCAAATTGCGGCAAAGGTCGCGACGGCCGAATCGCGTCTCACAAACTTACTTCCGAGCGGTCTCGCGGATGCTCGGGAATCGCTTTTTGCGGTCGCACGCAAGTATCTCCCCTCCTATCTCGTCTTCGCCGCCCCGGGCGTTTGCGAGCGGATCTCCATTCAGATCGCATCGTCCCAGCTCCCGCCCCGCAACAAAAAGGCTCGAGCTGACGAGCGTCACCTAGTCCTTTATTTGCAACGGATTTCGGCAAAGAATGATTCCCTGAGTGAATTTGGACCGGAGAGTTGGGGCACGGTCGATTCGAGAACGAAAGGGATAAAGCTCGACCCCCAACCTGGGATTGCGCATCGCGAAACATTTCCGGAACGCTGGACCGCGCACGGAGCCGCCGCTGCGGTAAACGCCGATCCGGAGACGGCTGCCGAGATTGCCCCGCGGCTTCATCCTGCCGGACGACTTGAGCACGACCATTTCGTCCTCGTCGAAAAGGGTGAAACCATTCCGCTCGATTCCGAAACGGTCGCGCTTCTCCGCCACTGCGACGGAACTCGACCTGCCCATTCGCTAGGCGTGGAACTCGACAAACTGCGAGTTCTCGCCCAACAAAAACTGATTCAGTGGAAGATGGAAGTTCCTGCGCTTGACGCGCATGCCTTTGACCGTCTTCTCGACGATATTTCCGCCTGGCGCGACGGACCGGTCCGGGCGCGCTGGCTCGAGCGCCTTCAGCCCATCGCTGCGCTCTCTGATAAGTTCGCGCACACCATCGACGCGCAATCTCGTCTCGCCGTTATCCAAGAGGCCGGCGACCGGATGGAAGAGCTCGGGGCGCACAAGGTCGCTTCCCGCTTTCTCTATGCAGCGACTAACCCGATAGGCGAAGAGTGTTTCCGGGAAAGCAAATTCACCATCAGTGAAAGCCTGATCAACGAAGTCGCGACCGAGGCCACCCCGTGGATCGATCTCTGGCGCGACAATTATTGCTTCGTCGCTAGTCGGGTTGCGGCCGGCTTGCGGCGGTTGCTCGAACAAGCCCCCCGGCAGAATGGCGCGGTCTTTCTCCCTGCATTTCTAAGGCATTGCGCAGACGCGAAAATGCCGCTGACTGGTCCGGGAATGGTCGTTTTCGCTCATCTCGCTTTTCAGGAGGTGAAAGAGGCTTTTCGCACCAAAATGCACGACCACGCCGCTGCACCTGAATACAAACTAACGAAGGGCGAGTGCCATGTCGTTAGGCAAAGGTTCGCCTTTGAAAGGTTTGACGAATTTACCTATCCGTCGGCCGATCTTCAATTGGCAGCGAAATCGCCCGAGGCGGTCGCGCGTGGCGAGTATCAATGGGTCCTCGCTGAACTCCACCCGGCGGCCGCGCTCCTCCATCATGGATTCTACTGGTCATGTCCCGATAAGATCACATTGTCTAACGCAATCGAACGGACCCTGTGCGACAAGCCTAATCTTCACTTTGGCTATTTCCCGGCTGATTTTACCGCGACCACTTCGGTGCGTCTCGACGCTCTCCCGAGTTTGACGAGATTTGTTGCTCCTGAACGCTCGGCTGGGAAATGGCAAAGCTTTTCGCCTGCTGATGCAGAAGTCTTCATCGACGAGCAGACCGGAGACGTTGGCGTGCGGACCCGCGACTCCCACCAGTATCTCGGTTCCCTTGTCCGCGGCTGGGTCATCCCACTCGGTTTTCATCCGTTCAGCTTTTCGTTAGGGCGACATACTCCTCGGTTGCTCTGCGGGAATGTTGTCGTGCAGCGGCGCTCGTGGACGGTAGCGCTCTCGGAACTCGGCACCGGCGATTTTACCGGCATCTCGCGCGACCTCGTGCTGGCGATCGAGCGTCTCCGCGCGGCCCGCGAGCTACCACGTCACATTTACATTCGCCCGACCGAGCAGGCGCTCCGCCGCAGCGGCGTCGAAAGTCGTGACAAGGACACGAAGCCGGTCTTCATTGATTTGGAGAGTTATTTGTTTCTCGAGATTTTTCATCGCTGGATGACCAAAGCCGGCGAGCTCGAAATCACTGAAATGCTGCCCGCTCCCGACCAACTGCTTTGGCGGGAACCCGACGGCCGCCGCACCTTCGAACTTCGCACGCAGATCATTCCCTGAATGAAACTTTCGCGAAGACGATTTTTCTTCTTCGTCGCCGTTCCGTTCTTCAGAACGGCTGCGAAGTTTATAGGGCGGACAAAAGCTGCCGCGCAATCGAACAGCTGCGGATGAAATCTTTGGCTGTAAAACTGGGCCGTGATCTGCGCTGGAGAATTGCCAACTGGATCCAGCGCTGTCTGATCGAGCGTGTGCTTCTGCGGCGTTCAAACCAAAGGATCTTGCTGATCCTCGGCGGCCATATCTTTTTCCAGACTCTAAGCGCAGCGGTGGAACTCGATCTGTTTTCACTTCTCCAGCGGCACAAAGGCATGACGCGCGAACAGATTGCAAAAGCTTTGGATTGCGCGGAGCAACCGATTCGAATCCTGCTCTTGGGATGCACGACACTAGGATTGGTACGCAAATGCGGGCAGTTGTATTCCAATACGATGCTTTCCCGTACGCTCTTGGTGCGTAGCTCCGCCAGGAACGTCATTGATGTAGTGCGCTGGCAGCACCACATAAACTATCGCGCCATTTTTCACTTCGCCGACGCCATTCGCTCCAATTCCAACGTCGGGCTTCAAGAATTTGCCGGAACGGAAAGCACACTTTACGAGCGCCTGACCCACGATCAGTGGCGCGAGCAGATCTTCCAAGACGCCATGGAGAGCATTTCTGTTCAGGCAAATGCAATGCTGGTCCGCAGCCTGAACCTCCGCGGGGCGAGGTTTCTTCTGGACGTCGGCGGCGGGAATGGTACGAACATCATTGCCTTCGCCCGTAAGTTTCCAGAGCTCCATGCGACTGTGTTCGATTCGGTCACAATCTGCGAAATCGCCCGGAAGAACATCGCGAAAGAACATCTGAGTGATCGCCTAAGCGCATGCCCAGGGGATTGTTTCACTGATCCCTTTCCGAATGAGGTCGACACTATTCTATTCGCTCATTTTCTGACGATTTGGAGCGAGAGGCGAATTCGACCTCTGCTTCGCAAATGCTTCGATAGCCTACCACTCGGTGGCACGGTCATTATCTTCAACATGATGCAGCGAGATACCGAGGATGGGCCACCGACTGCCGCGATGGGATCGCCCTACTTTCTCACGATCGCGACGGGCGAAGGCATGCTGTACACGTGGCAGGAATACATCCGATGGATGCGTGACGCGGGCTTTCGGTCGATCAAAAGTCAACCCTTGCCCCGCGACCACGGACTGATTATCGGTAGAAAGCTTTAGAGCATTTTAAAGAAAACTGTAGCCATTATAGGTTAGTTGGGTATGGTGCTATCCATGCGAGCTCTGTCGGTGGATCTGCGTGAACGAATCCTGGCTTCCTACGACAATGAGGAAGGCACGCGCGAGCAAATCGGGGCTCGCTACCGCGTCTCTCTGGGCATGGTCAAGAAGCTTCTGCAGCAGCGCAGACACACCGGCGACATTGCTCCACGGCACCATCGCTCCGGCCGCAAAGCGCTCCTCGTCCCAGCCCATCATCGGCAGATGCGCATGCTCTTGAGCCGCAAGCCTGACCTCACCCTCAAAGAGCTGCGCGGCGCTTTAGAGTTGGAATGCTCTCTGCCGGCTATCCATTACGCCTTGGAGAGGATGGGACTGACATATAAAAAAAGACACTCCGTGCCAGCGAACAAGATCGCCCCGACATCGCGCGAGCGCGCCGGGCCTGGCGGCGGCACCAGTCGGGCTGGGACCCGGGGCGGTTGATCTTTCTTGATGAATCGGGTGCCAAGACCAATATGACCCGGCTGCGAGGACGCGCGCCGCGCGGAGCCCGTGTGCACACCACGACCCCGCACGGTCATTGGCAAACCACCACCATGATCAGCTCGATCCGGTTGGATGGATCCACCGCCTGCATGACGGTCAGTGGCGCCACCGACACCGAGGTGTTCCGCACTTATGTGCGCGCGGTGTTGCGCCCGACACTGCGTCGGGGTGACATCGTCATCATGGACAATCTCTCGGCGCACAAGAGTGAGTCCACCCTCGCCTTAATCGAACAGGCCGGCGCGGAGGTGTTGTTCCTTCCACCCTATTCGCCGGACCTTAACCCAATTGAAAAAATGTGGAGCAAGGTCAAACAATACCTCCGCAGTGTCGAAGCTCGCACGCCGTCCGATCTGTTGCAGACGATTGGCTGGAGCTCTGACCAAAATCACCGCCCAGGATGCCATCAATTGCTTTGCTTCTTGCGGCTACAGTTTTATTTAAAATGCTCTAGCAGGCAAGAGGTCAAAAACTTCCGTTCACGATTGAACAGATCGCCATGTTTGAAGATCTGCAATCGCGTTAGAATTGACAATTGCGCCAGGAACATTCTTCAATCCGAAAGCCGGGATCGCGAGTCTGCCCCGGATCCTGCGGCGCAAAGCGTTGCCCAGATGCTATCGAACCTGTTTTCATCGATCTGGAGAGCTATCTCTTTTCCAAGGTTTCTTATCGTTGGCTAACAAAAGCTAGCGGAATCGAAGCCACTGCATTACTACCGACTCCCGAACAATTTCTCTGGCGGGAAACGGACGGTCGGCACAACTTTGAGCCGCGCCCCCGGATCGTCCTATCATGAAGGTCGTCGCAATCGCAAACCAGAAAGGTGGCGTCGGCAAGACGACCACCGCGGTCAATCTCTCGGCCGCACTTGCCGCAAAGAAGCAGCGCATCCTCCTGATCGATCTCGACCCCCAAGGCAACGCGACCAGCTCCTTCGGACTGCAGGGATTGGAAGGGCAAAGCCTTTACGGCGCATTGTTAGGCGACGATTCCGTAGCGGAGAAGGTTCTTCCGACCCGCCTCGAGCGGCTCTTCATTATCCCGGCCGACATCGAACTCGCCGGCGCGGAAATCGAGGTCGCACGAATGGACGACCATCTCACCCGCCTCGCGCAGGCGCTCAAGATCTTGCGCGAAGACGATACTTTTGACTATGTGTTCGTCGATTGCCCACCCTCGTTAGGCATTATCATGAGCAACGCGCTCGCTGCCGCTGATGAATTCCTCACACCGATCCAGTGCGAATATTTCGCGCTCGAAGGGCTGGTCAAAATCGTCGGGCTGATAGAGCGGGTGCGCTGTTCCGGGGCGAACCCAAGCCTCCAGCTAGGCGGTATTCTGATGACGATGTTCGATACTCGAACCAACCTTAGCGGGCAAGTGGTCGCGGAGGTGCGTAGGCATTTCGGCGGGCGAGTTTACGAAACGGTCATCCCGCGTACGGTACGGTTAAGCGAGGCACCAAGTTTCGGAAAATGTATTTTCGAGTATGACGCCTCCGGAACTGGCGCGAAAGCCTACCGCGCCCTCGCAGAAGAATTTCTACGCCGCCACGGCCCCGGGCCTAACGAACCGATCAGCCCGGCCTTGGCTTAGGACGAGCTGCGGGCCTGCAAACACCTGGATAGGGAAACCGCGAAATGTCGTTTCCTTTTCCAGGATCATCCCATTCTTCTCCGTCACCCAACGCGAAGCGTGGTTGTCGGGATGAATGCGCGAGTTCAAGCGCTCCAGTTTCAAGACGGTGAACGCATACTCGCACGCCACGCGCGCCGGTTCGGTCGCCAGGCTGCGATTCCAGTAATCGGGATGGAGTCGGTGCCGGATCGCGATTTCGTTCACCTCGTCGACCACCTGGCGAAGAAATCCGCAATAGCCGATCAGCCGATTTTCGCCCCGAGGGAGGAGCGCAAACAAACTCGGCAAACCTTCGCGTGCCGGCGCGATGACACGATCGAAAAGGAAGGTCGCGGTCTGTTCGCGGGTAAAACGCCGCTCGAAAACGCGTGAAACCCGGGTTCGCCGTCAACGCCGCCATTGCGTCGAGATCCGTTTCGACGAAATGCCGCAGGATCAGGCGCGGTGTTTTGATGATCGCATCCGTGTTTTCAGGGGAGAGGAATCCTTCGGGCGCGCGCGGCGCTTGAAAAGCAAAAAGCCTGCGACCGGCTCACCGATCGCAGGCTTTATCTGAAGTCGTTAGGCGAGATTTAGGGCTTGGGAGTGGCGGAGGGTGCCGCAGCCTCGGCCGCTTTCTTCTTCTTGTGCGCCTCGCGCTGGGCCATCTCTTCCGCTGTCAGAGGACCCAGTTTGACGGTCCGCGCTTCGAGCGAGCCGTCGTCCTTTTTCCAATAGGAACCGCGCACTTCTTCATCAGCCACGATGTCCTTCATGGTCGCGTCAGCGCCTTGTTGCGTGATCTTGGTTTGATCGGTGATCTTGATCACACGGGTTTTTTCCTTACCCGCGATCGAGAACGTTTTTGCGCTGGCGTCGACCGAAGCCACTTTGCCGTGGTACGGAATTGACCGGGGCTTTTTTGTAGTGGCAGCAGCTGGCGATGCGCTAGCGCTCGGGCTAGGTGATGTCATTTTCTTCGACTTAGCCGGGGCGGCAGCCGGCGCACAAAGGACCAGAGTCGCGATGCACAGGCCGATAATTAACGAGCTTTTTGTTTTCATATTTTAGTTTCTAGTGATCTCTGCGTGGGCAACACTACCTGCGCTAAATGGACGGGCGGTGCCACCGCTTATTCAAGGGTTTACGCGCGCCCCGCTCGGCGATGCAATACAAATCGCGCCGACGATTCCGCCTTGTGCACAAGACGGGACGCATTCTAGCCTGCTCAGAATGTCCGGTGCTTTTCGTTACTCCCAGTTGCGCGCGCTGGCGAAGGTTCGTGAGCGCCCGCTTTTCTCGCTCCCGCGAAATTTCAACGAGCTCGAGCTGCAGGCGCGCTGGTTCGCGGGCGACTTTGGCGAAACGTTCACCGGCACTGCAAACGAAGAGATTGAGATTGTTCAGTTCGGCACTTGGAATCGCGCGGCCGGTCCCGATTTTTCCGACGCTGCCATCCGGATCAATCACGGCCAAGTCCTGCGCGGCAGCATTGAGTTCGACCTCGCCGATCGAAACTGGGAGACACACGGGCACGCCACCAACCCGGCGTTCGATGAAACGGTGCTGCATGTTTTCGTAGGATCGGCCGGGCGCGCGTTTTTCACCCGCACCAGTGCGAACCGTCAGGTGCCGCAGGTGCGGCTTGACCCGGCAACGCTGCCTGTCGCTTTCTCGACCACTCTCCCGCTTGCGCGTCCTGGGCGTTGTCATGCACCGTTGCGC
>JBOHXL010000215.1:0-5214 GCA_050736975.1 Chthoniobacterales bacterium | reverse complement strand
ATGGCGACTGGAGCCGCGCTCGTTGTGGTGATTCTGACGTTCGGCCCGATTTCCGGAGCGCCTTTCAATCCGGCCGTTACTGTCGCTGCGGCGCTTCAACGGCGTTTGCCGTGGAGGGATGTTCCTTCCTACGTATCCATGCAAATTATCGGCGCTTTTGCGGGAGTCGCCTCGGCGAATGTGATGTTCGGATTGCCCGCATTTTTCCTTTCCGGGCACCCCCGTGACGGTTGGCCGCTGCTGTTCAGTGAATGTATTGCGACCTTGGGATTGATCCTTGTGATTGCAGCGCTTCGGCGCTCACCAGAAATGACCCAGTATCGCTTGGTGAGAGTGAGCTACTCCAGGAACAAGGTTTTAAGCAGCGATCGAAAGAAAGAATGTAAGCAGAAAGGCGCTCCAGTTAATTTGATCCATTCCCAGGTAAGTTGAATCCGGCCATTCACAGCATGTTGGAAAGATATTTTTCATTCCAAGCAGCGGTTTTGGTTTGACATGGGTCGAATGTGGGGCCGGTCGTCAGGAAGCTCTGGGATTAGGCGAATCGGGTTTGGGATACGAGGATGTCGTTCCAGTCGTGTTGGGTAGGACGAAGGCGGCGGACAGAAGGATAGAGCGCGATCATCTGATCGGCCATGGCGTCACCGGAGGCGTCGGAATCAAAACCGCAATAGATGCCGTGCCCCTGAGACAAGAATGAAGGAAGCCAGCGCGGGTTGGGCCGAGCTCCGGATGTGGAGACGCAAAGGGAAGAAGGATGGAGCAGAGAACAACTGATAGCGTCGATGGCGGATTCGCACAAGACCACTGTAGCCGTATGGCCCAGGTGCAGGGAGAAGTAGCCGAGATCTTTCCGGGAACCGGGCGCCATGCCGCGCCAACGTTTCGGTCCGGTACCGCGCAGTTCGGCGCCGACGGGCCTGTCTTCTTTTCCAAGTAGTAGGAAAACCGCATTGGCGCGCGTGTCGGCATAGAGTCTTCCGGACTCAAAGAGAGAGTCAATCAGAGAGGGTGTGATGCCGCGATGATAGACGAGGTAGCGTTTTACGGTGCGCAATTTGCTGCGGTCCGGCAAGGGCAACGTCAAGGAACACGCCATCGCTTCCACCGGTTCTGCTTGGGAATAATCCGGAACGGGAAAGTGATTCAGGAGCCAGCCGACGGCGGCTTTGAAGTCGAGGCCGTTCAGATGCATCGCTAAATCGATGGCGCCACCGCCGCCGCGGCCCTGATTCCAGTTCATGAACTTCACGCCGGTGACGGAGATCGCGCCTTGGGTGGTGTGCCACTTGGTCTTGTCCTGGTGGCCGCGTTTGGCGCCGGATGCGGCCAGCACGGATTCCAGCGGAATGGCGCGGAGTTGGTGGAGCGGTATCTTGCGATAAGCATCGAGAATCCTGCAGATGTAGTCCTGTTTGGGGATCTCCACGATTTTTCCTTGTTCGATTTCAGCTTTGAGGTTCACGAAGGGGCGGCCCGTCGATTTTAACGGTGTGACAGAAGTGGCGCAGACGGCTCAGGAGCGCATCGACCATGGCGCGGTTGCCGAGGAAGTTGTGCCATTCGTCATATATAAGATTCGTAGTGATGATCGTGGGCTTGCGGCGATAGCGTTCCTCGATAAGCTTGAAGAAGATGTTGCACTGTTCGGGTTTGAGGTTCAAATAACCCAATTCGTCGATAAGCAGGATATCCAAACGGGATAGGCGTTTGAGGAGCTGACGGGAGGATCGGTCGGCGAGAGAGGCGTACATTTCATCAAACAGGTCCTGAGCCTTGACAAACTCGCAACGGTAGCCGCTTTCGAGCGCCTTGAGGAGAATCCCGCTGGCGAGTCCGGATTTTCCAACCGCCGTTGGGCCGATGAAGACAATGTTCTCGGTCTTGGCGACGAAGTCGAGTTCGGCGAAGGCGCGGATCTGCTTGCGGTTGACGCTGGGCTGCTGGGCATAAGGAAAGGTTTCCAACGACCAGCGTTCCTGCAGGTTGGCGCGGCGGATGCGGTATTCCAAAGCGGATTCCTGCCGGTCATGCCACTGCGCGCGCAGAAGGCGCACGGCAAACTCGGTGTAGGAGACGTCTTCTTTCTCGGCGGCGTGCAACTGTTCTTCGTAGATTTCCAGGATGCGGCGGAGCTTGAGATTCTTGAGCAGCTGATCGAGTTCTTCATTCCTCTTCATCGGGGGTTCCTTTCGTATCCAGCAGGAAAAAGTCCCGGGCCACACGGCGTAGGATCATATGTTCGAGCCGGCGCGGATCGTATAGACCGTAACGGGCCGCTTCATCGGCGGCGGAGAGGACGGCCTGGCGGGGATATTCGCGAATCATGCGCAACAGTTGGCGCAAGGCAACGACACTGTACTTGCGGGAACGCAGAGCGGTGATATAGGCGGCGAGTTCGGGAGCCGCAGCAAGCAGCGCCAGTTCGTCGGGGTGGGGATCGGTGCGTTTGATGCCCTGTCCGCGGGGAGGCCGGTGTTCGGGCAACGTGATCCGCTGAGGCTCGGGTTCGGCAATCCGGCAGTGGATGACACTGGAGCGCGCATCGAGTTGGATTTCGACCTTGTTTAGGGTTTCGCGCACCTCGACGCGGCGTCCGATCCAGGCCACGGGGACCGAGTACCGGCTGGAGTGCAGCGCGACATAGCCTTCGACATCGACGATGCGTTCGTGAAGCCGGTAGACCTCCGGAATCCAAACCGGCAGCGGCTTCAGATGCGTCCGTTCCAGAACAAACAGGTCGCGGGGGATGGCGCGGAGATGTTTTTTGTAGGAGCCGTTGACGCGTTCACACCATTGGCGGGCCTGGACGTTTAAGTCCTCCCAACTGGAGAAGGAACGGCCGGCAAAGAAGTTTCCCTCAATGAACGAGAAATTGCGCTCGACGCGTGCAGAGCGGTTGGCGTCACCGCGTTCATGGGCCAGGAAGCGGAAGCCAAAGCGTTCGGCAAAGGCGGCCATTTCGGGTACGGGGACCATCTCGCGTCCGGTTCCCCGCAGGACGACGACGTGCGTATTGTCGATCACCGCGCGTTGGGTGACGCCCTCAAACGCGCGCCAGGTCTCGGTCAGGAAGATCTTGCAGTGGAAGCGTTGAAAGGCCGGGTACGCCTGAAAGAACAACATGTGCGAATAACCGAGCACGGACGAGGCGCTCTGCACTTTCTGTTTCTTTCCCGCGATGAGGGCTTCATGCGGTGACGTATCGTGCTGAGTCTCTTCGCCGGGCGCAAACTCGTATTGTCCGGAGGCCGCCTTCGGTGTTTGCCCGATGCCATGACGGCGGCAGAAGGCCGTCAGCGCCGGATAGGACAACGCCGCGCCGTCGGCGAGAAGCTCTTCATGGACCAGCACGAGGTTGCCCTTGCAGAGGGCGAACTGCTCGAGGATTTGCTGGCGGTAGGGCTCGGCCTTCTCGGGACGGTTCAACTCGGGCAACTCCGAGGACCCCGAGCGCAGGACTTTCTTGACGCTCTGACGGGAGATTCCCAGAGTCGTGGCAATCTGCCGTCTGGGGATGTTCTGGGCGTGCAACTCCAGAATCGCTGCCCGCTGTCGTTTGCTCAGCATGGTGTTGCTCCTTTTCGATGCGTTGATGGAGATGTTCCAGTTCGGCCAGTGCGCGCTCAATGTGTTGGCGCGCGGCGTCCAGTTGCGGATGATCCATCAAGGGACCGGCGCGGGCGAACCGCCGGTCCGCACGCCGGGCGATGGCCACCACCATCTCCAGATCCCGCATCAGTTCCAGTGGCGGCGGCGCGGTCGACGCCGACGGGCCTGCTTGTTCCTGCGCTTTCAAAAACAGATGAGGTTCTTCGAGAATCCGCCGGCGGATACCCGGCGCGGCATCGCGCCAGGCGGCGTAAAGCTGTCCGGCTTGACGGCTCGTGCATCGATGCTTGACCAGTCCCTCGGCCATGCGTTCACAGTCGCCCCTGTTGGCGCGCGCCACCGGCACGAGAATCTTCATCGCCACATGAGCGGTAATCTCCCCGCTGCGGACCATCTGCTGCACCGTTTCGGGCAGTTGCTCGGCCAGAGCCAACCGGCGCGAGACCCAGCTCACGCTGCGATCGAAGCGCCGTGCCAGATCCTCCAGGCTGTAGCCAAAGCGTTGCTCCAATTCCACAAGCAGCCAACCTTGCTCCAGCGCGGTTTCCTTCGCCGACAAGCGCATCGACCGGTCCAGCACCAACGCATCGCCTTCGGCCATGTCCCAGACAACTGCCTCTACCGTGTCGCGGCCCAGTTGCTCCAATGCCGCGATGCGCTTGTAGCCATCGATGACCTGATACCGGTGCGGTTGATCTTCAATGGCGACAACCACGATCGGCGTCTGCTGTCCCGATGCCGCCAACGAGGCCAACAATCGCCGTTGCCCTTGGCGATCGCGTGAGCGCAAATGCTCATAACGGCGGTCCAGTTGATGAAATTCCAGCTTCATTTCCCGTCTCTACGACCCGCACCGACTCTCGCACAGGCCGGATCTGGGATTGCGCCGCTTCAGGGGGAAGTGTGCCCGCAGACCCTTTCGAATCTGCAACATAGGCCTCGAACTGGGATTGCGCGGACTGAAGCAGCACTACGCCCAGATGGCCAATGAAATCAGCACCTTGAACCCCGAACTCGAATTGCGCGGTCTCCCAGGGAAGTTTGCTCAATGGCGCCGGTAATCGCCGCGGGTCTGGTGGTGGCTTCTGGCCCCCACGCTTCTCAATCCGTTTACGGATGAAATAGTCCGGGTGCGTCTTTCGCCAAGCCTTTTGCTTTTTCTTGCGGCAGGATGTTTGGCAGTCTTTGCTTTTACAAGTGCGCTGACGGGATCCTATCCGTGGATCGGGGCGGAACCAACGGCGGCAAATACAACACGGCTTCTTTCCAGTATCACGCATGGCGATTCATCATCGCCGCGCCTTCAACTAAAGGTCGGACTCTCCGTCAGTTTCCCCGCCTGGATCATTCTTCCTGAGTATAGGTGGCTCTTATGTTGAGTCCGCGATTATGTTGAGTTGTGCAGCTGTGACCGCACAGGCCGGACGTTCTAGTGTGAATCGCTCACCATAATCGGATTGTACTGAGATGCTCTCGTCACCGGCAACGGCCGGAAAGGAGGAGAGCATGATCGAAGCATTATTCAAGCAGAATTCGACAATCGAGCGATTGCAGTCCGCACCACTTGCAGAGCACTTCCCGATGATCATCCAGGTTCTCGAG
>JBOHXL010000214.1:0-6714 GCA_050736975.1 Chthoniobacterales bacterium | reverse complement strand
CGCGATACTTCCAAACAAAGTGGGCTGCGAATCCACGGCGGGTAAGCTCATGGGATCCGAGCCTAACGACAACTTTGCTGAACGGCGATTCCTTTTTTTCCCAAACGAGGGTTTTTCAGCGGAATCACTATTTTAGACGCGACCCCAGGACCCATGCACTAACCGGCCCGATCACGCCGGAGCAACACACGAAACTCATCGAGGTAGCCGCGAAATGCCCGGCTCACTGTACCCTCAAATCCGAGATCGACATCCGGCTCCGAGCTAGCCACAGTGAGAAATCGTGTAAATCCAGAAATAGAGCTTCCTTCTGCAGGGGAAAGCGTTATTCTTGTCTATTCACTGCTCGAAAAATCCCGACTCCTTTTCTGCATTTGCCGCCTCTCTCAAAGGGCAACACCAACGCGACCCCGTTCCCCCGGCTCTCAGCGACAAGCCGCGTTTGCTTTGTTATACCCCCGCCGAACTATCTATATACTGTGTCGTTGCCGAAAAATTCCGTTACCGGGCCATTTCCCGCACCAGGAATCGGAAGTCTGAATGAGTATACCTCGACGGCCCCCTGGTGTAATAATTTCGGTAAGTCCGGTGCCCTTGTTGCTGAAGGAAACTAATGCGTCCCGACGATCAACGCTTCCGTGATTTTTCAAAGCACCTTACGGCTTTGGATCCCACGTTGTTCGCATTTTGTCAGCGTTACGGTTACGCAGTAACTCCAAACGCGTTTCATCGGCCGTGTCGTGAGCTAAGGCGAGGGAGGAACCCTGCGTGGCGCATACATATCGGATTGGATCGAAATTGGCGCGAGACGGAAATTGGAGAAGACATGGAACACACGGTTGAGGTAATAAGCGATTATTATCCTCCGGACGATCCTGCCTTTGCCTGGCGAAAGAATGAGATCACCGTCGCCTCGGTACAGTTTTCCAAGCTATTGAGCCAACTGGAAGAAACGCTGGAACATGCCACTCGTCTACTGATCGGTTGGAGGCCCAGTGTTATCATGCAGACTGGCGAAAAGCTCGAAAATCTACGGTATACCTTTAGAGAACAAATGCGGGATTGTGGCGAGTAACAGGTGTAAGGTTCGCTGATCGGGTTCACGCCCTTTAGACGCGACTCCGTGCAACACTCTCCAATCGGCGATTCATAAACGATGACGATTATGGCTGAGTTTCACGACAACGAACCAACATCCTCCTGCGACTTCTGCAACAATCGACCAGAACTGGATGGTGTCGCCGATCTTGCGTTCGGCGAATACGTCCTCGAACTCGTACAATTCGGAGTCCACAGTATGGTAATACATTTTGTTCGTATATCTCCAATCCGCATGCATCCGAATCCCAACGCCCACCAGGAGCATCACGCTTGCGACGACGAGTAAGCTGATAGGATATTTCATTCAGCTAGGAAGGGCGTTCGTAAGGGTCGCGCTTTTCTGGTCAGGATTTGCACACCGACCCACACTTCCCACTCCCCACTTCCATACTCAAAAAACATCGGCTCGCTTGTTCACTGATTCGGTCTCTCGATATTTTCGCTCGTAAGCTCGGCAACGCCATCCTTTATGCGGTACAATCCGTTTACAAAAACGAGGTTGTTCCTAACATGAAGGTAAAACAACTGAGCGCGTAAAGCTAAGAGTCCACCACGATCCCACCCTGTTGCTGTGATATATCCGTGGTTCACTTCGCCAGGCGTCAGTTTGGGAAACTGTTTCGCGACTCGATCGGCTATGATCTCCACATGCTTAAACTTTGGAACCCAGATGGCCTTGCCATCTGTCAGACCAAACACCCAGAGATAATCTCCGTTATTCCCGCGCCGATTATTCACCGCGACGTACTTGCCATCGGGGCTCCAGTGCCCATCGAGCAGGTGCCCTGTCGTAGGATATCGCGAAAGGATACTTTTACCTTTGTAGACGACAATTGTGCGATTCCCGAAGTCCGGGTCAGCCCCGGGCAAAGGCGTATCAACTACCCTTACACTGAACTTTCCATCGGGGGAGCGCAACTCATCAAGGCTTGGTTCATCTGCCCTAACGAGTGGCAAATCGACCACAAGCAGAAGAATCCAACCCAAATAGAATAAACGCCTCACCTCGATAATGTGGACCATACTATTTACGGCGCAATCGCGGTCGGGTCTGGATAGCGCATCCTGGTTTCGTTCAATGCTTGCGGCCCGCTCTTTTCTCCGATAGATGCTGGCATGAAACCATCTGCCGCCGATTCTCGCAAAGCGGTGATTCTTGGCCCGGGTGAGGGCCGTTCCTATCCCGTGGGACGAATCGCGGCCGTCTTCAAGGCCGACGAAGCGGAAACCGGATCGCGTTACTCCATCTCGGAATGGTGGCTGAAGCCACACACACAAGGTCCCGGCCCGCATTCCCACCCCGAGGACGACATCTTTTACGTCATCGAAGGCACCATGAGTATCCTGGTGGGTGACTCGTGGACTCACGGCGCCCGGGGTTCGTTCATCCTTGTTCCGGGTGGAGTGACCCACGACTTCCAGAACCGCTGCGACAGGCGAGCCGGCGTGCTCAACCTGTCCATACCGGGTTCGTTCGAGCGGCACATGCCCGGGATCGTGCAGTGGTTCACCGACAATCCACCCAAGGAGGCAGGCATCTAACCGGATCTGCGACAGGGACGCTAGAGGCTATCTATCCGGAAAGTAGGGAAGGGCGCGAGAGCGCTTTGGGCTGGATGGCAAGGCGCGAGCGAGAAGCATATCCGCTGCGATCTGTGACGAGCGAGCAACGCCGCCAAACGGCCCCAAGCGCTCTCGCCCTCCGGGTGGCGCCGCTTTTGGCGCGGGCCCGCGTTGTTCGCTCGGGCAGTATCAAAACCGATACAGCCACTTCGCTCGCGCCTCGGCCAGCGCCAAAATCGATCACCACGCGACCCTTCCCTACTTTCCGGATAACCTCTAGGAAGTCGTAACGCTCGGGACGAAGTCGCCGATTTCGGGAAAGGACAGCTTCCTTCGCAGCTCGCGCCAGAGGAGAAACAGGTTCAGGCAAGCCTGGAAAACCTGCGACCCAACCGAGAGATACCAGACTTCGCGAATCTCAAAGCCAGCCCGGCGCGAGAGGATGACCAGGGGCAACGCAAACAAGAGCAGCCGTGTCATCGAACTCAGCAAAGGCGGCATCGTATTCCCGAGGCCTTGAAAGACACTCGAGCTGCAAAAGACAATTCCCGCCGCCACAAAATTCAGCGCCACGATCCGAAAATATTCGCTCCCAAAAGCAAGCACGTGCGGATCTTTTGAGAAACCCCGGATCAGCACCGTCGGCACATAATGCGCCACCAGGGCGAGCAGAAGCATGACCGCCGAGGCCAGCCCGATCGCGGCATAAACCGATCGCCGGACCCGATCGCCATGGCGTCCGCCAAAGTTTTGTCCTACCACCGGACTGACGGCAAAGCTCAACGCCACCACGGGCAGGAAGAGCGCTTGCATCACGCGCGCTCCGATCCCAAACCCGGCCTGCGCCGCCGGCCCAAAGTTCCGAATGATTCCGTAAACGATAACAATGTAAAGGAAGAGCAACGCGAACTCCGCGCCGGCCGGCAAGCCGATGCGCAGCATCGCCCACCAGGTCTTGAACTGCGGCCGCCACTGCGCCGCCCGGAATCGCAGATAGTGGTACTTCCTCTCGAAATAAATCACCATCAGCACATCGGCGATAAGGATGGAGATAAAGGTCGCCAGCGCCGCGCCTGTCACTCCGAGTCTCGGCAGACCCACGAGGCCGAAGATGAGGAAGGGCGCGAGCACAATGTTGAGCACCACACTTAGGACCTGCAACCCGACGGCCGGTTTCACGATCCCAGTCGCGCGCAAAGCCGAACCCAGTGCTACGAGCGGAAACTGCAGGAGCATGCCCGGGATAAACCAAAGCAGATAACTCCGGGCCAGGGCCGCGGTCGTCGCGTCCGCGCTCAGAGAGTTACTATACGGAACCCGCAAGAGAAATCCGACTACGCCCAGTCCGAACGCAATCAGGATCGACATGACAAATGACTGATTAAAGACCAGCTCCGCGCGCACTTGATCTTTCCGGCCGGCGGCTTGGGAGATGAGCGCGGTCGTCCCTACCCCGAGCATCTGTGTAAGTGCCAGGACAATCATCGTGAGGTTGCCTGCCACGCCGACCGCGGCGATCGCCTCCTTGCCCAACCGGCCCACCCAATACAAGTCCGCCAGAAGATAAAGCGTCTGTACTGCCATGCTCACGGCGAGAAAGGCCGCCATCTCGACGAGATGCCTTACAACTGAACCTTGGGTAAGATCTTTCATCGCATTCTCAGTGCGAGCGGATTATGAATGGAAAACGGCCGAAACTCAATCCCGCCCTCGCCGATTGGGCGATCGCGATGATTTTTCGGTTTGCCATCGCCCGGCCCGCTCGATGCAACAGATGGCGATTCTGGGCCCGCGACCGTGATGCTGACGCAGAACGATGGCCTGGCTGGTGACAAGTTTAAGCATATTTGCGTGACAATTTTATTTCACGATCGATGCACAACATTTCCGCTCCGCTGGCTTGCTTTCCTCCTCCCTGGCGGCCGGCGGCCATTAGCATGAGGCAATCGCGCGCCGCAGGTGGTACTAATTATTATTGACCCCGATGCAACCGGAGCAGACTCTCGGCGGCAACACGCGCCTCGAAGCGCGATCGCTTCGAAGAAGCTCGCCCTGCGAAAGTCCGGGTCGAGCTCGCGTTCACCTAAACCAAGAAAGAAAACTCAGCATGAAATCAATCACCGCAAGTATCGTCGCGATCACTGTGCTCAGCCTTTGCGCCACGCCTTTTGTGCGCGCTCAAGGCGCGAACAAAGTAGAAGCAAAACTCAAAGCAATGGAAGATTCCTGGTCCGCCGCCCAGCTCCAAAAGGATCACGGCGTCAGCGTCATAGAGGGGTTGCTCGCCAGCGACTACCACGGGGTCAATTCGAAGGGCAAGATGCAGGGCAAATCCGAAGCGCTGGAGGAGTTGCGAAGCAGCACCGATACCTATAACTCTTCGAAAAACGACAGCATGGAGGTGCACACTTACGGGTCACACGTCGCCACGGTCTGTGGCACTTCTTCGGAAGCGGGCAAGGATAAGGACGGGAAGGAATTCAGCCGCTCCTATGCCTGGACTGATACCTGGATGGAACGCAACGGCCACTGGGAATGCATCGCGGAGGCCGTTACCCTGCTTCCCGAGAAGGAATAAAGACGCGTTCACCCATCGGGGGAAGATTAAAAGAAATACCGTCCGTTATCGTGAGATAGCGGGCGGCGTTTTACAAAGGAAGCTCGCCCCTTCGCGGGGGTTCGCCTCGGCGGGTCTGAGATGGGAAAATTGCGCCGCTCGACCGGCCCCCGCTTGAGGTTACAGCGCGATTACGATGCCGTAATGGAGCGGCTTCGGACTTGCCAGGCCGGTCGGGGCCGTGATGGTACTGACGTGAAATTATCAACCTATCGCTCCCCGGCTCGCGTGACCCGGCGTATCGGACTTAAAGCACTGTATCTCGAGCCATGGTTAGTTCTCGGGTCCTCGCTTTTGTGGCTGTTTGTATTGCCTTTCGCCGGGCTCGTCTGGTCCAGAACCTTCTTCACCAGGCGCGCCGAGGCACATACCTAAAGAAAACAGCTCTCCACGCCCTAGCGCTCGGCGTAGTTGAAACGCCGGAATCAACCCGCCCGGCCGCAAGGCGGTCGAGAAGGGGACTCGCGATGCAGGCCCTCAGGCGCTGCAACAGATCGTCGATTAAGGCAACTTGTGCACGGCTCGGAGTTGGCCAAAAACATCCCAGGGCGGCAGGTTTCAGGTGGGGCGATCCGCGAAAGGTTACGGGCTTGTGACATCTTATTCGCTGCTTGTTCGCAGCTGAGAATCTGCTTCGCACCGCATCGATCCGGTAGTTGGATCTCGTCTGGCTACTCAGTCTCCCGGAAGATTTTGTAGGCGCGCTTTTTATGCGCTTTTAAATGTTCGTTAGGCGGGCGAGTGGTGGAAAACCCCAATGACGCAGGATGGCGGCGGGGAAAGTTTTTAGCAGATATGGGAAGGAGATTGTGGACCAGGAAATTATTCCGCGGGCACACCGCATCGAATCTCCTCCCGCTTCCCGCGCTCAAGCATTATTATTTTGCGAACGGCAGGGTGCGCCCGGTGCGAGCGGGCTCAGGCGCGGCTTGTGTTCCATCAGCATTTGCGGCATCATTATGCCGTGAAGTTCACAGTTGAGATCGAGCAGGAGACGGACGGCCGGTGGATTGCGGAGATCCCGCAGATTCCCGGCGCGATGGCTTACGGGACATCTCGAGAGGAAGCGGTAGGGCGGGCCGAGGCTTTGGCGCTGCGCGTGTTAGCTGAGCGCATTGAGCAGGGCGAGAACTCTCCGGAGATCGATCAGGTTTTCTCCGTTGCTACGGCATGAGCCAATGGGGATCTGCAAAGGCGCGGCGAGTCTTGGCTGCGCTGCTGCGGATTGGCTGGGCGATCAAACGCGAGACTGGAGGCTCTCATCGGATTCTGTCACGACCCGGCTGGCCGGACACAGTTTTCGCCTTTCACGATTCAGAGGAGATTGGTCCACATATGCTGGCGCGCATTGCTAAAAGAACAGGTCTTACGCCACACGATTTGTGATTTTGACATCCGCATCTAACCCCTATGTAGGGAGTCAAGGGTAATTA
>JBOHXL010000213.1:0-10522 GCA_050736975.1 Chthoniobacterales bacterium | reverse complement strand
ACCATCTTTAGCGGAAATATTACCGGCCCGGGCTTCATGCAAATCATAAACGGCCGCGAAGTCTTCTCGGGCAATGTAAGTAATACCGGCGGGTTTTACATTGGCCGGCAAGGGAATACCGCGCAGGTGACCTTCAACGGAACGACAAGCGGCTCCGTGCCACTCATCCTGAGCGGCGGCAGTAATAACCGCACGAGCTATACGCCCGGTGCGCTGCCTACGGGGACGATCACGACCGATATAGTTGATTCGTCCTCAATTCCATTCCTCGTGCCACTGGGTAATTCAACGATCAACAACGTCATGAACCTCAGCCCCGTATACAACACGCTCACTGGTGCGTTAATCGCGGGCGCCGGGACGATCGGCGCGGACGTTGGAAACGGGATCAACGCCACCTGGGCCGGACCGATCAGTGGCGTGGGCGGCCTGGTCAAAAACGGCGTAGGCACACTGACGCTCAGCGGCGCGGATACCTACGCTGGCAGCACTACCGTGGGCAATGGGACACTGGTGCTAGACTACAATGCAAACAATACTTCCTATCTTGGCGATGGGGCGGCGCTCATTCTCGGCGGAACAGGTGGAGGCACGCTCAATCTTTCCGGCGGTAGCCATACAGAAGTTGTCGCGTCCACTACGCTCAACGCCGGCGCTAACTCCGTCATACAAACCGGTGGTAGTTCTACTCTTCAGATGAACGCCATTACCCGAAACGCAGGCTCAACCTTAAACGTCGGTAACGGAAGCACAGCTACCACCGACACAAGTAACCTTGGTGGGAATGGCATTCTCGGAGGTTACGCCACGGTCGGTGCCACAACTAACTCCGCGGACTGGGCCACGAGCGTTAATACAGGCGCGGCCGATACCGCGGTTACAGCTTTCACCACTTACGACTCTTTCGCGACCAGCGGAACGGATAACAACAACCCCCTCCTAACTGGAAGTAGCGCATTGACGGGCAACCTGACGACGAACTCGCTCAAGATCAATTCTTCGGCCGCGGGTCAATCGTTGGACGTCGTGAACACCCAGACACTGACCTTAAACAGCGGCGGCCTGATGTTCGTCGGTGCCAATGACTATCAGATTAACAACGGCACCATAAAAAGCGGTACGGCGACAAACTCCGATCTGATCGTCCAGCAATGGGGCGCCGGCACACTCACCATTAACTCCGTCATTGCCAACGGCACTGGAACCTCGACTCTGACCAAGGCCGGCACCGGCACGCTCGCCTTGGGCGCACAAAATACCTACACCGGCATAACGTATGTGAACGGCGGAACGTTGCTGGCGAACAATGCAACTTCTTCCACCGGCAGCGGCGCGGTGATGGTGAACACGGGCGGCACACTCGCTGGCACGGGGAAAGTTACGGGAGCGGTAACCGTGAACGGCGGCACGATCGGCGGCTCGGTGAATATGGGATCGACGGTAACCGTGAACAACGGTGGCACGGTCGGTGGCTCGGGGAGTATTACGGGAGCGGCAACCGTGAACACGGGCGGCACGCTCGGTGGCACCGAGAATATTGCGGGAGCAGTGACCGTAAACTACGGCGGAACAATCTCACCTGGTAACGGCATCGGCACGCTTAACACCGGCAATCTAACCCTGTCCGGGACTTACCTCGCCGAGATTAACTTAAACAACGGCGGCGCCGCCTCGGCTGATCTTCTTAATATAACCGGTACTGTTAAGATAAACGCCGGCGTCCTGACGTTGTCCCTGAGCAACACGGCAGGGTTCACTGGCGGTACCTTCCTGCTCGTGGCCAATGACGGCACCGATGCGATCACCGGCACACTCTCGAGCATCACCGGCCTGCCCGCTGGCTACTCGGCAACAGTCGACTACGCCTACAGCGGAACGGACTCGTTAGGCCGGGTTGGCACCGATAACGATCTGGCGGTCACTATCGCCGTGCCGGAACCGCAATCTTATGTCCTTCTCGGCCTCGGCGCCTTCGCGCTCTTGTTTCGAGGCCGCCGGCGCATTTAACCTGGCTGCGCCTCGGCCGGCGGGCGCCGGCCGGGGCCCGCCTGGGCGAGTCCACTCTGGAAATTCGATTCCCCCGCTCGATCTCGCGAGTTGTCTTTGCCCCAAACCGTGCTTTCATACCGGCCTGTCATGGGAGTCCCAAAACGCAAAACCTCGAAGATGCGTTTGCGCACGCGCAAAGCGTCGCATCGCTGGCACGCGCCGCAGCTCAACAAGTGTCCACAATGTGGCAGCACCGTGGCCTCACACACCGCGTGCCCTTCCTGTGGATATTACAAGGGCCGTCAGGTCCTGACGGTGGAAGGCGCGTAACGCATTGAAGCGATGAACGGTGGCAGCGATCTCGTTTCCCCGCCGCTTCAACGGTTCGAGACTTGATCGCTTCAACGTTTTCGCTTTGCATTCGAGAGCTTAAAACCACACATTGGCGGCTCGATGAAAATCGCGCTGGACGCCATGGGCGGCGATTTCGGGCCACCAAATCTCGTTGGCGGTGCCGTCATGGCACTGCGCGAATATCCGCGGCTGACCAAGCTCTTCCTCGTCGGCGACACGCCGCAGATCGAGGTCGAACTAAAGAAGAACAATTGCAACGATCGCCGCATCGAGATTGTGCATTCAACCCAGGTCGTCGCGATGAGCGACGGTGCGGTCCAATCCGTCAGGCGAAAGAAAGATTCGTCCGTCAGTCGCGCGGTCGATCTGGTGAAAAAAGGCGAAGCGGCCGCGATCGTGAGCGCGGGTCACACCGGCGCCGCGGTGGCGGCGACGACAATCAAGCTGCGCACTTTGCCCGGCATTGATCGACCCGGCATCGCGGCCCTTTTTCCCTCAGAGACAAACATCTTCGTCTTGATCGACGCCGGTGCGAATAGCGACGCAAAACCAGAACACCTCCTGCAATACGGGATCATGGGCTCGGTCTATTCGCGCCACGTGCTTGGTTACAAAAATCCATCCATCGGCTTGATGTCGATCGGCGGGGAAGACGTGAAAGGCACTGAACTGACCAAGGAAGTTTTCAAAATGCTGAAGCGCAGTGCGCTCAATTTTCGCGGCAACATCGAAGGGCACGATCTCTTTGCCCATCCGGTCGAGGTCGTGGTCTGCGACGGTTTTGTCGGCAACGTCATTCTCAAGACTTGCGAATCAGTCGGCGACGCTATTTTCAAATGGCTCAAGCACGAACTGGTGAAAAGCAAAGTGCGCATGGCAGGCGCCTTCCTCGCGCAAAAGGCCTTTCAGGCGATCAAGAAAAAAGTGAACTACGAGGAGTACGGCGGTTCGCCCTTGCTTGGGGTCAACGGCATTTGCATCATCGCCCACGGCGCCAGCACTCCGCTCGCGATCAAGAACGCGTTGCGCGTGGCCATGGAATCGATTGAACAGCAGGTCAATCCCCATATCATCGAAGAAGTCGGTCGCTATAATGAAACGCACGCCCCGCTCGAGTCCGCACTCCACTAAACCGCAACGCACGGTCTCGATTATTGGCACTGGGAGCTACGTGCCGGAGAGAGTCCTGACCAACGCCGACCTCTCTAAAATCGTCGAGACCGACGACGAGTGGATCACGAGCCGCACCGGGATCAGGGAACGCCGCCTCGCCGCGGATGACGAATTTACGAGCGACATGGGGGCGAAAGCCGCGCGCGCCGCGATGGAGCAAGCGGGCATCAACGGGGACGAGATCGATCTCATCCTGGTCGCGACCGCGACGCCGGACATGGTTTTCCCGGCGACCGCCTGCTTCATCCAAACCAAGATCGGCGCCAGGCGGGCCGCCTGCCTCGACATCTCGGCCGCCTGTGCCGGCTTCCTTTTCGCTATCGAGATCGCGCAGCAGTTCATCACCAGCCACACCTACGATACCGTGCTTGTGATCGGGGCGGAGAAATTGAGCACGATCACCGATTGGACGGAGCGCAACACGTGTGTGCTCTTCGGTGACGGCGCCGGCGCGGCAATCCTGCGCCATCGCGACGGCGGCAGCCACGGGCTCATCAGCACTCACATCGCGAGCGACGGGAATTTCGCCGACATCCTCTGGATGCCTGGTGGGGGGTCGCGCCATCCGATCACTCGTGAGAACGCAGATGATCATCTGCAAACGATCAAGATGTCGGGCAAGGAAGTTTACAAACAGGCCGTCACGGCGATGGTCGACGCGGCGCGCAAGGCCCTGGCGAAAGCGGGCCTGACGATGGATGACATTGCCTGTGTCATCCCCCATCAGGCGAATGTCCGCATTATCGAGGCGATCGCCGATCGACTCAAAATTCCGGTCGAGAAAGTCTTCGTAAATCTTGACCGATACGGGAACACTTCGGCGGCCGCAGTCGCGATCGCGCTCGACGAGGCGAATCGCAGCGGGCGCATCCAAGCCGGCGATTACGTGCTCATGATTGTTTTCGGCGGCGGATTGACCTGGGCCGGCTCCATCATTGAGTGGTAGCGCACGGTTTCGTGCTGCACCGCTGACCAGCAGATTCCCAGAGTCGGATGGCCGATTGAAGCCGCAGCTTTTTCGCCTAGACTTCAGCAGCCAGCCGCATGGAACGTCGTCTCACCGCCATTCTCGCTGCGGACGTGGTTGGCTTCAGCCGGCTGATGGGCCAGGACGAAGCTGGCACGCTGGCACAGTTGAAGACGTTGCGGAGCGAATTGATCGACCGAAAAATCGCAGAGCACAACGGGCGCATCTTCAAGCTGACAGGTGATGGAATTCTGGCTCAATTTCCGAGTGTCGTCAGCGCGGTTGCTTGCGCGGTCGAGATGCAGCGCGCCATGTGCGAGCGGCGGGCCACCCCAGCCGGTTGCACGATCGAGTTCCGCATCGGGATCAATCTCGGCGATGTCATTGTCGAGGGCGACGACATCTACGGGGATGGGGTGAACGTCGCCGCACGCTTGGAAAGCGTCGCCCAGCCGGGCGGGATCGCGATCTCGGCTTCCGTGCGCGAGCACGTCGGCAACCGTCTCGATCTCACATTTGAAGATCGCGGCGCGCAGCAACTCAAGAACATTGAGAAGCCGGTGCGCGTCTACGATGTTTGCCTCGAAGAAAAGAAAGACAGACCGATGGCCCTAACGAGAACGGACAAACCCTCAATCGCCGTCCTCCCCTTCCGCAACATGAGCGGCGACCCGGAGCAGGAATATTTCAGCGACGGCATCACCGAAGACATCATCACCGATCCTTCCAAGGTCTCCGGTCTTTCCGTCACTGCACGCAACACCAGCTTCACCTACAAAGGCCGCGCCGTGAAAGTGCAGACCGTCGGCCAGGAACTCGGCGTGGCCTACATGCTCGAGGGCAGCGTACGCAAAGCCGGCGCGCGTGTGCGGGTGACCGGCCAGCTTATCAGCAGCGCCGACGGCACCCACATTTGGGCGGAGCGTTTTGACCGCGATCTAACCGACATCTTCGCGATTCAGGACGAGATCACCCACTCGATCGTCGAGCAGCTTAAAGTGAGACTCCTGCCGCAGGAGAAAAAATCGATCGCGCAAGCCCCGACCGATAACGTCGAAGCCTATAATTATTATCTGCGCGGGCGCGATTTTCTTTACCGCCATTCGAAGCGTTATTACGACCTCGCGCGGCGGATGTTTACCGAAGCGCTCGAGCTCGATCCAAACTACGGCCGCGCCTACGCGGGAATCGCGGTCTGTGACGGCCTGCTTTTCTTGTATTATCAGGCCGATTTCTCCGCTGAGAAAATCCTCGAGATGGCGGACAAGGCAGTGGCCCTCGAAAGCAACCTCGCCATCGCACACACCGCGCGCGGCGTGGCACTGACCGTCGCGCGCCGCTTTGAGGAAGCAAATCTCGAATTCGAGCGGGGAATCATGCTCGAACCCGATTCTTTCGAGTGTCACTTCCTTTACGCTCGACCGGCCTTCGCGCAGGGGAAAATCGCGCGCGCGGTCGAAGCCTTGGAGCGCGCCGCCAAGATCAATCCGGCTGATTATAAGCCGCCCGCTTTGGCCATTCACATGTACCGTTCGCTCGGCCGGGAGAGCGATTGCAAAGCGGCCGCCCATAAGACCGTGGAGCTGGCCGAACCTGAGCTGGTTTCGAATCCGGAAGATCCTCGGCCGGCGGTGGCGGGCGCTCTCGCGTGGCTCGAGCTCGGAGAAACGGAGAAGGCACTTGATTGGACGCGACGCGCGCAGGCCATCGAGAGCGAGGACGTGGGCGCGCTCTACAACATCGCATGTGTCTACAGTCATTTGGGAGAAACGGAGCGGGCGTTTGATTTACTCGAGAAAGTCGTCAGCAACGGCCGACCGATCTGGCGAGATTGGATCATGAACGATTCCGACCTCGACGGGATGCGAAATCATCCGCGCTTTCAAAATTTACTCGCTCGGATCGGATGAAGAATCGCAAGAAGCGGCTTTAGTCTGCCTATGCTTATTGATACTCACGCTCATCTCGATTACCCGGACTTCGCGGCGGACTTTGACGAGGTTCTCGCGCGCGCAAACGCGGCCGGCGTAACCCGCATCGTCACTATCGGGACTTCCCTGGCAAGCAGTCGCCGCGCTGTCGAGTTGGCGGAAAAGCATTCTAATGTTTTTGCCGTCGTCGGCGTTCATCCCACCAACGCCGAAGACGCGCCCGACGATGTCATAACGCCACTGCGTGAACTGACCAAGAGTCCGCGGGTCGCCGCGATCGGCGAGACTGGCTTCGATTATCACCGTCTCCCCAGCGCCACTGTCGCTCGGGAACAAAACACGCAGGTCATCGACGCGTTGCAGGCCGAAACCGACGGTGAAATCGAGGGCGGCATCCACGACGGCGCGCTCAAGAGCAAACAGGCGAGTCTGTTTCAGCAGCAGCTCGATCTCGCAGTGGAACTGAAGTTGAACGTCGTCATTCATCAGCGCGATGCGTGGGCCGACACGCTCGATATCATGCGCGACTATGGCCGCACGCTGAGCGGCGTTTTCCACTGCTTCGGCGGGACCAAAGAACAGGCGGATGAAGTCATCGCGCTTGGTCATCTGGTGTCGTTTACCGGTATCGTGACCTTCAAGAACGGCGCGGCGGTCCGTCGGGTCGCCGCTTCCTTATCGTTAGGCGAATTCATGGTCGAGACGGATTGCCCCTACCTCGCGCCGGCGCCGTTTCGCGGAAAGCGCTGCGAGCCGGCCCATACCCGGCTGGTCGCGGAAAGTATTGCCAGCGCGCGCGGCGTGAGCCTGGAAGAAGTGGCCCGCGCCACGACCCAGACGGCGGAGGAATTTTTCCGTCTGGGAGCATGAGGATCTCTCGGCATTCCCTTGGCCGCTTCCTCGGTTCGATCGCGCTCATTTCGCTCGGCGCTTCTTGCGCCTCGCCCGATCGGCGGCATCAGGTCATCGTCAGCATTCCGGAGCAACGGATGGCGGTGCTGGAGGATGGCGCGCCCGTCGCGACATATCCGGTTTCAACTTCAAAATTCGGACTCGGCGACAGGCCGGGGAGCCGCGGAACGCCATTGGGCGCGCTCGAGGTGGCGCAGAAGATCGGAGGCGGCGCAGCGAGCGGCGCCGTCTTTAAGGATCGGCGCCGGACCGGCGAAATCGTAGCGCCCGACTCGCCGGGACGCGATCCGATCGTAACGCGGATTCTCTGGTTGCGCGGACGCGAAGCGCAAAATGCCCGGGCCTATTCCCGCTACATCTACATTCATGGCACGCCGGAGGAGCGAAACATTGGGCGGCCCGCGAGCTACGGCTGCATCCGGATGCGTTCCTGTGATGTCATCGCGCTTTACGACATCATCGGCCGTGGGGCCCGCGTCTTGATCGAAAACGCGCCGCTCGAAGCTCTCGTCCCGGGTTTGCCGCCGCCCGCCGCGCGGGTTGCGACGCGCGAAGAGATGCCGAATCTCACTGTTCGTTAGGGCCTAACGCCTAACGAAACTCATGGCAGCTGCCCGAGGTGCTGCTGCACGTTCGGCTTCGACAACCATTGCATGTCGGCGTCGACCATGATCTCGACCAGTTCCCGGAAACGCACCTTCGGTTCCCAATCGAGAATCCTCTTCGCCTTTGCCGGGTTGCCGATGAGGAGATCCACCTCCGCTGGACGTTCGTAGCGCTGGTCGTGTTTGACGTACTTTTTCCAGTCGAGATCGACCCGCCCGAAAGCGATCTCAAGGAACTCCCGGATAGTGTGAGTTTCGTTCGTCGCCAGGATGAAGTCGTCCCCCTCCCCGTGCTGCAAGATGCGCCACATGCCCTCGACGTACTCGGGGGCGTAGCCCCAGTCGCGTTTCGCCTCGAGATTACCAAGGAAGAGCTCGTGCTGCAGCCCGTGCTTGATGGCCGCGACCGCGCGCGTGATCTTGCGCGTGACGAAGGTCTCGCCGCGCCGCGGGCTTTCGTGATTGAAGAGAATGCCGTTGCTCGCACAAAGGCCATAGCTCTCTCGATAGTTCACGGTCGCCCAATAGGCGAAAACTTTCGCCACCCCATAGGGGCTGCGCGGCCAAAACGGCGTCGTCTCGGTCTGGGGCACCTCCCGCACTTTGCCAAACATTTCGCTGCTGGATGCCTGGTAAAAACGAGAGCGAATCCCCGTTTCGCGAATCGCGTCCAGAATGCGGATCGTGCCGACGCCCGTCACGTCCGCGGTGTATTCGGGAATGTCGAAGCTGACTCGGACGTGGCTTTGCGCGGCGAGGTGATAAATTTCGTCCGGCTTCAACTCGTAGAGCAGCTTCACGAGATTCACGGAATCAGCCAGATCGCCATAGTGAAGAAACAGGCGCACTCCGTTGATGTGTGGATCAGCGTAAAGGTGATCGATCCGCGCGGTATTAAAGGTACTGGCGCGGCGAATGATGCCGTGCACTTCGTAGCCTTTTTCGATCAGGAGATCAGCCAGGTAGCTCCCGTCCTGCCCGGTAATGCCGGTGATCAACGCCCGTTTTATCATGAAGCCCCGCTCTAGCGCATTTCGTGGAGCGCGGCAAACGTTTTACCCGGTTGGGCCGGACGAGATTTCGAGGGTCGCGCGCTGGACCGCGATCAGGTCGGCAACTCCTCTTTCGCCTAACGACAGCATTTCAAGCAGCTGTCCATGCGAAAAGGTCGCTTCCTCACCCGCCCCCTGGACCTCGACCAGCGCGCCGTCTTCCGTCGCGACGAGATTCAAATCGACCGTCGCTGCTTTGTCTTCCTCGTAATCCAAATCGAGCAGCGCGACCTCATCGATCACTCCCACACTGACCGCCGCAACCAGTTTTTTGATCGGAGATTCAGCGATTCTCTTCTCCTCCAAAAGCCGCTGGCAGGCCAGCGAGAGAGCGACGCAGGCGCCGGTAATGGCCGCGGTGCGCGTCCCGCCATCGGCTTGCAACACGTCGCAATCCACCCAGATGGTGCGCGGCCCCAGCTTTTCCAGGTCGACCACCGCCCGCATCGAGCGGCCAATCAAACGCTGGATTTCACTGCTCCGTCCGTCCAGCCGGCCCTTGGAAATGTCGCGCGGTTTTCGGGTTAACGTTGCGTAGGGCAGCATGGCGTACTCTGCCGTCAGCCAGCCGCCCGTCACGCGCTGCTCCTTCATCCAGCGGGGCACGCTTTCCTCGATCGTCACTCCGCAAAGCACTCGCGTGTTCCCCATGGAAACGAGGACCGACCCATCGGCGTGAGGCGCGATGCCAAGCTCGAAATTTACCGGGCGTAATTGATCGGGCTGGCGGTCGTGAAGACGGGTCATCTGCTCCATGCTAGACGAAGGAAGGGCGCACGCCTATGGAGAAATTTTGCGGTTTGCCGAGGCACCGCAGCCGCTCGCCGCCGAGCCGCCAGTTGCTCAGCCACGGCTCCGAGTCCAGCTGAGGCAAAGATTTTTGCAAAAAATCAGCTTTCGCGGTTGACGACCGGCGGGCGTCGCCTATTTTTCTAATCCCGCCGGAAGCGGGCTCCGAAGATTTCGGAGTTGGTTCTCGCAACATTTGGGACTGCAAATTGAACTCAATTTTGTCCCGATTTATCACGTCCCGCCAAGCGGGACGGACTAGATCGGAAAACGAGATTGAGTTTTTTGTCGTCCGGATGCTGCGCAGGGCCGGTGGTTCTTTGAAATCTACATACAGGGTAGTAAATACAACTTTTTAGAGCTGAGTCTGAATCTTGAAATAGCTCCGGTCCACGGATCGGGGCGGAGAGTTTCAGTTATCAAAGATCTCTGGTCCTGCAGTCGCGGGACCGGAACAGATTGATCAAGCTACAAAGAGCGCATAATGGATGCCTTGGTGCCAATAGGCGATGAAGGACGTGGCTAACTGCGATAAGCCTCGGAGAGCGGTAAACACGCTTTGACCCGGGGATTTCCGAATGGGATAACCTGAGTGGGATAACACCTGCTCGAGTTCCTGTGAATACATAGCAGGAACATCG
The DNA here is from genome assembly GCA_050736975.1 of Chthoniobacterales bacterium. Classification (GTDB taxonomy): domain Bacteria; phylum Verrucomicrobiota; class Verrucomicrobiia; order Chthoniobacterales; family UBA10450; genus Palsa-1392. The sequence continues at coordinate 109 of JBOHXL010000213.1, read as the reverse complement.
CGACACCCGGTGAAGTGAAACATCTCAGTAACCGGAGGAAAAGAAAGCGAAAGCGATTCCGTCAGTAGTGGCGAGCGAAAGCGGAAGAGACCAAACCACCAGCTTGCTG
>JBOHXL010000212.1:0-15878 GCA_050736975.1 Chthoniobacterales bacterium | reverse complement strand
GATTTGAATCGCACCTCGTTGCCACGGCCAGGCACCCCGACGAGCCGTTATCGGCTCTCGCTCCAGGATCGCACCCAGATCACGGATGACATTCGCTTTACGGCCGACATCAATAAGTTGAGCGACGCATTCTTGCTCCAGGATTTTTATCCGAATGAATTCCGGATTAATCCCGAGCCGGACAACGTCGTCGCCGTAACGAAGACGAACCCGTTCTACACCCTAACGGTCGACGCGCGTCTTCAACTCAACACTTTTTTTGAAACGACCGAACGCCTGCCGGAAATCGCCCTCGACATCAAACGCCATGGCCTCTTTGGCGGACCGATCTTTTACGAAGGTGAAACGAGCGCCGCTGAGCTGCGCCTTAATTTTCCCGCGAACTCGATTTTCCAAGACTACGACGTTTTTCGGATCGATTCCTTTCACCAGCTGAGTTACCCGAACACCTACTTTGGATTTCTCTCCATTATTCCGCGGGTCGGATTTCGCGAAACCTATTACAGCGAAACACAGCAGTTGAATCCTCTCCTTCCTCCGGTCTTACCCGGCCCAGATGCGCCGGAGTTCCCCTTGCCGGTGCCGGAGAGCGCATATCCCAGCGTAAGGACTGGCCCGGTCTGGCGCTCGATTTTCAACGCCGGCATCGAAGGGTCATTCAAGATCTCGCGCGAATGGGACAATGTACAGACGCGCGCGCTGGGGCTCGACGGGCTGCGCCACATCTTTCAGCCGTTCGTGGACTACTCCTACGTCTCGGCGCCGAATATTGATCCGGCAACCATCCTGCAATTCGACCGGGTGCAGCCGTCGACCAAGCTCAACCCGATCGATTTCCCCGAATACACCTCGATTGATGCGATCGATAACTGGAGCATCGCGCGTGTCGGGGTGCGCAATCGTCTGCAAACCCGACGCGACGATCTGACTGTGAGCTGGCTCGAGCTGGAAACATTCGTCGACGTAAACTTCAACAATCCGTTCGACAAAAACGATTACTCGAATGTTTTCAATAACCTGACCTTCACCCCGGTGCCGTGGGCGACTTTGGTGGTCGAATCGCAGCTTCCGTTGTTCGACAAAAGCTTCACCGAGGTTGACACGAATATTAATTTCAAGCCGACTGCGAACACGGTCTTTACTCTGGGGCATCGCTATCTGCACGGCAATCCGCTCTTCCTCGATAGCAGTCTCTTTACCATAGGCGCCTATTACCGGCTCGACGACAACTGGGGATTCGGTTTTTCCGAACAGTATGAGGCCGAGACCAACATCGTCGAACAACAGCGCTACTCAATTTATCGGGATCTGACGAGTTGGGTGGCGTCGTTAGGCATGATCATCACGAACAACGGCGGAGTGAAGGAATACGGCGTTCTCCTCACCTTCACGCTCAAGGCTTTTCCGAAGCTTGGCTTCGACCTTAATTTCGATCCTGCGGGGACAAGTCAGACCCAGCCGCCGCCGTGACGGGAGTTGGCCGATTTCAAATTGCCGATTGCGGATTGCAAATTTCAGATTTGAGTCCCCATCCCACCTCCAAATTTGCAATCTGAAATCTGCCACCTGAAATCGTAATTTCCCATGGATCTTTCCATCATCGGTTCCGGCTATGTTGGCCTCGTCACGGGCGCCTGTTTCGCCGACGTCGGTCATAATGTGATCTGCGTCGATAACGACATCCGCAAAGTCGAATCGCTCCAGACGGGCAAGATACCGATTTACGAGCCCGGGCTGGAAGAGATCGTGCATCGCAACGTTTCCGCGCAACGGTTGCGCTTTAGCAGCAGCATCAAGGATGGGGTCGATAATGCACAGGTGGTTTTTATCGCGGTGCCCACGCCGCAGGACGCCGACGGCCGGGTCGACCTCAGTTTCATCGAGAAAGTGGCGCGTGAAATCGCCGGCGTTCTCGCTGGCTATCGCGTCATCGTCGACAAGAGCACTGTGCCGGTGAAGACCGGAGAGAAAGTCGCAGAATCGATCAAGCGTTACAACAAGCACGGCGCTGAGTTCGATGTCGTAAGCAACCCGGAATTTTTGCGCGAAGGCTGCGCGGTGGCGGACCTGATGAAACCGGATCGGATCGTGATCGGGGCCCAAAGTGAACGCGCGGCCGACTTGATGAAGAAAGTCTACGAACCGTTCATGGCGCCAATTCTCGTTACCGACATCAACAGCGCCGAGTTGATCAAGCACGCCGCGAATTCATTTCTCGCCCTCAAAATTTCCTACATCAATGCGGTCTCGGCGATCTGCGAAGCGAGCGGCGCGGACGTCGAAAAAGTGGCCGACGGCATTGGGATGGATCACCGCATTGGACGGAATTTTCTCAACGCCGGGGTCGGTTACGGCGGCTCTTGTTTTCCGAAAGACATCGCCGCCTTCATCACGATCAGCGAGCAGCTCGGCGTACCCTTCACCTTGTTGAAGGAAGTGCAGCGGATCAACGCGACGCAAAAGGAACGATTTCTCAAGGCCGTCCGCGATTCGCTCTGGGTTCTGCGCGACAAGAAGATCGCGGTCTGGGGCCTGACCTTTAAACCGAACACGGACGACATTCGATCTTCGGTCGCAATCGAGCTCGTGGCCGACATGTTACGCGAAGGAGCCCAGGTCACCGCCTACGATCCGAAAGGAATGGAAAAGGCACGCGACGTGAAGGCGATCGCGGGCGCGTCCCTGGTGAAGTCCGCGCTCGAGGCGGTGGAAGGTGCGGAAGCGCTCGTCATCGCAACGGAATGGGCGGAATTTGCCAACATCGACCTCGACACCGTGCGGGAGAAGATGCGCACGCCGCTTGTCTTCGACGGGCGCAATCTTTACAACCCGGAGACGATGCGGAAGCTCGGCTTCCAGTATACCTCGATCGGCCGCCCGCAGGGTAAGCTGGCCTGACGAGTTCTGAGGGTAACGCAAGCTTCCAGCTTGCAACGTCGCGTCGGCAGGCTGGAAGCTTGCGTTATCATGAAATCCTCCCGCGCTTTTGCTCTCAAGGCGCTCGATCGCTGGCGAAACGGCGCCGGGTTTGCCGACAAGATTGTTGCGGAAACATTTTTGCCCGCCGCGCTCAATCCGTCCGATCGCGGATTTGCGCTCGAACTTTTCTATGGCGTGCTGCGCAACCTTTCCCTGCTCGATTTTTGGATCGCTCAGCTTCGCAGCGAGCCGATCGAGGCCGGCGCGCGCGACCTTCTGCGGCTTGGTCTCTATCAAATCATGTTCCTCGAAACCGCGCCACACGCCGCGGTTTTCGAAACCGTCGAGCTGGCCCGCGCGCGCGCGAGGAATTTGATTAACGCGGTCCTGCGCCGCGCGCTCCGCGAAAAGGTCGCCCTAACGAACGCAGCCGATGCTCAACCGCTCTCCGTTCGCTTTTCCGAACCCGAATTCCTGCTCGAGAAATGGACGCGTCAATTCGGCGCGCAAGCCACGCTCGAGCTTTGCCAGTGGAACAACCGCCCGGCGCCGATCTACGCGCGGGTCAATCAACTCAAAACGACGGTGGCAGATTTTCTGCACCGCTACCACGGGAGCTTTATCCTGCCGCAGACTGCAAACTTTGTCCGCCTGCCAAAGCCGACGACGGCCGCGCCGAATGGCGACGGATACATCCAGGATCCAAGCACCGCGATGGCGTGCGAGATGTTGCGCCCGTCCCCGGGCGAGCGCCTGCTCGATGCCTGCGCCGCGCCGGGCGGAAAGTCGGCCTACCTGGCGGAGATGATGGCGAACGAGGGCGTGCTGGTCGCGGCGGACCGGGATGAGGGGCGGTTGGCGCGTCTGGGTCAGAATCTCGTTAGGCTAGGCGTAACAAATACGCGTCTCGTGCCCTGCGATTGGTTAGATGGAAATTCGATTCGCACCGCCGGTTTCGAAGAACGGTCCTTCGACAAGATCCTGGTCGACGCGCCCTGCACGAACACGGGCGCAATGCGGCGTCGGGTGGACGTGCGCTGGCGTTTGCGGCCGGAAGACTTTCGACGGATGCCACAGCTGCAGGTGACAATCCTGCGGGCGGTGGCGCCGCTTCTCAGGTCCGGGGGTTCGTTAGTCTACAGCACCTGCAGTCTGGAACCGGAGGAGAACGAAGCCGTGATCGCGGCGTTCCAGTCCGACCGTCCCGGGTTTCGCCTGCTGGATCGCAAGGAAAGCCTGCCCTTTCGTGAGGCATTAGACGGCGCCTTTGCCGCGCGCCTGGAGTTCGCCGAGTGACGAAATTCGCCGGTTTGCATCCCCTCTTCGCAGTGGAATGATACGCCCTATGCAAGATGCCCGCTTCGATAAACTCGCCGCCCTCCTGGTCGATTATTCCACCAGTTTAAAACGCAACGAAAAGGTGCTGATAGAGTCTTTCGACGCGCCGGATGAAATGACGATCGCGCTCATTCGCGCCGCTCGGAAAGCGAAGGCGGTGCCGTTTGTGCAAATCCAGCGCGCGCGCGTCAGTCGCGAACTTGCCCTCGAAATCGATGAGCGGCAGCTCGACCTGACCGCCGGGCACGAGTTGGCTCGGATGAAAAAAATGGACGCCTACATCGCGATTCGCGGGAGCAACAATGTCAGTGAGCTGGCCGACGTGCCGACCGACCGAATGAAACTGGTCGCGAAAAAGTTGCGGCCCTTGCAGGATCAGCGAGTTCAGAAAACGAAATGGGTCGTGCTGCGCTGGCCGACTTCCGCGATGGCACAGCTCGCCGCGATGAGCACGGAGGCATTTGAAGATTTCTTCTTCAAAGTCTGCACGCTCGATTACGGCAAGCTCCAGCCCGGGATGAAGGCGCTCAAGGCGTTAATGGAAAAAACGGATCGGGTGCAGATCAAGGGCCCCGGAACGGATCTGCGTTTCAGCATCAAGGGAATTCCCGCGATCATCTGCGGCGGCGACCGCAACATTCCCGACGGCGAAGTCTTCAGCTGTCCGGTAAAAGATTCGGTGCAAGGGCATGTGACCTTTAATGCCCCGAGCATCTACCAAAGCACCGCCTTCGACAACGTCCGGCTCGATTTTCGCGATGGGAAAATCGTCGAGGCGACGAGCAACCAGACGAAAAAGCTCAACGCGGTGCTCGATTCCGACGCGGGCGCGCGCTACATCGGGGAGTTTTCGTTAGGTTGTAATCCCTACGTTCGGCATCCCATGCGGGACATTCTGTTTGACGAGAAAATTGCCGGTTCCTTCCATTTCACACCTGGACAAGCCTATCAAGAGGCAGACAACGGCAATCGCAGCCAGGTGCATTGGGACATGGTCAGTATCCAGCGCAAGGATTACGGCGGGGGTGAGATCTACTTCGACGGTAAACTCGTCCGGCAGGATGGAGAATTTCTGCCCAAACAACTGCGCTCGCTCAACTGGAAGAGTTTCAAGTAGGACGGAACCTCGCTTTCCATCGGTCGTCGAAGGACCACGAGAGCGAAAACGGCCAGCGATCTCCGTCTGACAAACCCGAAGGCTATTCGTTAGGCGCCGCGGGCGGCAACGCCGGGCGTCACCTGGATCAAGCCCAGCTCGTTGCCCGGTCCCAGTTGCACGTTTTCGATCTCGAAAACCGGTGCATTATCGATCGAGCTTGGCCCGGAGCCTGGCAATTGCATCGAGACTTTCTTCGAACTGGCGTTGAGCACGATGGTCGCGATCTCGAAGATGGGTGTGAATTCAATCGCTGAGATTTGGAATTCCGCCGTCAGATGAACCGAAGCCTGTTCCTGGTGCGACGGGGTGAGTTGCACCGGCGCGGCGCCCGAGCCGGCAACCAGCTCGAGCCCTGAGATTGCGAAGGAAGGCGAAGTAAGCACGGCCGGTTTTTGCTGGCCCGAGGGCGAGAGACGAACCGTGCTGATGGCTCCGTTCGAAAGCTCGATTTTTGCGACCTCGAAGGTGACTTGCAGATTCATTGGCGGCTGCGGGTCCTGGGAAGGCGCGAGACGCATCGAGACAACCTTCGAGGTCGGCTTGAGCTGCAGGCCGCTCATTTTGAAGGTCGGCGTGAGCTGCATCGAGGCGATCTCGAGGGAGAAAGTCAGTTGCACGGCAGTGTGCATCCCACCCGCGGGTTGTTGCACTGACATGGTGGGTGCAGGAGCCCGGTAGGCGGGAGCGGACGCAGGAGTGATAGTGGTTTCAGGCATGGTTACAGGTGTGGTTGGCTGCAGTCGGATGGGTTCGGTGGAGATGATCTTAGAAGCAAACGAAGGAGTTTCAATCGCAGAGTACAGCGGCCGGTGCCCGGCGATCGGAGTGGGCACGCCAATCTCCGGCTCGATGAGCTCGAGCGGCGATTCCGGCTCGGGTTGAGTCAGTTCCGAAATGACCGGTTCAGCGGAAAGTGCCGTCGTTAGTTCCGGGACGGGCTGACCTTGGCCGACCGGCTCCAATGCGGCTTCTTCGCTGGGCGCACTGACGGCCTCGACCATCTCTGGAAAGGCTTTCTCCCCGACAGACCCCGCAATTACGGGCTCGAGGATTGCTTCCTTTTCGGGCGGGGTGGGCGGCGCAGCTTCAGACTTTTCCGCGACTGGTTTTGCGAGAGCAGTTCCCTCGGCTGCGGCAAGCCCGGCTGTAGCGACCGAGGCCATCTCCGGGAGCAAAACTTCTTCCTTCTCGCGGAACGGCGGAACCTGGGCCTCAGTTGGAACTTGTTCCGCTGCTATTGGAGCAGGAACGACTTCCGGCCGGGCCGGGATTGATTCGTTAGGTGAAACGCCCATCGACTCCGTAACACCGGCACCCGCGCCTCGCGCGGTGACCGCCGCAGCGGTCAAAACCGCCGCGCGTACGGCAGGTTCGCTCGCTTTCAGGTTAAGCGAAACCTTTGGCGGACCAGTCGAGACGAGCCCGCGTGCGGGTTTGCGTTCGGCTCTTAAAGGCGGCTCCTCGTCTAAAAAGCGCGGTGCGGCGAGAGGAGCAGGCGCTTGATAAGGCGAAACGGTCGCAACGCTGCGGCGCGCTTGCTGCACCACGAGCCAGACGAGCCAGGCGATTCCCGCGAGCAGCACGCCGCCGACTAGCCAGGTGCCCGAGCGAGAGACGCTTTCGACCAAGCCCGCAAAAGTGGAAGATGCGGCGGGAGCCGGAGCGGGAGCAGGCCTGCTCGTCGCCGTTGAAGTGGCGGCCTTCTTGGTCGCGGCGACCGGCGCGGCGGAAGCCCGGGCGACAACCGGCGCAGCGGAAGCCTGCGTGGCGACCAGCGCGGTGGACCCAGCAGCGGGCATGGCAGTGGACGCAGCCGTGGGAGCGGGGCTCGCGACTTTCGCGGCAACCTTGGCCGGCGTGGCGCCTGGAGTTCCAGTTGGGGCGGCAGATTGCTCCGCCACAACCGGCGGTGGAATGGGCTCGGCCTGTCCGAGGCGCATCTCGGGCGCCGCCTCCTTGGCTGGAGAAGCATCAGCCTGGGCAAGAGCCGAGGTCGGCGGTGGTTCGCTTTCCTCAGTCTTCTTCAGCCAGGTGAGATCATAAAACGAATCGGCGAAGACCACGTTCAAGGCCGGCGAATAAATCCTTCGAGCCGAGTTGACCCAATCGGAGCCCTGGTCCTGGTGTCCATGTTTGTATTCCCAGGCAGCGTGGGCGTAATAGAGTGCCGGGGTATCGCCCGTGAACTTGAACTGATCCATCAGCTGCTGGGCTTCGGTGTCCTTGCCCTGAAGTAGGAGGGTCAAAAAAATCTTGTATTTGATCAGCTGCGCCGCCTGGTTTTTGTCGTCGCCCGGTGTCTCGGCGAAAAGCGCTTCGAAGCGATCGCGCGCCTTCTCATAGTCCCCCTGCTTGAAGGGGATCTGCGCGAGATTGTATTGCGCCTCGCGGAGTTTTGGATCGTCCGCGACCGCCTTGTGAAAAGTGGCCTCCGCTTCGTCGAACTTGCCCTGCTCCATCAAAACCTCGCCTCGCAGATTTTCGTTCTGGGCGTCGTTAGGCGCGGCCGCGTCCGCGAGATCGAGCAATTTTAGGGCTCCCTCAAAGTCCCGCTGCTGAAGGGCGCGCTCGGCTTTCTCGAAATCCGCCGTCGCTTCTGCTTTCAACTGCTCGGCGCGCTCCGCGGTGGACGTAATCTCGATCGCCGGTCGCGCTTCGCCCGCCGGCTTTTGCAACCAGCCGACCTCGTAAAAAGACTCGGCATAAAGCTTGTTGAGGGACTCGGAGAAATGCTTGCCCGCCGCGCTCATCCACTCCTTTGCCTCCTTGTCATTCTTGTGCTCGTAGGCGATCGCGGCGTTCGAGTAGTAGAGGGCGGGACTGTCCTTCGCGAGCTCGAACTTGTTCAGAATCCAGTCGACCATGTTCTCCTTCCCCTCGAGAACAAAGGTGAGCAGAATTTTGTACTGAATAAGCTGGCTCGTCTCGGGCTGCAGCCCCTCGTGCTCGCCCGCGACGAGCGCTTCGAAACGCTTGCGCGCTTCGGGCCAGTCCCTTTTCAGAAACGGAATCTCCGCAAGGTTAAAGCTGGCATTCCAAAACTTGGGCTCGAGGGAGAGCGCCTTCCGCAACGCCGTCTCCGCCTTGTCGTACTTGCCCTGGCGCATGTAAACCACGCCCCGCAGGTTAAGTGATTCCGCGAGATCAGGCTGCTGAGCATCGATTGCGTCCAGCGCTTTGAGCGCTTCATCGTAGTTCGCGCTGTCGAAGGCTTGAAACGCCTTGTCATACATCGACTCCAGCCGCGATTTCTCCGGGGCGGCGCCGGAGAGCACAAGGATCGCCAGAAAGAGGAGGGGAATTGCCGTGAGCTTTCGGATCTTCATGACTGTGCGCATCAAACTGCCGCAGGTTGAAAATGACAAGTGATTAATTCTTCCTCCGACTCTCTGCCGACGGGCTCGGCGTCGCGCGCGCGCTCGATCGCGCAACTGTGCTGTCGGCCTCCGGATTGGCTGTCTTTTCCTTTCGATGCCGGAACGGATAAAGCAAGAATCGCACTACCTTGTCTCCGAGATTCTGAGGCGGCTCGGACACCATCTCGGGTTTTGGCGACGCGGTCGAGGAGGCCACGCGCTTCGCGCGGGGAGCCCTTTTTTTTCCGGTGGAGGTGCCTCTGGAATGGAGGGCGCGCTTTCTTTCCGTTCTGCCATGGGCTTCCTCGGGTCCGCTCGTTGATTCCTCTTCCTCGCGCCCGACATTTTTCGCAGAGGCCGTGGGCTCGGTTGGCGGACTGCCTGCAGGTTGCTCGTTCCTCGCTTCGTTTTGAGCAATAGCCGGCGCTGGGGTTTGCGTGGGGGCCGGCGATGCCGTCGCAGCCAATTCGATCGCTGCCGACGCGGACGGTTCCGGACCCGGCGAAGGCGTTTTCTCCAACGGCGAGGGTGGCGCGCCAGATTCGGAGAGCGCGACCGGATTGCCCGGTGTGCCTTCCGTTCGTGCTGCCGACGCAGATGGGCCCGGGCTTGGTGGAGGGCCCGGCTTTGTCAGCGCGACCGCGCTCGGCCTGGGCTGCGTCTCAGCCGGTTTGGCCAACCAGCCAAGATCGCTCAGAGGTGCGGCGAACGAACGATTCATCTCCGGCGAAAAAAGATTGCCCGCATTCGCCACCCAGTTGCCCGCTTGTTTGGAATTTCCATGCTGAAACGCCCAGGCCGCCTGCGCGTAGTAGAGCGCCGGCGTGTCGTCCATCATTTTGAATTCCTCCAGGGCCTTTTGCGCCGCGCTATCGCGGCCTTCGAGCAGCAGGGTGAGATAAATCTGGTAGCGGACCAACTCTTCGCGATGGCGCTCCTGCTTGTCGCCCGAAATCGCGCCCAGAAGCGCCTCGAATTCCTGACGCGACTTCTCGTAATCGCGCTCCTTGAATGGAATGCGCGCCAGGTTGTAACGCGCATCCTGAAATTGCGGATCGGCCACGAGTGCGTTGCGAAAAGCCGCTTCTGCTTCCTTTTCCTTTCCTTCTTCGAGAAAAATCTCGCCATGCAGATTGTAGGAAACCGCCTGGTTAGGCGCCGCCGCGTCCACCTCATCGAGCAACTTCAGCGCGCCCTCGAAATCCCGCTGCCGAAAAGCTCGCGCCGCTTTTTCAAAAGCGGCCTGCGCATGCGCAACCCGGTCCGCCTGCGAAATCACTTCGAGCGCGACGGGCACCGCACCGTCCGGCTTCGGAAGCCAACCCACTTCGTAAAACGACTCCACAAAAAGCTTGTTCAACTGGGGGGAATAGGCCTTCTCGGCCGCTCGCAGGTTCACCCGCGCGTCCGTTTCATCCTTTTGCCGAAAAGCGAGCGCCGCCTTTGCGTAATAAAATCCCGGACTAGCCGACGAAGCCTTGAGTCTGTCCAGGATCGGGGTGGCGTTCTTCTCCTTGTCCTGCAACAGATAGGTGAGCAGGATTTTGAATTGAATGACATCCGCGGTCGCACCCTGCACCTCTTCGCTTGGTTCCTCGGCCAGCGCCGCGAAACGATCGCGCGCTTCGGCCCAGTTCTTTTCCAGGAACGGAACTTCCGCGAGATTGAAGCGCGCCTCCCAGAGATTTGGGTCCACCTCCCGCGCTTTTTGCAAGGCTTTCTCCGCCAGGCCGTATTCGCCCATCCGCATCAATGCCACCCCGCGCAGATTTTTCGCCGCCGCCACATCCGGCTGCCGCGCGTCGATTGCATCGAGTTGCTTCAGGGTTTCACTGTAGTTTCCGGAATTCAACTCCTGCGCGGCGGCGGCATACATCGCTTCGATTTCCGCCTTGGTCGGAGCGACGACCTTCGCGCCTAACGAACCTAGAACCAGAAATAAAATGACCGCGCCTTCCCCGACTTTCATCAAAGTCGCCTCCCGCCCACCTCGATGGGACCGGCCGACACCTTCTTATCGGACGACATGACCGACTGGGCAACCTGGCAACCGCGGCATTGCGCGAATCTTCTTTTTATTGTCCGCGAGAAAAAGATTCTTCTCATTCGCAAAAAGCGAGGCTTCGGCGCAGGCAAAATCAACGGGCCCGGCGGCAAGGTTGACCCGGGCGAGACGCCGCTCGCGGCCGCCCTGCGCGAAACCTTTGAGGAACTCGGCATCCGGCCGTTCGGGGCCGAGCAACGCGGCGAACTGCATTTTCAATTCCGCGATGGCTACGGCCTGCATTGCGCGGTTTTTCTCGCGCACGATTTCGCCGGTGAGCCGCGTGAAACCGAGGAAGCGGTTCCGCTCTGGACCCCGCTCGACCAGATTCCATACGACGAAATGTGGGCGGACGACCGCCACTGGCTCCCGCTCCTCATTCGCGGCGCGCATTTCACCGGCTACTTCGAATTTGACGGCGAACAACTGCTCAAGCACCAGATCGTCGTCAGGCAGCGCTGAAGTATTTCGTTCGCAGATAAAGGCCACGCAGAAGATCTGGGTTCGAAACCAGAATTCTTGCGCGCCTCTGCGGATGAGATGTGATTCAAACGGAGCGCGCCGGCGCATCGCGCGCATCAAGCGCGAGCGCGGCGCTGCCAATCATTCCAGCGTCGTTGCCTAACATTGCCGGCACGATCGCCAGGCCCTCATGAAAAATTTTCATTGTCCGATCCTCGATCACCTGCCGAATCGGTCCGAAAACGTATTCTCCCGCGCGCGCCACTCCGCCGCCGATGACGATCCGATCCGGATTCAAGAGCCAGACGATATCGCAAAGCGTGATCCCGATCGCGAAACCCACTTCCTCCCAGACTTTGTGCGCGATCGTGTCGCCCGCTTTGGCCGAGATTTCCAGCGCCAGCGGCGAACATTCCTCCAGCGTCTTCGTTAGGCCGGCTTCGCGGTAGAGCTTCTGGGCGCGCTCCCCAATCTGCATGTTGCCGACATATTTCTCCAGCGCGCCATTGTTCCCGTACTGGCCGGGCGGACCGTTCGGATCGATCGTCATCTGGCCGATCTCGCCCGCGCCCAGTCGGCTGCCGCGATAAAGTCTTCGATCCAGGATCAGCCCGCCGCCCACCCCTGTCCCCAACGTTACGCAAACGACATTCACACCCTCGTGGCCGGCGCCGAAAAGCCATTCCGCATAGGCCATCGCGTTCGCGTCGTTGTCGATCGCCGCCGGCAGCCCCGTCCACTCCTCAAGTAGTGCGGTGAGCGCGACATCTTCCCAGCCGGGAACGTTGGAGAGCTGCCAAACGCGGCCGTTGATGCTGTCCACCATCCCGGGCAATCCAGCGCCGACCGCCGAGACTTCCGGATGCTGCTTCCGCAACTCCTCGATCGCCTGCCGGATCGCGCTCAGGAGGGAATCGTGCCCTGAATACTCGTGCGTCCGGAGCGGCGCCACCCGCCCGATGATTTTTCCATCCGCGACCACCCCGGGTTTCACGGTCGTGCCACCGAAATCGATTCCGATCGCTGTTCTGTTCATCGCTCCATGGTTTTGCCTAACGATTCAGGTTTCCAATAATCCGTAACCCTTCCAGCGTCAGATGCGGCCGCACCACTTTTATTTCCGGCAGGCGGGCCGCGATCAACTGCGCGTAGCCGCCGGTCGCGACGATCTGCGCCTTCTTTTTCCCGAATGCTTCCGCACCGATTCTGGCCAGGATTTCCTTCACCAGCCCACGATATCCGAAAATCGCGCCGGACATCATCGCTCCTTTGGTTGATCGGCCGACGGCACGCCGCGGCTCGGCCAAAGTGAGCTTCGGGAGCAGGGCCGTCCGGTTGTAAAGATAGGTCGTCATCGCTTCGAGGCCGGGAGCAATCACGCCCCCAATATAGGAGCGCTCCGCCGAGACGACATCGAAGGTCACCGCTGTGCCAAAATCCACCACCACTGCGGGACAACCGTAGAGGGCCGCGACCGCCGCAGCGTTCGCCAGCCGGTCGGCGCCGATGGAAGCCGGTTCCGGATAATCGACGCCCACTCCGAGCTTGCATTTCGCGCTCACAAACAGAGTTGGAATTTTCTTCGATGCCCGGCGAATGAGCGCATCTTTATTCGGGACGACGGAAGAAACAACCACCTGCTCGATCTGGCCTCTCTGAAGGAACTTCGCGATGGCTTCCCCGCTCAAGCGCACCGTCTCGATCCGGTCCGCGCCGCCCAGCTTTTTCGGCGATGCCAGCGCCAGCTTGGTGAAGGAGTTGCTCACGTCGATCAGCAGGTAACTCCACTTCTCGTTAGGCGAAGTCCTCGGCATAACGAGCGCAACAAACACCGCCCCATCCCCTCGCACAACCGCCGGAAGCTTGCTCCGCCCAAAGCGTGCGCGTAGCCTCGGCTCGTGAGAAAATTGGTCCACCGGCCCCGCCGTCTCCGCCGCACCGCAGCCCTCCGCAACCTGGTGCGCGAGACCAATCTGAGCGCGCACGATTTCATCCTCCCGCTTTTCGTAAACGAGAAAATCAGCACGCGCCGCCCGATCAGCAGCATGCCAGGCGTTGCGCAGCTCGCGCCGGACGACGTTGCGGCCGAAGCGGCGCACGCCGCCGCGGCCGGTTTGCAGGCCGTTCTTCTCTTCGGCATCCCTAACGACAAGGACGAGCAGGCTTCCGCTGCCTACGCGGAAAAAGGCGTGGTGCAGCAGGCCGTCCGCGCGATCAAGACGGAATGTCCCGAGCTGCTGGTCATGACCGACGTGTGTCTCTGCGAATACATGAGCCACGGCCATTGCGGAGTGACCCGGATCGACGGCGATCACTTCCATGTCCTGAATGACGAGAGCGTTAAGCTACTCGTGAAAACCTCGCTCTCCCACGCCGCGGCCGGGGCCGACATCGTCGCACCGAGCGACATGATGGACGGCCGCGTCGGCGCGATTCGCGAAGCGCTCGACGCCGCAGGCTACGACCAGACCGGCATCATGAGTTACGCGGCGAAATTCGCCTCCGCATTTTACGGCCCATTCCGGGAAGCGGCAGAGAGCCCGCCGCAATTCGGCGATCGCCGTGGCTATCAGATGGACCCGGGCAACGCCAGCGAGGCGCTGCGTGAAGCGGCGCTCGACGTCGAGGAAGGCGCCGACATCATCATGGTGAAGCCCGCCCTGCCTTATCTCGACATCCTCTGGCGGGTGCGCGAGCGCTTTGGCCTAACGACCGCGGTTTATCACGTGAGCGGCGAATACGCCATGGTCAAGGCGGCGGCGGAACGCGGCTGGCTCGATGAACGCCAGGCGGTCCTTGAAATCACGACTGGCCTGAAGCGCGCCGGCGCCGACCTGATCGTCACCTATTGGGCGAAGGAGCTGGCAGAATGGACGCGTCGTTAGGCGAAGCCGACCCGCTTGTCATCCCGCTCCGCCGCGGCGAGACCGCCGCCCACCTCGAACTAAAACGCCTCGCTCTCCGCTGGGCCCAGGAAAACCGCTACCCGATCGCCGCTCTCGAAGTCTCCCTCCCGCAATGCCGCTACCGCGCCGACGTCGCCGCCTATCGCCCGCAAAAAAATGGCACACTCGGTCACACCGCAGTTTTCGAGTGCAAACAATCCACGCCCGATTTGCGGCGCGATGATTGCCGCAGCCCGCAGGCGTTTGCCCGTCTCGAGGCGGTCTACCACCGCCGTCAGATCCTGGAGAAACATTTGCGCATCCATTACCCGACGCTGCGGACGGGCGAAACGCTTTTCCCCGAATGGGACGCGCACGACTTCGGCGCGATTCAACATCGCGGCTACGAGCGGGTCACGCGCGAGCTGGTCGCCTTGCAGGCTCAACTGCGGGACGGCCGCAAATTCGAAAGACTGGCCCGCTACGCCTGCGCCAATCTTTTCTACCTAGTCGTGCCTAACGATTTCTTGCGCGAACCGGAAGCGCCTTTGGGCTGGGGCTTGTTGGCGGAAAAAGAAGGCGTTCTCACCCTGCGCCGAAAACCAGCCTGGCACGACGCCACCGAAACGGCGCGTTTGCGTGTCTTGCAAAAAATCGCCGCTGCCGGGACCCGCCAGCTTAATCGCCAGCTTGAAATCGCGCCGCCGCCTTTTGCTGGGATTCGCCAGGGCGTTTCGGTCCGGAAAACGAGGTCTGTTTGCCCGCAAATCGGAGGTCGATCTGATCAAGTAAAACGCTGACCGCCAGCTTTTTACACGGAACCGTCTGGACGAAGACCAAATCCGTTTTACATTATTTTCGAAATGCTATCGATTCACGCGCGACAGTGCGCAGCCGGCTCCCGGCTGCGCTTAGCGACGCGTTCTTGTTGTGCCGCTTCCCCCGGCTGGCACGATGGAAACTCGGGCGACCCATCACGGGCCCCCGCTCTTTTCGGAATTCTCCATTTCGCAAGGAAAACAAATGAAACCCAATCACGAAGTTGAATCGGTAAAGTGGTTGTCCCGTTACGACGACCCAAACCGGCGCGGCGGTTCGTTCCCGCGCGTAGCGTTTGAATATCAACCCAGCCGCGAAAGCGGCTCCAACTTCGGCGGCGGCCAACCGGCAGGTCGGCCCGGGTTCAGCCGTCTGGCCCGGGAAGTCCTGCGCGCTGATGCGAGCCGCAGTTTTCGCTTGGAAACGGCGGTGCTCGGTGCCATCACGCTTGTTTCGGCCTGGCCGATCATAGTGATGATTCGCGAAGTCATCCGGCTGCTGAAGTAAGCGCAGCGCAATCATTCTCGTCTCGCTCAGGAGCGGGTGAGTGCAGGCACGTTGGTCATCAGTAACACCACGGGCTCAGGCACGGGCACTGGTGCAGTAAGTGTCAATGGCGGGACGCTAGGCGGCAAAGGCATCATCTCTGGTGCGGTGACCGTGAACAGCGGAGCATTCCTCGCCCCGGCACATGGGACCAAGACGCAATCCACTCTCACGATCCAAAGCCAGCTCACCTTCAACGCGGGCTCGACCTACACCTACACCTTCAAAGCCAAGGGGAAACAGGCGAAGACGGACAAGGTGGTCGCCAACGGAGTCACGATCGCCAGCGGAGCGAGCTTCGACCTGAGCGGGACGACCAAAGGGACGTTGACGAGCGGCCTGGTCCTGAC
>JBOHXL010000211.1:0-52589 GCA_050736975.1 Chthoniobacterales bacterium | reverse complement strand
GCCAATCTCGCGACCATGTCACTCGCGCGGGCCACGGCTCGCGAACGCGAGATGGCGATCCGGGTTGCGGTCGGCGCGAGCCGCGGCCGACTGCTGCGTCAGGCCCTCACAGAAAGCGTGAGCCTGGCAATTCTCGGCGGCGCGGTCGGAGTACTGCTCGCAATCTGGGCGGTCGACCTGGTGAAGTCGATCGGCGCCCAAACCCTCCCGCGCCTGAGCGAAGTCCAAGTTGACGGGACCGTCCTGCTCGTCACCCTCGCGCTCGCGATCGGGACCGGTCTCATTTTCGGTCTTGTCCCCGGTCTCGCCAGTGGCCAACCGGACTTGACCGAAGCGCTCAAGGAAGGCGGGCGCGGTTCCACCTCGGGCCGGCGGCACAACCGGCTGCGCAACGCGCTCGTGATCGCGGAAGTCGCGCTCGCGCTCGTCCTTCTTACGGGTGCAGGTTTGCTCCTCAAGAGTTTCGTCAGGTTGGAGAACGTTAACCCCGGCTTCAATCCCCGGAACGTGCTGACTGCCGAGATTTCCCTGCCTGCGTTGCGTTATCCGGACAGGAAATCCAAGGTCAAGTTCTTTACCGAACTCGACCAACGCGTTGCGAATCTGCCCGGCGTGAAGAACGCCGGCCTGACGATCATTTTGCCGATGAGCGGCATCAACAGCGACTCCTCCTTCGATATCGAGGGCCGCATGAGCGACGATGCCCACCCCGGGCCCGACGAGGAAATTCGACTCGTTTCCGCCAATTATCTCCGAACCCTTGAGATTCCGCTTTTGCAGGGCCGCTTCTTTACCAGAGCGGACAATCTTGACGCTCGGTCGGTCGTAATCATCAACCACGCCCTTGCGAAGCGCTACTGGCCTAACGAGAACGCGCTCGGCAAACGGATGCGGCTCCCCACCCCGCAGGGAGCGGTCTGGGCGACGATCGTCGGTATCGTGGGCGATCTGCGGCATCGCGGACTCGATCAGCCAGTGAAACCGGAGTTCTACGTCCCGCTGCTGCAGGCGCCTTATCCGGCCGTCATCCTCGCGGTGCGTAGTGCGCAGGATTCGCGCAGCCTGACGAGCGCGATCCGGCACGAAGTGCAGGCAATCGACCCCACTCTCCCGATTGCGCACGTCCGCACCTTGGATCAGGTCATCGCTGATTCCGTCGCGCCCCGCCGGCTCTCCGTCGTGCTCTTGACGGTCTTCGCCGGCCTCGCGCTTGTTCTGGCCTCGGTCGGCATCTACGGCGTGATGTCGTTTCTCGTCGTGCAACGAACGCACGAAATTGGCGTTCGAATGGCGCTTGGGGCGCAGCGCTCCGACGTCCTGCGGCTCATCATTGCACATGCCGGAGGGTTGATTGGCGCAGGCACTTTACTCGGCCTGACCGTAGCGCTGCTCAGCACTTCGGCCCTGCGCTCGGCTCTCTATGGAACGAGCGCACTCGACTTTTCCACCTTCCTCTTTGTCACTTTGACTCTCGCGCTCGTGGCCCTGGCCGCGAGTTACATCCCAGCCCGCCGCGCCACGCGCGCGGACCCAATGATCGCCCTCGGGAGGGGTTAAGCATGAAAGACTGCGTTCAGGCGATCGGAAATTCGGGGAGTAATTGATTCCATGCTAGCTCAGCTCATAAAACTCAATCACATCGAACGCTCTTATCCGTTGGGCAAACAGCAGTTCTTCTACGTCCTGCGCGACATCAATCTCGAAGTTGAGGAAGGCGATTTTGTTTCCGTGATGGGGCCGTCCGGCGCGGGCAAATCGACCCTCCTTCATTTGTTAGGCATGCACGACTTCGGCTGGACGGGGGAATACTACCTGGACGAGACCGCCGTTCACCACCTCAAGCCAAAAGAGCGCACCGCTCTGCGCAACGAGCAGATCGGATTCGTTTTTCAAAACTACAACCTGCTCGACGACCTGACGGTTTACGAAAATCTCGATATCCCGCTTTCCTATCGGCGCTACAGCAAATCGGAGCGGACGGCGCTTGTCGCCGATACGCTCGATCGCTTCTCGATCGTCGGAAAAAAGGATCTTTATCCCCGCCAGCTTTCCGGTGGCCAGCAACAGCTCGTCAGCATCGCCCGCGCGATCATTGCCAAGCCGAGACTGATCCTGGCCGACGAACCCACCGGCAACCTCCATTCCAGCCAGGCCGACGAGATCATGCGCCTCTTCAAAAAACTCAACGCCGAAGGCACCACCATCATCCAGGTCACGCATTCCGAGACCAACGCCACCTACGGCAACCGCACTATCCAGTTGCGCGACGGCTGGATCGTCGACCGCAACCGAGGAAAATCGTCATGATTCTCGAATCGTTCACACAAGACTTCCGTGTCGGACTGCGCGTTCTGTTGAAGGATAAGGTCTTTTGCTTTCTCTCCATTCTCGTTCTGGCGCTCGGCATCGGGGGCGCGATCACCCAGTTCACGGTGGTCAACGCAATCGTGCTGCGTGGGTTTTCGTTTCCCCATCCGGAAGAGCTGGTCAGCGTCGGGTTGATCGATCCCAAAGCGAGCGATCAGAATAATAATTTCGGCAACGGCAATATCCCGGCCGCGCAGGATTACGAGGATATCAAGGCGGCGCAACACTCGTTCGCGATGATGGCCGGCTACCTGAATGGCTCGACCATCAACGTCACCTACAAGAACAATCCGCAGCGTTATACCGGCGCGTATGTCACCGACGATTTCTTCAAGATCATTGGTGTCTCGCCCGCGCTCGGGCGCGATTTCACGGCGGACGATAACAAGCCAGGCTCACCCAAGACCGCGATTCTCGGCGATGAAATCTGGCGTCGAGATTTCAACGCGGATCCAAACATCGTTGGACAAGGCGTCGTTATTAACGGCAAGGCCGCCACCATCATTGGAGTGATGCCACCGGGCTTTAAGTTCCCTGTTTCCGAAGAACTTTGGACGCCACTCTACAACGAATGGCCGCCAACCCCGCGCGGTGAGCTTTTTCTGGGAGCAAACAGTCGCGCGCCGGCGGTGATGGGCCGGCTGAAACCGGGGGTGACGCTCGATCAGGCGAACGCGGAGATGAGCACGATCGCGCGCAACATCGCGGCCGACAATCCGAAGACGAACCAGAATTTTACCTCGGCCAGCGTCCTGCCACTGATCAGTGCTTTCACCGGCGTGCAACTGCGCCAGGTCGTCTGGGCGATGTTGGGCGCGGTCATCGTCGTACTGCTCATCGCCTGCGTGAACGTGATGAACATGCAGTTCGGCCGCGCGGCCTTGCGCGCGAAGGAACTCGCCATCCGCGGCGCGCTCGGCGCGACGCGCTCGCGACTCGTCAGGCAAATGCTCACCGAGAGCCTCGTCATCGCTGTCTTCGGCACCATCGCGGGCACGCTCGTGGCCTATTGGGGCGTTGACATGTTCGACAAAGTCGTAAAGGCGGCGCCCTTCCCGCCGCCCTATTGGTGGCGCTTCACGATCGATGGCCGTGTGCTCTTTTTCACAGTCGCCATCACTCTCATTGCGACCGTCGTCTCCGGTTTGGTCCCGGCCTTTCTCAGTTCGCGCGATCGCGTGGCCGAAGTCATGAAAGAAGGCGGCCGCGGCAACAGCAGTCGCCTTGTCAACCTCATCACGCGCGCGCTCGTGGTGGGGCAAATTGCCCTCACCGCCGCGCTCCTCATCGCCGCGACGTTGCAGATCAAATCGATCCGCAACCAAACCCGGCTCGATTACGGCTACGACGAGAATGGCCTTTATGCTGCGCGCCTCGCCTTGATGGAAGGAACTTATCCGAGCGAGGACTCGCGCCGCGAATTCTTCAAGAAGGCTGTTCGCGCGCTCCGCGCCAATCCGCAGTTTGAAGCCGCGGCCATGACCGATCGCTTCCGCATGACCTTCGCGGCGGGGGGACAATATGAAATCGATGGTCAGAAATATCAGACCGATCGCGATCGCCCGCGCTGCAACTTTGAATCCGTCTCCGACGGCTACTTCACCACCCTCGGTCTCAAGGTTCTTGAGGGCCGCGATTTCACGATCGAGGACAGCGATTCGAAGCAGCCGGTGGCAATCGTGAATGCCAGCTTCGCCCGCCAGCATTGGGGCAACCAGAGCGCGCTCGGACACCAGGTGCGCATCTTCAATCCCGGCAAAGAGCAGCCATGGCGCACCATCGTCGGCGTCGTGCCGGACACTCTCATGCAGGGCCCGTTCGATCAGCAGACTGAAGCCGCCGGTTTCTACATGCCGCTCCTGGGCGCGTCGCCCGCCACACAGTTCGCCACTGTGGTCGTTAGGCCGCGCCCCGGGGTCCATGCCGACTCACTCGGGCCGGTGCTGAGCAAAGCGGTCGCCGCGCTCGACTCAAATCTCCCGACCTATTTCCCCGGAACACCCGCGCAGTTTCACAACGACATCCTTTCCGGCAACCGGGTGATCGCGACGCTCTTTACGATCTTCGGCGTCGTGGCCTTTATCCTTTCCGGCGTCGGCCTTTACGGGGTCATGAGTTTTTCGGTCAATCAACGGACCCAGGAATTTGGGATCCGCATGGCGCTGGGCGCAGATGCCGCCCGGATTTTACGCATGGTCATGAGCCAGGGCGCATGGCAACTCGCGATCGGCCTCATCCTCGGGGCCGGCGGGGTTGCCTTATTCCTCGGGGTGGTCGCGGCCGCCGCGCTCAAGAACATTCTCTTCAAAGTCAATCCGCTCGACCCGACAATCTATTTTGTGGTCACGGGATTGCTCACCCTCGTCGCCGCCTTGTCGTGTTTCGTCCCGGCACGACGCGCCACTCGCGTCGACCCCATGATCGCCCTGCGCTGCGAATGAAAATTTCATCTCCACCGTCTTCCTTATTCCTATGAAAACTTCACTCACAACACTTATACTCGTTAGTCTGACGACGGTCGCCGCCGTCGCCGCGACCGAGGAAAACATTCACGAAACACGTCCGGCCAAACCGGGCGGCACCCTCGTGGTCGACGTCGATTTCGGCTCGATCGACGTCACCCCGGGCGAGAGCGACAAAGTCGTAATCGACGCGCAGCGCAAGATCGAGGCTTCCTCCAAGGAGAAGGAACAGAAATACTTCAAGGATGTCCCGGTCACGATCACCACCGAGGGCGACAAGGTGATGGTGCGCGCCACTCGCAAGCACGCGTCGTTAGGCTCGCAGCTCTGGAGCATGCTCGGTCATACTCGCACGGAAGCTCGTTACCGGATCTCTGTGCCGGCGAATTTCAGTCTGGATCTCGATACCTCGGGCGGAGAAATCTCGGCCAGCAACCTGACCGGCTCGGTCAAGGCCGACACGAGTGGGGGCGACCTCAATTTCGAGCAGATCCACGGCGACATTCACGCCGACACGAGCGGCGGCAACATCACAGCCAAGAACTGCGACGGTGCCACTGATCTCGATACCAGCGGTGGCCGGATCGAAGCGATCGGCGGCCGCGGCAGCTTGCGGGCCGACACGTCCGGCGGCCCGGTCACGGTCCTGAACCGCGTCGGCGATACAAAAGTGGAGAGCAGCGGCGGCAAACTGCGGCTCGGCAACATCAGTGGCAAGCTCAATGCCGAAACTTCCGGCGGATCGGTTTCCGCCATTCTGCCGAATCCTGTGGCGGGCGACGTGCGTCTCGAGACTTCCGGCGGTAGCATCACCGTCGTCACTCCAGCGAACGCGGGCCTCACGATCGATGCCGAGACGAGCGCCGGCCGCGTGCAGAGCGACCTGCCAATCGCGCGGATCAGCACCGAGAGCGACGAACTCAAGGGCACAATGAATGGCGGCGGCACGAAGCTCGTTCTGCGGAGCAGCGCCGGCTCGATTGAGATCGTCTCAGCCGACAAGCAAACCGCGCAAGAACAATGATCACCGTAACGCGGCCATCCTGGCTGTCTCGTAGTGCGGTGCCCCGCCCGACGGATGTAATCAACCTGCGGCCAAGATGCCCGCACGACCGGTCAGGCGGGACGCCTGAATGACGATGAACGATCTTCGCTATGCCGTCCGTCAGTTAATCAAGAATCCGGGGTTCGCCACGGTTGCAATTCTTACCCTCGGACTCGGCATCGGCGCCTGCGCTGCGATCTTCTCGGTCGTAAACGGCGTTCTCCTGCGGCCGCTTGATTATCCCCAGCCCGATCGGGTCGTCCTGATTCGCGAAACGAATCTGCCGCAATTTCCGGAATTCTCAGCCTCGACGCCTAACTATCTTGACTGGGTCCGGCAAACGAAATCGTGGCAATACCTCGCCGCCTATACCGGCACGGAACTCAATCTCACCGGACAAGGCGAACCGCAAAGGCTGCTCGGACTCCGGGCGACCGGGCACTACTTCGACGTCTATGGCATCCAGCCAGTGATCGGTCGATTTTTCACTCCGCAAGAAGACGCGGCCGGCCAGAATCACGTGACCGTCCTGAGCTATGGTTTCTGGCAGCGCGTTTTCGGCGGTGACCGGAAAGTGCTGGGCCGCACCATTCAATACAACGGCGTACCTTACACGGTCATCGGGGTCGCCCCGCCGCACTTTGGCGAAGGCAGCAAGGTAATAGAGAGCTGGGTTCCGATGGCCTTTAGGCCGGAGGAAACCTCGGAGGAGGCAAGGGGCGGACATTTCTTGACGGTTGTTGGTCGCTTGCGGCCGAGTGTCACGGTGGCGGAGGCTCGGGCTGAACTGGAAGTGCTCGCGGCCCGGTTGGCCCGGCAGTATCCGGATTCGAACAAGGGCTGGGGCGTTAAGATGACGCCGCTGCTCGACTACACGGTGCGCGATGTGCGAACCGTCCTCTACACGCTGCTTGGGGCAGTGGGCTGCGTCCTGCTGATCGCCTGCGCCAACATCGCCAACCTGCTCCTGGCGCGCGCCACCGCGCGGCACCGTGAACTGGCCATCCGCACCGCGCTCGGCGCCAGCCGCCTTAGACTCGTTAGGCAATTGCTCAGTGAAAGTGTTCTGCTCGCTCTGGCGGGCGGCGCATTCGGGGTGATTCTTGCGCGCTGGGGACTCGATGCCCTGCTCGCTCTGGCTCCTTCGTCCTTGCCCCGCATGCTTGAGATTCAACTCGACTCCAGGGTGCTCCTCTTTGCGCTTTGCCTGAGCGTGCTCACGGGGATCATTTTCGGCATCGCTCCCGCCCTCCTCGCCGCGCATACCGACGTACAGGAAGGCCTGAAACAGGGTGCGCGCGGGTCGACCGACGCCCGTGGCCGGCTGCGCAGCGCGCTCGTCATTACCGAGGTTGCCCTGGCGCTCGTTCTCCTTGGTGGAGCGGGATTGCTCGCCCGCAGTTTCATGCGCCTAACGAATGTGGATCCCGGCTTCGTCCCGGAACATGCCACCATCATGCGGCTCTCTTTGCCGGAAAAAAAGTATGAGAAACCAGGGCAGCAAGTTGCTTTCGCCGACGCCCTCCTCGCTCGCCTCCGCGCCTTGCCCGAAATCCAGGCGGTCGGTCTGACTCATTCGCTGCCCTTGATCAACGACTGGGTCCTTGGCTTCAAGATCCAAGGCCGGCCAGAAGTTGCGCCGAGCGATATGCCGAGCACCAACTATTACTCGGTCACACCGGACTATTTCCGCGCCATGGGGATTCGGCTGATTCGCGGAAGGTTCTTCTCCGCCCGCGACGACGCCCGCGCGCCGCGGGTCGCCATCATCGGCGAAACGCTTGCGCGGCAGTTTTTCCCTAACGAAGACCCAATCGGAAAGCGCATCCTGGTCACGAACGGTCCCGACGTCTGGCGGCAGATCGTCGGGATCGTGGCCGACATCAAGCAATACGGTGTGGACAAACCGGCCACGAGCCAGACCTACGAACCGTTTGCGCAGGCTCCGTTTGATTCGCTGAACGTCGTCCTGCGTACGACTGGCTCCGGCGCTCTCCTCGCCGGCAACCTGCGACCAGCGGTGTACGGGGTCGATAAGGATCAACCGATCGGGACCATTCAGTCTCTGGAGGCGATTCTCGGCGACACGCTCGCGAAACAGCGTTTCGCCACGCTCCTGCTCCTGGTTTTCGCCGGCGTCGCGCTCGTCATCGCTTCGGTCGGGATTTATGGCGTCATGTCCTACAGCGTCGCGCAGCGCACGGGTGAGTTTGGGATTCGGATGGCCCTGGGGGCGCAACGCCGCGACGTGCTGCGGCTCGTGCTGGCCAACGCCGGGAACCTGGTCGGAGCCGGTCTCATCATCGGTCTCGTCGCCACTTTCGCTTTCTCGCGCATCATGGGTTCGATGCTTTTTCAGACCAACGCCCAGGACCCCGTCACCTTTGCTTTCGCGACTTTTCTGCTCGCGGCGGTTGCGCTTGCCGCCTCTCTTTTACCTGCCCGGCGCGCGACCCGCGTTAATCCCATTGAAGCGCTCCGGACGGAGTGATGCCTGACCAACGCAATGACTGATTTCCGCTACCCGTCTCGGTTGTTGCTTTTCAACGTGAACGCATATGACCCTCACTTTCACCATCACCGCCACAATCTTGAGCGCGATCACCTTGCTCGCCTGTTGGTTGCCGGCGCGGCGGGCGGCGCGGCTCGACCCCCTGGTCGCCCTTCGACAACTCTAGACGCAATGAATCCACGCCATGAATGATCTGCGCTTCGCTCTCCGCCAGCTCCGCAAATCGCCCGGCTTCACCTTTGTCGCTGTCCTCACCCTCTCGTTGGGCATTGGCGCCAACAGCGCCATCTTCAGCGTGATCGATGCGGTCCTCCTGCGCCCTCTTCCTTTTCCAGAAGCGGACAAGATCGTTTACCTCAACGAAACGGATTCGACCCAGCCTTTCATCTCGATCGCCTGGTTTGATTTTCTCGATTGGCAACGCGACAACACGGTCTTCGAACAGCTCGCTGTCAGCCGGCGCGAATCGTTCAATCTAAGCGGTGTTGCGGGTCGCGAAGCGGAACGGGTTTCGGGCGCGGTCGTCTCGGCCAACTTTTTCCAGGTCATTCGGCTGACACCCGAAATCGGCCGCGTTTTCAATGCGCAGGAAGACCGCCGCGGCGGACCGGCCCTGGCTGTGATCAGCGACGCGCTCTGGCAACGCGCATTTCAGCGTTCACCAGCGATCCTCGGCCGCTCGATTAATCTCCACAACCAACTGTACGAAGTCATCGGGGTGATGCCGCCGCAGATGTCAGCCCCAAGCGACGTCGATGTTTGGGTCCCATTCATGAGACGCGTCCCGAGCGCCTGGGATCGGATGAACCACCCTGGCCTCTATGCCTGGGGGCGGCTGAAAAACGGAGTCACGGTCGAGGAGGCACGCGGCCAAATGAAGGCGATCGCTGCCAGCCTCGAGAAAAAATTTCCCGAGACAAACACATCGGTCGGCGTGGCGGTTACTCCTTTGCTTGAAAATCGCGTTGGATCCTACCGCGAGAATCTCATCCTTCTCCTCGGTGCGGTCGGGCTTGTCCTGCTCATTGCTTGCGCAAACCTGGCCAACCTGCTCGCCGCACGGGGTGCAGCCCGGGCGCGCGAATTTGCGGTCCGCGCGGCGCTTGGCGCAAGCCGATCCCAAATCGTTAAGCAACTTCTCGTCGAAAGCCTTGTTCTCGCTCTCCTCGGCGGGTTCGGCGGATTCCTTCTCGCATTCTGGGTTCGGGATGCCATCGTTGCGCTCAGCCCGCCGCAAATTCCGCGCCTCGATGAGGTGCGGGTCGACGGCTGGGTTTTGCTTTTCACGCTCGCTCTCGCGCTCGGCACGAATTTTCTCTTTGGCCTCTGGCCGGCACGCCTCGCGGCACGAGCCGACGTTCAACTTGCACTCAATGCGGGGGCGCGGGGCAGCTCCGATTCTCTCGCCGCGCGACGGACGCGCAACTGGCTCATCGTGGGCGAGATCGCTCTCACTCTCATGCTCCTAAGCGCGGCAGGCCTGGTCCTGAAAAGTTTCGCCCGCGCGCAATCTATCTCTCTCGGCTTTGAGCCGCGCGGCGTGCTGACCGCGCGCCTCGATCTGCCGTTTCGGGTCTATTCGACCAAAGAGAAAATAGTCCAATTTTCGGATCGCCTGCTGCAGCGCGTCCGTGCTTTGCCTGGCGTTACGAGCGCGGCACTCAGCTCGAATCCGCCGATGATGGCCGGCTGGCAAACCAACATTTTGCGGGAGGGCGCACCCGAACCGCCGCCGGGTCGGGAAATTTCGGCCGATACCGAGATTGTTAGGGGAGATTATTTTGCGACCCTTAAGGGCACGCTGCTCCGCGGTCGCGTTTTCGATCAGCGCGATACCGAAGCTTCGCCTTTGGTCGTGGTGGTCGATCAATCAGTCGCCGAACAGTTTTTTTCCGGCGAAAATCCGATCGGCAAACGCCTGCGAATCGATCCGGACGATATCGGCAAACAGCGTTTTTTCGAGATCGTCGGCGTTGTCGCGCGGATGAAACTGCGCGGCTTCGACCAGATCTCGTCGCTCCCGATCGTTTATTTTCCGCAGACGCAAGTCGAGCGAACCAACTTCGTCCTCCTCGTTCGGACGAAAAGCGCGCCTGCTTCTCTCGAAAAATCGATCCATGAAGCGGTGGCCTCGGTCGATCCGAGGCAACCAATCTTTGAGGTTCGCCCGCTGCTCGAACGGGTCGAGGAAACCTGGGCGGCGCCGCGTTTCATCAGCTTGCTCCTCCTCATTTTCTCAGGGCTGGCTTTGCTGCTCTCGATGATCGGGCTTTACGGCGTCCTCGCCTACAGCGCGCTGCGCCGCCTGCGCGAAATCGGAATTCGCCTCGCGCTTGGGGCGGAGCGGACGCACATTCGCGCGCTTATTCTTGGACAGGGGATGCGCCTGCTGATCTTTGGCCTAACGATCGGGCTGCTCGGGGCTTTCGTCGTAGCGCGAGCCCTGCGCAGCTTCCTCTTTCAAGTCAGCGGACTGGATCCTACAATTTATCTCAGCGTGAGTTTTGTCCTCGCGCTGGTCGCCCTTGGTGCCTGTTGGTTTCCAGCACGACGCGCATCCCGGGTCGATCCGAGCACCATTCTTCGCGCAGAATGAGAATGCCTAACGACAACACTTTATGCTGACCGATCTCCGCTACGCCATCCGAATGCTGCTCAAGTCGCCGGCGTTCAGCATCATCGCCATCGTTGCGCTCGCGCTCGGGATCGGCGCCAATACCGCCATTTTCACCGTGGTCGACGCCGTGCTTCTGCGGCCCCTGCCATATCCAAATCCCGAACAACTTCTTCTCCTGCGCGAACGCATGCCGATTTCTGACTCGGGCTCGGTCAGCTATCCGAACTACCTCGACTGGCGCGCAGCGCAGCGCAGCTTGACCGATCTTGCCCTCTATCGGCGCGACTCGATGAACCTCTCGAGCCGCGGCGGAGAAACGCCGCCCGAGCGAGTCGATGGCGGCGTCATGACCTGGAACATGATGCGGGTCGTCGGCCTCCAGCCGATTCTCGGCGGCGATTTCACCGAAGCGGAAGATGTGCCCAACGGACCGAAGGTGGCGCTGATCAGCGAAGGGCTTTGGCGGCGGCGCTTCGCCGCCTCGCCCAAGGTGATCGGTCAACAGTTGATCGTGGACGCGGTCCCGCGCGAGATCGTGGGGGTCTTGCCTAACGAAATGGCGGTGATGCGGGCGGCCCAGGTTTATCTGCCGCTGGGCGATCTGCGCGCCGACAAAAACGTCGTGCAACGGGACAACCATCCTGGTTTCTCCGCTCTCGGCCGGCTCAAGCCGGGCGTGACTTTGAAGCAGGCGCGGGCGGACCTCGATCATATTGCGCGCGATCTGACCCGGCGTTATCCCGCGACGAACACGGGCCGCACCGTCAATGCCCGCACGCTCCTGGAAGCGACGGTCGGCGATTACCGTCAGAATCTTCATCTTCTTCTCGGCGCGGTCGTCTGCGTTTTGTTGATCGCCTGCGCCAACGTGGCCAATCTGCAGCTCGCCCGCGCACTCGCGCGCGGCAAGGAACTGGCGGTGCGCGCGGCGATGGGTGCGAGTCGCTGGCGTTTGATGCGGCTGCTCCTGATCGAAAGCGCGTTTCTCGGCGTGGTCGGTGGCGCGGCCGGCATCCTTATCGCCATCTGGAGCCTGGACGCGATTCACGTCCTGAGCCCGCCGCACGTTCTGCGTTTTCAGGAAACGCAGATCGATTTTTTGACCCTCGGTTTCGCGACCGGGATCGCGTTGCTTTGCGGCATCCTCGTCGGAATCTGGCCGGCGTGGAGGGTTTCGCGGTTGGCCGCGCTGAGCAGTGTCTTGCATGAAGCCGGCACGCGCACCGGGAGCGACAGCGCCGGGCGGCAGCGGGCGCGAGGCGCTCTCGTGGTCACGCAGGTCGCGCTCGCGCTCGTCCTCCTGGCTGGCGCGGGGCTGACTTTGAAGAGCTTTTGGAATTCGCAAAATGCCTCGCTCGGTTTTGAACCGGACGGGATCCTGACCATGACGCTCTCGCTGCCGAAGGCGCGTTATGATTCGAAGGAAAAGGAGATTCAGTTTAACCGGCAACTGATCACGCAGATCGAAGCATTGCCAGCGGTCGAGGCGGCCGCGATCGGCGAGAACGTTCCCTTCGACAACACGGAGTGGGACAGCTCGTTTCACCTCACGGGCACGCCGCCGGCTCAGCCCGGCAAAGAGCCGTCCGCAGAAGTGAACGTGATCTCGCCGTATTACTTCAAGATGATGCGAATGCCGATCCTGCGCGGCCGCACCTTTGGCCCGGAGGAAAGGCTAAATCAGCCGCGCTCCGTCATTATCGACGATACCTTCGCCGCCCGTTATTTCCCGGGTCAAAATCCGGTCGGGCAACACATCGACGACAACCAGACGAACGATCCAAATCCGCCGCCCCTAACGATTATAGGTATCGTGCCGAATGTCCGCTCGGATGTGCCGGGCGAGGAGTTCGATCGGCTGCACCTCCCGCAAATGTATTTCAGTGAGTCGCAAATGCCGACTTTTGAATACAACCTCATGGTGCGGGCCAAGAGCGGCGACCCAAATCTGCTCGCGCCCGCGGTCGTGCGCGAGGTGCAAAAACTGGATGCCGACCAGCCGGTGGCGGACATCTCGACGATGAAACGAAACATTTCGGAAAGCCTCGCGACCCGCCGCCTAACGATGACGTTGCTCGGCTCCTTCGCCGCCCTCGCTCTCGTTCTGGCAAGCGTTGGGCTCTACGGAGTTATGGCGCTGAGTGTGACCTCGCGCACACGCGAGTTTGGGATTCGGCTCGCTTTGGGCGCGCCACGGCAGGATATCTTCCGCCTCGCGCTCGGGCGCGGTCTGTTCCTGGTCGGGATCGGGCTCGCACTTGGTTTGTTCGGGGCGCTCGGCGCGGGCCGCGCCCTAACGAGTCTGCTCTACGACACTGGGAGCCTCGATCCAGCGGCCTTGTTCACCGCCATCGTGACGTTGGCTTTGGTCGCGCTCCTGGCCTGCTGGTTCCCCGCCCGACGCGCCACCCGGGTCGACCCGATCGTCGCACTTCGTTATGAATAAGTTGCCTAACGAATAAAGGACATGTTAACCGACCTGCGCTTCGCCTTTCGCCAACTGCTCAAGTCGCCGGGCTTCACTCTGATCGCGATCTTCACCCTCGCGCTCGGCATCGCCGGTTCGACTGCGATCTTCAGCGTGATCGATGGCGTCCTTCTGCACGCGCTTCCCTATCCGGATTCGGATCGCATCGTCACCCTTGCGCAGATGTCCCGCAGCACCGGGGAATCTCAGGAAGCTTCTTCGCCTGCAAATTTCCTCGATTGGAGCACACAGAACGACGCATTTTCCCATATGGCTGCGGCCTCGGGCGCGCCGGGTGATCTCTCTGATGGCGATCAACCGGAACGCGTTCGGGTTACGCGCACGACCGCGAGTTTCTTCCCTCTGTTTGGGGTCGGGCCGCTTCTCGGCCGGACGCTCTTGGCCTCCGACGACAAGGTCGGACACGATAACGTGGCCGTGATTAGCGCCGGATTATGGAAAAGGCGTTACGGAGCCGACAAGAACATCGTCGGTCGAGAGATGATTCTGGACGGCGAGCCGCGCACGATCGTCGGCGTGATGCCACCGGGTTACGCGCCGGATAACTATGGCGAGCTTTGGGTTCCATCGCCATATGACGTTCCGCCCAATCCATTGCGGGTGCACGAGGATGTCCGCACCCAACGCGACAGCATTTACCTCGATGGTTGGGCGCGCTTGAAACCAGGAGTGACCCTGGCGCGCGCCCGCGCGGAGATGGATGCGATCGCTCGCCGGTTGGAGAAACAATATCCGGATTCGAACAAGGACACGGCTATTCGAGTGGCGCCGATGCATGACGACGCGGTCGGTTCTCTTCGGCCGCTTCTGTTCCTGCTTTGCGCGGCAGTCGGCGCGCTTCTTTTCATCGGCTGCGCGAATGTCGCCAACCTGCTCCTCGCCCGCGGCGCGAAGCGCGTCCACGAAATCTCGATTCGCTCTGCGCTCGGTGCGAGTCGCGGCCGGATCGTGAGACAATTGCTCACCGAGAGCATTCTCCTCGCGCTCGCCGGCGGTTCGTTAGGCGTAATTTTGGCGGCCTGGGCAATTCCGGTTTTGCTCTCGATCAGCCCGCCACGGATGAGCATCTTCAACAGCGTCCGCTTGAATTGGGAAGTCGTCGCCTTCGCTTTGAGTGTGTCGTTAGGCACAGGAATCCTTTTTGGATTGGCCCCGGCGATTAGCGCCTCCTCCGCCACCCCCGCTCTTGCGCTGAATCAGGGAACGCGCGGCGGCACGGCGGCCGGCGGACGAGGTCGCGCGATTCTGATTACCCTGGAAGTCGCGCTCTCGCTCGTGCTCTTGATTGGCGCAGGCCTGCTGACGAAGAGCTTTGCCCGGCTCGCGAACGTTGATCCCGGATTCAAGCCCGATCATTTGCTGATCTTCGGTCTCGGCGCGCCCGCCCGCTTGTCGCCGGAAGAGAAAATTGTTTTCTATCACCAGACCTTCGGGCAACTGCGTGAAGTGCCGGGCGTAAAATCGGTCGGCGCGGTCAGCCGGCTGCCGCTCAGTGGCGGCAACAGCTCGCGCTCCTTTAAAATCGCGGGCGAGAGCACCGAGCACGAAGCCGACATTTGCGTCGCGACCGCGGATTATTTCCAAACCATGGGCATTCCGCTTTTGCGCGGTCGTAATTTCACCGCGCACGATGCGAAAGCCGCCGCGCCGGTTGCGATCGTGAACGAAGCCTTCATCCGCTCCGTTTTCCCGAAGGCCGATCCCGTGGGAAAAGTCATCACCGATTTTGGCCCGAACCAAGAGAGACTGCGCATCGTCGGCGTCGTCGGCAATGTCCATCACAACTCGCTCGAAGGCACGCCGCGCGGGGAAATTTATCAACCGTTAGGCCAGGCCATGTGGCCGGGCTTTTTCGTCGCTGCGAAGACCCGATCGGCCAGCTCGCTCTCGCTCCTGCCCGCCGTGCAAAACGCCGTCTGGCGGGTGAACAAATCGGTCCCGTTAGGCAACCCGCGCACCATGGAGGATTTCCTCGCGCGCTCGTTGCTGCAAAGAAAGTTCACCATGCTTCTCCTCGCGATTTTTGCGGGCGTCGCGCTTCTCCTCGCCGCGGTCGGACTTTACGGCGTCATTTCCTACTCCGTCGCGCAACGCACGCGCGAGCTCGGAATTCGGCTCGCCCTCGGCGCACAACGCCGCGACCTGCTCGCGCTCGTCGTGCGCGAAGGGATGACTTTGGTCGGACTAGGCGTTGGCCTCGGGCTTGCCGCTGCGCTCGCGCTCACGCGCCTGCTTTCAAACCTGCTTTTCGGTGTCAGCACAACCGATCCGTTCACCATCGCGGCTTTGGCGATCGCCCTCGCTTTCGTAGCCCTTCTCGCCTGCTTCATCCCGGCGCGTCGCGCCAGTCTGGTCAACCCAATCGAGGCGTTGCGAGCGGAATGACTTTCTCTGTCGCCTAACGACTGCCTAACGAATATAACTGATGAACGACTTCCGCTTCGCCCTGCGCCAGCTTCGCAAATCCCCCGGCTTCACCTTCATCGCCGTTCTCACCCTCGCGCTCGGGATCGGCGCCAACACCGCCATCTTCAGCGTGGTCAACGCCGTTCTCCTCAAGCCGCTCCCCTTTCCCGCGCCGCAACAGTTGCTCGCGGTCGGGATGACGAACTCACACGACGGATCACCGCGCGATCAGCTCGATTCGCTTTCCTATCCCGACTACTTCGATTTCCGGAAACAGAATCGCACTCTCTCGAACCTTGCGGTTTATCGCGGCGAGAAGCTGGCCTTCACCGGCGAGAACGGCGCGCAAAGTCTCGATGCGGTGAAATGCAGCAGCGACTTCTTCGCTGTCCTCGGCATCAATCCGCTTATCGGCCACGATTTTACGCGCGCGGACGAACAGTCAGGCGGCGGCCCCGGTGGTTATAAAGTCATCCTGAGTTACGACTTTTGGCAGAAGCATTTTGCCGCTGATGAAAAAGTGCTGGGTCAAAAAATCGAGCTGAATCGCCAGCCTTACACCGTGATCGGCGTGATGCCGCCACACTTTCAATTCCCGATCCAGACCGATCCGATCGAGTTATACGAAACGTTCGCCCCAGACGCGCTGAGCAGCGGACCAGGCGACAAGCCGGCGACCGAGCAACGCGGCAACCACAGCCTGGAATCAATCGCGCGTCTCAAGCCCGGCGTTTCGATCGCGCAAGCGCAGGCGGATCTTTCCGCGATTGCCGCGACGCTTGAAAAACAATATCCGGATAGCAACAGCTACTTCGGCGTGCTCGTAAAACCGTTGCGCGAGGATCTAATCGGCGACGTGCGGACCGCGCTTTATATTTTGTTCGGCGCGGTCGGATGCGTGCTCCTGATCGCGAACGCGAATGTCGCTAATTTACTGCTCGCGCGCGCATCGGTCCGCGAAAAAGAAATCGCCTTGCGCTCGGCCCTGGGCGCGAGCCGTTCGCGCATCGTTAGGCAACTGCTCACCGAAAGCATCGTCCTGAGCGCGCTCGGCGGCATCTTCGGCCTGCTGCTCGCGGATTGGGGCACCTCGGCCTTGATCCGGGCCGTTCCGCAAAATATTCCGCGCATCGGCGACATCCGCCTCGACGGCGCCGTCCTCGCGTTCACGCTCCTCGTTTCGCTGGCGACCGGCGTGATCTTCGGGCTCGTCCCGGCCTGGCAGGCATCGCATGTCGATCTCAACAGTTCGTTGAAAATCGGCCTGCGCAGCGGGGGCGATGGCGGCCAGAAAGGCCGGCTCCGCCACGGCCTTATCATGGCGGAAGTAGCACTCGCACTTGTCCTCCTCATTTGCGCGGGGCTGCTCATTCAGAGCTTCGCGCGACTCGGCAACGTGCCGACCGGTTTGCGTCCGGAACGGCTGCTCACCGCGCGCATCGGCCTGCCCCCATCCGCTTATCCGAAGAACGAAAATATCATCGCATTTTATCAAAATTTGCTGCCGAAACTTCGCGCGCTTCCTGCGCTGGAATCGGTCAGCGCAATCATGCCGCTGCCGCTCAGCTCGAGTAACATCTCGACGGATGTGGATCTTGCGGAGCATCCGCTCCCGGAGGGTGAACGCGCCAGCGCGCCTCTCCGTGTGATCGGCAATGACTATTTCAAGACCGTCGGCGTTCCTCTGCGGCACGGGCGCGTTTTCGATCAGCACGACGAGTTTCATTCCACGCCAGTCGTTATGGTTAATGAAGCGTTCGCGCGCAAATTTTTCCCTGGCCAGAGCGTGATTGGCAAACGCATCACGCCCGGCTTCAGCGCGGATGAAGGAAAGCCGAAAATGCGCGAGATCGTCGGCGTGGTCGGCAATGTCAAATACCGTTCGTTGCGCAATGAGGACACGCCTGAAATGTACGTGCCGCTGGCGCAACTTCCCTTCGACACGATGAGCCTGGTCGTGCGCACGCGGGTCGCCGATCCGAACAGCCTGACGAGTGCAATCCGCGCCCAACTGGCCGCAGTCGATCCGGATATTCCCCTAACGAGTGTAAGAATCTTCGAAGATTATGTCTCGCAATCGCTCGCCCGGCCACGGTTCAATGCCCTTCTTCTTTCCATCTTTGCCGGCACCGCGCTCCTTCTCACCGCCATCGGCATTTACGGGGTGATGGCCTACTCGGTCGCGCAACGGACCAACGAAATCGGCATCCGCATCGCGCTCGGCGCGGCGCAGTCATCCATCTTCCGCCTCATCGTTGGCCAGGCGGTGGTGCTGGTTGCGATCAGCATTGCGATCGGATTGGCCGGTGCGTTTGCCGCCACCCGCTTCCTGAACAGCCTGCTCTTTGGAGTGGGCGCGTGGGATCCGATCACTTTCGGCGCCATCGTATTTCTGGTCGCGGCCGTGGCCTTTCTTGCCTCCTGGTTGCCGGCCCGTCGCGCCATGCAGGTGAACCCAGTCGTCGCTCTGCGCGCGGAATGAAATTCTCGCCTAACGAACACATCCTATGCTAACCGATCTCAAATTCGCCTTCCGGATGCTGTTGAAGTCCCCGGGCTTCAGCGCCATCGCGATCTTCACCCTTGCCCTCGGCATCGGCGTGAACACCTCCGTCTTCAGCCTCGTGCATACGATGCTTTTCAAACCGCCCGACTACGAACAGCCGGCGGAAATCGTGCAGCTCTTTTCGCAGGACAGCAAGAACCCGAAATCGTTTCGCGGTTTTTCCTATCCGACTTATCGCGACATCCGGGAGCAGAACACCGTCTTCTCTGGCCTCCTGGCCCACAATCTGGCGATGATCGGCATTGGCGAAAAAGGCAATACCCGGCGCGCTTTCGCTGATGTCGTGAGCTCGAATTATTTCTCTGTCCTCGGGCGCGCCCCGGCTTTGGGCCGCGCCTTTTTGCCCGAAGAAGAAACGCCCGGCCGCGACACACCGGTCGCGATCGTGAGCTATTCCTATTGGAAAAAGCAGGGGCTCAATCCCGCCGCGCTCGGTTCGAAGATCCTGATTAACGGGCGCACTTTTACCATTGTCGGCATCATGCCGGAAGGATTCGGGGGTACCATGCAGGTTCTCTCGGTGGACGTCTGGCTGCCACTGGGCGTTTACGATCAGGTGGCGAATGATTTCGAGGGGGATAATCGCAGCTCGCTGGGCGACCGTGCCGGCACTCAACTGATGCTCATCGGGCGGCTCAAACCGGGCGTGAACGCGGCCGCGGCGGCGCCCGTGCTCAAGACCCTGGCGGCGAATCTGGAAAAAAACTACCCGGTCGAGCAGCGGAACCAGACGTTCATGACTACGCCCGTCTCGCGCTTTTCCACCAGCACGAGCCCGCAAGGTGACGGTTTTATGGCCACGGTCGCACCGCTCCTTCTTGGCATGTCGCTGGTCGTGCTGCTCGTGGCGTGTCTGAATCTGGCCAACATGCTGCTCGCCCGCGGCACCGCGCGCCGGAAGGAAATCGCCATTCGCCAGGCGCTTGGCGGTACGCGCTGCCAGATCATCCGCCAATTGCTGATCGAGGGATTCGTCCTCGCGCTGGCTGGCGGCGCGCTCGGTCTGCTGCTTGGACTTTGGGCGTGCGACCTGCTGGTCGGTTCGCTCGCCTCGATGCTCCCGCTCGACCTCGTTTGGACGAGCGACCCCAACCCCGCGGTTCTCCTCGCGACCCTCGTCTTCTCCTTGCTTGGGACGATCTGCTTCGCGCTCGGGCCAGCATTGAAACTCTCGCGCGGTCTTGTAATCGGAGACTTGAAGGAAAACGCCGCCGAAGACATCGTTCGCCGACATTGGAAATTTGTGCCCCGTAATCCGCTCGTTGTCGCGCAAATCGCCTTCTCTCTTGCGCTCCTGACCGCGGCGGCTCTTTTCATCCGTGGCGCCTGCAAGGCGGCAGGTGTCGAGACTGGCTTGAAAATGGAGCGCAGCTTTCTCCTCGAGGTCGATGCCAGTCTTGGCGGGGCCAATCAGAAGCAGGCGCAGGAACTCTACCGCAAATTGCAAGAGCGGCTGGCCGCGTCACCCGGGGTCGAGCATGCGGGCATCTCTGCAACCATACCGTTCGGCATGATTCGGTTGGACAAAAATGTGCAGCGCGCCGGCTTTCACCATACCCCCGGCGCGCAACCGGCGACCGCCGCCGACGGCCTCGCTTTCAATGCTCGCTGGGATAGCGTCGGCGCAGATTATTTTTCCACCACTGGACTGGGCTTCCTGCGCGGACGCGCTTTCAATGCCGCCGAAGCAGACAATCCCGGCGGACCGGCCGTCGCGATCATCGACGACGTGCTCGCGAAAAAACTCTGGCCGAAAGGCGACGCTCTTGGGCAGCAGATTCAAATCGCGAGCGACAATGCGCCCGCAAAGGGCGGCGACCGGAGCGGCTTCATAACCAACGGGGGCGCCAGCGGGCAGATCGAGCCCGAGCAGCCGATCGAAGTCATCGGTATCGTGCCGGCAACACGCGATGCTCTTTTTGAGAAGGAACTGCCAGGCACTCTCTACCTGCCGTTCGCTCGCGGCTTTCAAAACGAGGCCTTCTTCATCATCAAATTCGCTTCGCTAAACCACGAAAACGAGACGGCAGCGGCTGATCTCATTCGTCGCACCGTGCGCGAGATCGATCCCATCCTGCCGATTCTCTCACTCCAAACCTTCTCGCAACATCTCGAGAGCAACGTGGAGCTCTGGGTCGTTCGGGCGGGCGCCGCGCTCTTCTCCACCTTTGGCGGTCTCGCCCTCGTTCTGGCCGTGATCGGTATCTACGGGGTGAAAGCTTATGCGGTCGCGCGGCGTCGCCGCGAGATCGGCATTCGCATGGCACTCGGGGCGCGGCCTGGCACGGTGCAGTGGATGTTCATCCGCGAAACCGCGTTGATGCTGCTGAGCGGCCTTGGCCTTGGGCTGCTCTTTGCCGTCTTGACCGGCAGAATCGTGAGCGGCTTACTCTATCAGGTCGGTGCGCTCGATCCAGTCGCCTTTACCCTCACGCCGCTCATCCTCGCGAGTGCGGCCTTGCTCGCCACCTGGCTCCCGGCGCGCCGCGCCGCACGGGTGGATCCGATGATCGCGCTCCGGGCCGAATAATCCGCCTTCGCGTCGCGGGGATTATTCTCCTCCTCTTTCAAATCGGTCGCTAGGTTGGAGGGCGAGAGGGATCTTTTATGAAGCGCGCCGCCATTCTTGCACTTTCACTTTTGCTCGCGTGTCGCAGCTACGGCCAGTCGCCGGCCTGGAAAGATGGCCAACTGCAGAAGCTGGCCCAGGATTTTTGGACCTGGCGCGCTCACGACGCGCCTTTCACGGGCGACGACGTGAATCGCATGGAGCGTCCTGGTGGAACGCGCAATTGGTCCGGCGCGGCGATCGAGAAACGCCGCGCTGATCTCGCCGAATTCGAGAGCCGCTGGAAACAACTCGACGCCAGCAACTGGCCGATTCCGCAGCAGGTCGATTATCGGCTGATTGGCTCGGCCTTGGCACGGGTGCGTTGGGAGCTGGACACTAATCCGCGCTGGAAACGCGATCCGAATTTTTACCTCGAACAAACGCTGACTGCGGTGGCGGAAGCGTTGACTGTCCCGGCGCCGTTTGGTGAGGCACGCAGCCAGGAAATTCTGACGCGGATCGAAAACATCCCATCGATCCTGCAGCAGGCCACGGAGAACCTGGAAAAACCGCCGGCACCGTTTGCCACCGTGGCGATTCGGCAGCTCGACGGCGTGCGTGAACGCCTGGAGCGAATGGCGACCGCGCTGGCAGGATCAACCACTCTCAAGGAGAACGAGTTGAAGGGCGCCGTCAGCTCCGCGGCCGGCGCACTCGAGAAATTCCGCGCGCATCTTCAACAGATCCTGCCCTCCTTGCCTAACGAGACCGCGCTGGGCCGCGATGCCTACCTTTTCTTCCTGAGGAATGTCGCGCTCATGCCCTACTCGCCGGAAGAGCTCCTGGCCATGGGCCAGCAGGAATGGAACCGCTCCGTCGCGTTCGAAGCCTATGAGAAAAACCGGGACAAGGATGTTCCGCCCCTGAAGATCGCGGAGAACGTGGAGGATTGGATTGCGGATGCCGCGACCAGGGAATTGCAGATCCGCAAATTCCTTGGGGCGCACGACATTCTTACCGTGCCGGATTGGTTGCAGCACTACACCTTCCGCGCCCTGCCGGCGTATCTCGTGCCGATGGATGGATTCACCGAGCTGGATGATTTCACGTCGCCCTCGCGCCTGAACGAGAATTGCATTCGTTATGTCCCACCACCTTCGCCCAAGCTGGGATACTTCCTGCGCGCGACTGCGGCCGACCCGCGACCGCTGATGGTGCACGAAGGAATTCCCGGGCATTATTTTCAGCTCTGTCTTTCCTGGAAGCAGCAGGACCCGATCCGGCGGCATTACTACGACTCGGGCGCGAACGAAGGGATTGGTTTCTATGCGGAGGAGATGATGCTGCAGGCTGGTCTGTTCGACGACAGCCCCCACACACGGGAGATCATTTACAACTTCATGCGCCTGCGCGCGCTCCGGGTGGAAGTGGACGTCCGGCTCGCGCTGGGCGAGTTCACCCTCGAGCAGGCGGCGAAGTATTTGGAAGCGAAAGTGCCGATGGATCCCGCGACCGCGCGCTCGGAAGCGATCGCGTTCTCGACCGGCCCGGGCCAAGCGTTGACCTACCAGATCGGGAAACTTCAGATCACGAAGATGCTGGCCGAGGCGCGCCTCCAGCAGGGAGAAAAATTCAACCTGCAGGCGTTTCACGATTTCGTCTGGAAGAACGGCAACGTGCCGATATCTCTCCAGCGCTGGGAGTATCTCGGCAAGGCCGATGACCTGCCGAAGTAAATCGCGCGGCATCAGGGGCGCGGGGCGGCGGGGCGCGAACCGGGTTTCCGCGCCTTGCTTCCTAATGCTTCGTCTCGCTCGCACCCGCGGGTTTGGCGGCGATAACATCGCCCTCCGCGAGCCGGCGCTGGAACATTTCGAGAGCGAGCGCATAGCCCTGCTGGGCGAGCACCGGATTGTAGCGCGGACCTTCGTCGCGCAGGAAAGCGTGGGCGCCATTAAACTCGTGCCATTGAAAAAACGTGCCGGCCGCTTCGAGCGCCGCATAAATTTTCAAGCGACCTTCGAGTGGAACGTGCGGATCCTGCCGGCCCCAGACCATCAGCATTTCGCCGGCAATCTCGGGAATGCGATCGAGCGTGTTGTCATTCATGCCCGCGCCGAGACCGCGCTTGTGGATGTCGGTGGCGTAAAAGCAAGCCGCGGCGCGCACGCCGGGATTCATCGCTGCGCGGAAGGCGAGATGGCCGCCGATGCAGATGCCCATGACGCCGAGCCGGCCGGTCGAAGCGGGATGTTCGCCCAGGTATTTCAAAACTGCCCGAGCGTCGGCATCGTAAGCATCGAGCGGCTTGGCGGTCTTGAGGGCGTTGCCACGCTCCGCTCCCGCATTGTCGTAGGCGAACACGGCGCCGAAAGGTTCGTATTCGTGATAAATCTCCGGCACCGCGACGAGGAACCCGTGCCCGGCGAGCAACGCCGCCGTCCGGCGAATCGGGTCCGTAACCTGAAAGATTTCCGAGAAAAGCAGAAGACCCGGATAGCGCCCTGCGGCGGCGGGGCGCAAGACGTGCGTGCGCATCGGTCCGGTCGGCGTGGGAAGATCGACGAATTCGTGATCGGAAAGGGTCATGCTGGCGGCAGTGAAATTTCAGGTAGCAGCCGGGCCGTTTTTCTCGGCGAAGCGCGCGAGGAGCCAGCAAAGATCAGAGAGCCGGTTTAGGTAGCGCAGGATTTCCGCGATGGAATGTTTTGCGCCGTCGAGCGCGGCGACGCGACGCTCGGCCCGACGGCAGATGGTACGCGCGAGATCGAGGGTGGCGGCGAGCGGTGTGTTCCCGGGAGTCGCCCAGCCTTTTCCGTAGAGCGTCTTGTCTTTCTCGAGATCATCAATCGCCGCGGTCAGACGATCGACCATCGCCGCAGTCGTGAGGCTGAATCCGTCCTTTTCGTAGCGCTCGAGATCCTGCGGCGCGGTTGCCAGCTCGCCCATCACGATGACCAGCTCTTTTTGGATCGAGAGAATCTGGTCAGCGATCGATGA
Organism: Chthoniobacterales bacterium; assembly: GCA_050736975.1. GTDB lineage: Bacteria > Verrucomicrobiota > Verrucomicrobiia > Chthoniobacterales > UBA10450 > Palsa-1392. The sequence goes on along the minus strand of JBOHXL010000211.1, from coordinate 28,575 downwards.
CCCGCCGGCACTGGCACGAACCATTCCCAAGGCCGCGTTGAGTTCGTCGACGCAACCGTAAGCTTCGACCCGCGCGTCCGTTTTCGGCACGCGCCGGCCATACATGAGGGAAGTCTCGCCGGCGTCGCCGGTTTTGGTTGCGATCGACATCTTGAAAATGATGAGAGCCGCAACCCATGTGCGGCTCTCACTTCTACAGCATTGAATCTTGCTTTGCTTAGCCGAGCGCGGGTTGCGGTTCCGCTTCTTCCATCAGCGGGGCCCCGACCTGTTCGCCCAGTTCGACCAGCTTGATCTCGCGCACCGCCGGGAAGCCGGTCCCGGCCGGAATGAGGTGACCCATGATTACGTTCTCCTTGAAGCCGCGCAGCTTGTCCACTTTGCCCAGCGTTGCCGCCTCCGTCAGGACGCGGGTGGTGTCCTGGAATGACGCGGCGGAGATGAAGCTGTCGGTCTCGAGCGAAGCCTTGGTAATGCCAAGAAGCACCGGGGTCGCCTCGGCGGGTTTGCCGCCCTGTTTCACGACCGCAGCGTTTTCCCTTTCGAAATCGAGCTTGTCGATCTGATCGCCCCAGAGGAGCGAAGTGTCGCCCGGGTCGGTGATCTTCACCTTGCGGAGCATTTGCCTAACGATGATCTCGATATGCTTGTCGTTGATCTCGACGCCTTGGAGCCGGTAGACCTCCTGCACTTCGTTCACGAGATGCTCCTGCAAATCCTGCGGTCCGCAGACCTCGAGGATTTCGTGCGGCACGATCGGTCCTTCAGTGAGCTGCTGCCCCTTTTTCACGAAGTCGCCCTTGAAGGCAATAATGTGTTTCGTCAGCGGAATGAGGTGTTCCTCTTCGGAGCCGGTTTCAGGGTCCTTGAGAATCAGCTTCCGTTTGCCGCGCACGGTCCCGCCGATTTCGACAATGCCGTCGATCTTCGCGATCTCGGCCGCGTCTTTCGGCCGGCGCGCCTCGAACAATTCCGCCACTCGCGGCAGACCGCCGGTGATGTCCTTGGTCTTGGCGACCTTGCGCGGTGTCTTGGCGAGTAAGGCACCGGCACGAATCTTGTGGTTCGCTTCAACAATGACGTGCGCCCCGGCCGGAATCGAGTAGCTCGCAGCCACCTCACCGTCGTCGCCCACGACCACAATCTGCGGGTGCAAATCCTCCTTGTGCTCGATGATGACGGTGCCCATGAGACCGGTCGCTTCGTCGACTTCGCGCTTGATCGTGACGCCCGCGATCATGTCGCGGAATTCGATCTTGCCGCTCTTGTCGGTCAGGATAGGCACGTTGTACGGATCCCATTGCACGAAGGTTTCGCCCTTTTTCACCGTGCCGCCATCGGCGACAGAGATGACAGAGCCGATGACGATGTTGTAGCGCTCGATCTCGCGGCCTTCCTCGTTATGCAAGGTGATCGAACCATTTTTGTTCAGCGCAATCCAGTTGCCGTCGAGCGATTGGACGGTGCGCAGATCGTTGAACCGCACGACAGCATCATTCTTCGCCTTGACGATCGGCTGCTTGAAGGTCTGGCTCGCCGTGCCGCCGATGTGGAATGTTCGCATCGTCAACTGCGTGCCAGGCTCGCCGATTGACTGCGCGGCGATGATGCCGACGGCTTCGCCAAGCTTGACGAATTGCCCGGTTGCGAGGTTACGCCCGTAGCAATGCGCGCAGACGCCACGCCCGCATTCGCAGGTGAGAACCGAGCGGATCTTGAGGCTTTCGACGCCCACCCTTTCAATCGCAGCCGCCACCGTCTCGTCGATCAATTGGTTGGCTTTCACGACTTTCTTTTTCGAGACCGGATCGACCACCGTTTCGCAACTGACACGGCCGATGATGCGCGTGGCAAGGTCGACGACTTCTTCATCTCCCTCGTAGATCGAACGAACAACGATGCCGTTGACCGTCCCGCAATCGATCTCGTTGATGATCACGTCCTGTGAGGCGTCGACGAGTTTCCTCGTCAGGTAACCGGAATCGGCCGTCTTGAGCGCGGTGTCGGCCAGACCCTTGCGCGCGCCGTGGGTCGAGATGAAATACTCGAGCACGCTCAGACCTTCACGAAAGTTCGAGGTGATCGGTCGCTCGATAATTTCGCCGGAAGGCTTGGCCATCAAGCCGCGCATGCCGGCGAGCTGTTTCACCTGCTGGCGATTGCCGCGCGCGCCGGAATCAACCATGAGAAAGACCGGGTTCAATTCCTTGCGACCATCGTTATGCTCGAGGGTGCGGAACATGACGTTGGAGATTTCGTCGCCGGCGTGGGTCCAGATGTCGATGATCTTGTTGTAGCGCTCGCCATCCGTGATGATGCCTTTGCGGTACTGCTGCTCGACCTGCTTGATCTGCTTGTAGGCGTTCGCGAGCTGGAGCTCTTTCTCCTTTGGAATAATCATGTCGGAGATGCCGATCGAGACGCCGGCCTTGGTCGCTTCCGCGAAACCGAGTTCCTTCAGGCGATCGAGCGTCTCGACTGTGCCCTGCTGGCCGGCCACCTGATAGCAACGCCAGATGATGTCGCTGAGCTGTTTCTTGCCCGCGGCTTTGTTGAAAAAGCCGAGACCAGCCGGCCAAATCTCGTTGAAGATGACCCGGCCCGCGGTCGTCTCGATGACGCGCGCTTCCTTGTCGCCGTAGATTGTGGTCTTGCCGAAGTCGGGATTCTTCAACCGAATCCGATCGTGCGTTTTGACCGCGCCATCCGCCATCGCGAACTCGACTTCGGTCGCGTTGTCGAAAAGCGGGAGACGCGTCTCAACCGCGGCGCCGGCCGCTCGTCGCGGATTTTGCGTGAGGTAGTAACAGCCGAGTGTGATGTCCTGCGACGGAGTGGTGATCGGCTTTCCGCTCGAAGGCGAAAAGATGTTGTTCGGGGCGAGCATGAGCATGCGCGCTTCCATCTGCGCCTCGACCGAGAGCGGCACATGCACCGCCATCTGGTCGCCGTCGAAGTCCGCGTTATAAGCGGTGCAGACGAGCGGATGAATGCGGATCGCTTCGCCTTCGATGAGGAGCGGCTCGAAAGCCTGAATGGAAAGACGGTGCAGAGTCGGCGCGCGGTTAAGCAAAACCGGGTGGCCCCTGGTCACTTCCTCGAGGATGTCCCAAACTTCCGGCGTCTGGCGCTCGATCATTTTCTTCGCGCTGCGCACGGTGTGGACATAGCCCAGATCCTTCAGGCGGCGGATGATGAAGGGCTCGAAAAGCACGAGCGCCATCTTCTTCGGCAAGCCGCACTGATTCAGTTTTAGCTCGGGCCCGATGACGATGACGGAACGGCCCGAGTAATCGACTCGTTTGCCCAACAAATTCTGACGGAAACGTCCACCCTTGCCTTTGAGCATGTCGCTGAGCGACTTGAGCGGACGATTGCCCGCGCCGGTCACAGCACGACCATGCCGGCCGTTGTCAAAAAGGGCATCAACCGCTTCCTGCAACATGCGCTTTTCGTTGCGGATGATGACATCAGGCGTTTTGAGCTGGAGAAGGTTCTTCAGCCGGTTGTTGCGGTTGATGACGCGACGATAGAGATCGTTCAGGTCCGAGGTGGCAAATCGGCCGCCCTCCAGCGGCACGAGCGGACGCAAGTCTGGCGGGATGACTGGAAGCACTTCGAGCACCATCCATTCAGGGCGCGAATGCGAAGAGGCAAAGCCCTGCACGAGTTTCAAACGCTTCGCCAGTTTCTTGCGAATCTGTTTGCTCTTGGTGTTGCCCATCGCTTCCTCGAGCTCCTTGTTAAGCTTCGCGAGATCGATTTCGCCCAGAAGCACCTTGACGGCCTCGGCCCCCATGCCGGCTTTGAATTCATCGCCGTACTGGTCCTGCGCCTCGCGGAATTCCACTTCGGTGAGGAGCTGAGTTTTCGTGAGGGGCGTATTGCCCGGGTCGATCACGATGTAGTCCTCGTAATAGATGACGCGTTCGAGCTGGCGCGCGCTCATGTCGAGCATCAGGCCGAGCCGCGACGGCATGCATTTGTAAAACCAGATGTGCGAAACCGGCACCGCCAATTCGATGTGGCCCATGCGCTCACGACGCACCCGGGCGAGGGTGACTTCGACGCCGCAGCGATCGCAGATCACGCCTTTGTGCTTGATCCGCTTGTACTTTCCACAGGAGCATTCCCAGTCACGGGTCGGACCGAAAATGCGTTCGCAGAACAAGCCGCCTTTTTCGGGCTTGAAGGTGCGGTAGTTGATCGTTTCCGGATTCTTGACCTCGCCCTTGCTCCAGGAGCGCATCGTGTCGCTGGAAGCGACGCCAATCGCGACCTGATCGAAACCCACGGTGCGTTCTTCACCCACCAATTCCCGCCAGGAATGTTCGTTCATATTATGAGAGCTCTATTTCTAAGTTTGGTAGATTGTCAGGCAACGTTTTCGAGAAAGCTGGGCGCCTGGCCGCCGACTTTGACGTCGAGGCCTAACGACTGCATTTCCTTGATTAAGACGTTGAAAGATTCCGGTGTTCCCGCCTCGAGCGAGTTGTCGCCTTTCACGATCGACTCGTAGATGCGGGTGCGACCCTGCACGTCGTCCGACTTGACGGTGAGGAGTTCCTGCAGGGTGTAGGCCGCACCGTAGGCTTCGAGCGCCCAGACCTCCATTTCGCCAAAACGCTGGCCGCCGTATTGTGCTTTGCCGCCGAGCGGCTGCTGGGTCACGAGCGAATAAGGGCCGACCGCGCGGGCGTGGATTTTGTCTGCGACCAAGTGGCCGAGCTTCAGCATGTAGATGTAACCAACCACCACCTCCTGATCGAACGCGTCGCCCGTGCGACCGTCGAAGAGACGCGCTTTGCCGTTTTCCTGCACCCAGGTGAAGCCATCGACTTTCCGGGCCTCGTTCAGATACTCGCGGATTTTCGTCTCCTCGATGCCGTCGAAAACCGGGGTCGCGACCTTGAAGCCGAGCGCCTTGGCTGCGACGCCAAGGTGCGTCTCCAGCACCTGGCCGACGTTCATCCGGCTCGGCACGCCTAACGGATTCAGAACAATCTCAACCGGCGTTCCATCGGCGAGGAACGGCATGTCTTCTTCCGGCACGATGCGCGCGACCACGCCCTTGTTGCCGTGGCGGCCCGCCATCTTGTCGCCCACGCTCAGCTTGCGCTTGCTGGCGACGAAGACCTTCACCTGCTTGATGATGCCGGGGTCGATGTCGTCGCCGCTCTCGACGCGGTCCATGGAACGCTCGCGCTCCAGCTCGAGCTCGGCGAACTTGTGTTCGTACTGCGCGACGATCTCGCGGATCTTGTTCCGGATCGGGCTCGGATCGATCTCAATGTGATCATGCGCCATGGCCAGCTTGCGAAGAAGCGTCTTGGTGATTTTGCGATTGGCCGGGATGATGATCTCGCCGGTCTGCGCGTTCACAACGTCGAGCGGGATTTTTTCCCCGAGGAGCACATTGGAGAGTGCGTCGGTCAGTTGTTCGGTCAGTTCGTCCTTCTTCTTGCGGTTTTCTTCGGCGATCGCCTTGAGCTGTCGTTTCGTTTCCGCCGGTGTGAGTTTTTCTCGCGCAACCTCGCGCCGCGACGAGACTTTCACGTCCATCACGATGCCATAGGTGCCGGACGGAACGGTCAGCGACGTATCTTTCACGTCGGCCGCTTTTTCCCCGAAAATCGCGCGGAGCAGGCGTTCTTCCGGTGCCAGTTCCGTCTCGCTCTTTGGCGTAATTTTTCCGACCAGGATATCGCCCGGCTTTACTTCCGCGCCGACGCGAATCACACCGTCTGAGCCGAGGTTGCGGAGCGCTTCTTCGCTGACGTTGGGAATGTCGCGCGTAATTTCTTCCGGGCCGAGCTTGGTGTCGCGGGCGCCGATCTCAAACTCATCGATGTGAATGGAAGTGTAGATGTCTTCCTTCACGACCTTTTCCGAGATCATGATGGCGTCTTCGAAGTTGTAGCCGTTCCACGGCATGAAGGCGACGAGCACGTTGCGGCCGAGGGCGAGTTCGCCGTGTTCGGTGTTCGGGCCATCGGCGATGACCTGGCCGCGCTTGACGTGCTGTCCTTTCTTCACGATCGGCTTCTGGTTCACGCAAGTGCCGGCATTCGAGCGCATAAATTTGCGCAGTTCGTAAACGTGCACGCCGGCTTCGAGGTCGGTCTTGAGTTTCTTGCGGCCTTCCGGCATCTCGCCGTCCTTCGTGACGACGATCTGGTCGGCGGTGACGGAAGCGACCCGACCGGCCTCGGCCGCGACGGAGACCGCGCGCGAATCACGCGCCACTTTGCCTTCGAGTCCGGTGCCGACGAGCGGCGCTTCGGAAACAATCAGCGGCACGCCCTGGCGTTGCATGTTCGAACCCATCAACGCGCGGTTGGCGTCGTCATGCTCGAGGAATGGAATCAGACCAGCCGCGACGGAGACGAGCTGCTTGGGCGAGACATCCATGTAATGGACCTTCGAGGGTTCGACTTCGAGGAAGTCGCCACGGTAACGGACGGAAACTTTTTCCCCCGTGAAATGACCTTTCGCGTCCATCGGCGCGTTGGCCTGGGCCACGATGAAGTTCTCTTCCCGGTCGCCCGTCAGATAATCGACCTGATCCGTGACGCGACCGCTCTCCACTTTTCGGTAGGGCGTTTCAATGAAACCGAATTCGTTGATCCGGGCAAAGGTGCTCATCGAGCTGATGAGGCCGATGTTCGGGCCTTCGGGGGTTTCGATCGGACAAATGCGGCCATAGTGGGACGGATGCACGTCGCGCACTTCAAATCCGGCACGATCGCGGCTCAAACCTCCTGGCCCGAGCGCGGAGAGACGGCGCTTGTGCGTCAGCTCGGCGAGTGGGTTGGTCTGGTCCATGAACTGCGAGAGCTGCGAGCGACCGAAGAAGTCGCGCACGACGGCGCTGAGCGCCTTAGGGTTGATTAGCTTCTGCGGAGTCATGCCATCAATGTTGACGTCGAACAGCGTCATGCGCTCCTTCACAAGACGCTCGGTGCGGGCAAGACCAACGCGGCATTGATTGGCGAGCAATTCGCCGACGGTGCGAACGCGGCGGCTACCGAGGTGATCGATGTCGTCAAGCGTGCCTTCACCGCGGCGGAGATTGATCAGGTACTTGATCGCGGCGATGAAATCCTTGTCGGTCAGGATGCGCTCGCCGAGGTCGACGTCGATGCCCAGTTTCTGATTGAGCTTGTAGCGACCGACCCGGCCGAGATCATATTTTTTCGGATCGAAGAAGAGGCGCTTGAGGAGGGCGCGCGCGTTCGCCACCGTGGGCGGATCGCCGGGACGCAGCTTGCGATAGATATCCTTGAGCGCTTCTTCCTGGTCGTGGGCCGGATCTTTCTTGAGCGCCTTCACCACGGTGTCGTCGTGTGAAATGTCGATCACTTTCACCTCTTTGTGTCCGAGGCCCATGATCTGGCGCACGGCTGCGAGGGTCAGCGGCTCGAAGGCTCGCGCCAGAGTTACTTCGCCGTCGAGCACGTCGGCGATCAGCACTTTCGTAGCGAGGCGTTCTTCATCCAGCTTGTCGCTCAGCTTGAGATTTTCGATGTTGTAGAAAAGCTTAATTACCTCTTCATCCGAGCCGTAGCCGAGGGCGCGAAGAAAGGTAGTGGCGAGAAATTTCCGGCGGCGTTTGCGGCGATCGAGATAAATGTAGAGCAGGTCGCTGGTGTCGAATTGCACTTCAATCCACGAACCGCGATCCGGAATGATCCGGAAGCTGTAGAGCACCTTGCCATTGAGGTGAATGCTCGACTCGAAGGCGATGCCCGGAGAGCGATGCAACTGGCTCACGACGACGCGTTCCGCGCCGTTGATCACGAAAGTGCCAGAGGGCGTCATGAGCGGGATCTCGCCCATGTAAACTTTTTCTTCCTTGGTCCCCTTCTCTTCCTTGAGCTGGAAGGTGACGTGCAGCGGCGCGCTAAAGGTTTGCCCTTCGCGTTGCGCTTCGAGTGCGCTCAGCTTTGGTTCGCCGATCTCGTAATGGCTAAAATCGAGCGTGGCCTTCTCGTCATAGCTTTCGATCGGAAAAACCTCCTTGAAGACCGTTTGCAGCCCGGTGTTCTTCCGTTTGTTAGGCGGGACGTCTTTTTGCAGAAAATCGACGTAGGAGTTGAGCTGAACCTCAATCAGATTTGGGGGCTCGATCGCTTCCTTGATGGTCCCGAAATGGATACGTTCTGTTGCAGTACGGTCTGACATAACTGGTGCACCAATCTCCAATGGTTTTAAGACCTGCAGCGACCCTGGATGCAGGTCGCGAGGAATCCGGGGTTACAGCCTCGTCCGGAAATAGCGGGCAAAAAAAGTGGCAGCAAAACGGCGGTCTGTCAAACTGACCTCCACCGTTTTGTTGCCAATCTTGGATGCTGCCTTCGAGAGCGGGTTAAAAATACTTCGCGCGACCTTTTGTGCTCGGAAAAGGGGAACTCAATATCCACATCCTGCCGGAGGGCGCAAGCGCCTTTTGCGAATCGTTACAAGGGCGAAGGGTTGAAACGTTCAAGCGGGTTGCCGCTGCAACGCTTCAATCGTTCAACGCTTTAACGTTCTGCAAATGCCCTCTCGCCCAACCGGCGGGACGCAAACTACTTGATTTCGACCTTGGCGCCCGCCGCTTCGACCTTCTTTTTGATCTCTTCGGCTTCTTCCTTGGTCACGCCTTCCTTGAGGGACTTGGGCGCGCCCTCGACCAGGGCCTTGGCTTCCGCCAGGCCGAGTCCAGGAACCGCGGCGCGCACTTCCTTGATCACGCCAATCTTGTTTGCGCCCATTTCCTTGAGGATGACGTCGAAAGTGGTCTTCTCCTCAGCGGCAGGAGCCGCCGCGCCAGCCGCGCCACCAGCCGCGGGCGCTGCCGCCATTGCCACCGGAGCGGCTGCGCTCACACCCCATTTTTCTTCGAGTTGCTTCACCAATCCAGCAACCTCAAGAACGGTCAACCCGCTGAGTTGCTCCACCAATGTGTTCATATCTGCCATTTTATTTTCCTCCAATCGCCGCTCCCGGAAGCTTCCGAAAAATTAAGCCCGATAGCCATCGAGCCGGACAGTGTCTGTTTTGCTTGTAGGGCAACCACTCCGGTTGCCACGGCAGGCGATACGCCTGCCCTACAAAATTGTTCGTTAGGCTGCGGCCCCCGCCGGTTTGCCTTCTTTCTCGGCTTTGGCGTTCAAGAGCCGCGCCAGGGCCGAGGCAGGTTCGTTCAGGATGCGCACCAGTTTCGTGGCCGGCGCGAGGAGAAGGCCAAGGAATTGCGCCTGCAGCGCTTCGCGACTCGGCAATTCGGCCAAGGATTCCACTTCTGCCGTCGAGAGGACATTCTTGTCCACCACGCCGATCTTGAGCGCGGCCAGTTTGAACTCCGCCGCAAAGGCCTTCAGCACCTTCGCCACCGGCGCGACATCCTTGTCGCCGGTCACGACGGCGGTTTGTCCGGTAAGTTGGCCGGCGATGTCCGGTAGTTCGCTGGCTGCGATGGCGCGCTTCAAGAAGCTGTTCTTCACCACATGCACCTCAGCGCCGGTCGCGGCGAGCCGGTTCCGCAATTCGCCGAAGTGGTCTACGTTCATCCGCTGGTAATCGGTCACGAGTAGAAACGGCGAGCGGTTCAGTTTTTCTGAGAGGTCCGCGACGATGTTGGATTTTTCAGGTCTCATTTTGAGAAGATTCTAAACCGTGAGGTAAGGCGATGGATCAATGTGCAAGCCGGGCGACATCGTCGCCGCCAGCGTCATCCCCTCCACAAAACGACCCTTGGCGGTAGCAGGCCGGGCCTTCACTACCGCTTCGATGATAGCCGTTCCGTTTTCCACCAGCTGATTTTCGGCGAAAGAAAACTTGCCGACCGGGACGGCGACGTTGCCGTTCTTGTCGAGCTTGAATTCGACCCGGCCGGCCTTCACTTCCTGCACTGCCTTGGCCGTATTGTCGGTTACCGTGCCGGTCTTGGGATTCGGCATCAGGCCGCGTGGGCCAAGCACCTTGCCGAGCTTGCGCACCTCCGACATCGCCGCAGGCGTCGCGATCGCGACATCAAAATCCTGAAAACCTTCCTGGCACTTCTTGATCAAATCCTCATAGCCCACATACTCCGCGCCGGCTTCTTTCGCCGCCGACGCCGCCGCGCCCTGTGCGAAGACCAGCACGCGCACCCGCTTGCCGCTGCCGTGCGGGAGCGGACAGGTGCCGCGCACCATCTGGTCCGACTGCTTCGGATCAACTCCGAGCCGAAACGACATCGTCACCGTCTGATCGAATTTGGTCGGAGGCAGCTTCTTCAGCGTACTGACCGCTTCAGGGAAGCTGTAAGCCTTACTGCGATCCACCTGCTCGGCGGCCGCGCGATAACGTTTGCTGCGATTTCTTTGCATGAAATTTCAGTTCCAACGAGCCAGGCGGCTCTCCTGATTTTTGGTCCGCGCTAATTTCAGTGCGGCGGGGTGCGTAACGTAGCGGGCCGGTCCGCACTGTCAAAGGATTATTCGGCCGCACGAATCTAGATTCGCACGATCGTGATCTCCGGCCGGCAATTAAGCCGGACGGGAAACATGTAGGTGCCGATGCCGACATTGACGTAAAGCGGCCCGCCTAACGAATCGAAATGGCCCCGCTGGTAACGGCCCACGCCGTAGGGCAGGACGAGTGCCCCGTAAAATGGAATCCGCACCTGTCCGCCGTGAGAGTGGCCGGCCAGGATCAAGTCGTAGCGCCGGCCATCGAGCCGATCAGCCTGAATCGGGTAATGAATCAGCAAGATCCGCCGGGCCGCTCTCGCTTCGCCCAGAGCGCTGACGCCGCGCAATCCCATTCCGACCAGTTCGAGGTCCTGCTTTTGCAGGACGATGCTGCGGTCTTCCAGCCACGCGCCGCCGGTGGCATGAAACGCCTTTTCGTACTCACGAAAATCGGCGCGGCTTCCGTAATCCCAATTGCCGGGACAGCCGTAAACGGGCCGTTCGATCTGGCGAATGAAATCGAGCGCCGCTGGCGCGAAGTGCGCATCCTCGATCAGGTCGCCGTTGAAGCAGACGAACTCCGGTCCGAGCACGTTGATCGTGTCCACCATTTTCGCCGCGTAATCCGCGTCGCCTTTGTAGTGCAGATCGCTAAACTGCACGAAGCTGCAACTCGGGTTCGGCTGAAGATCAAAATGCGTTACGCGCAGCCAGGTCGGCTCGGCGAAACGGGCGTCGATCCCGGCCGCGGCCGGAAGCGCGAAGAGGCCAAGCCCGAGAAATTGTCGCCGGCTGAGTTTCTTCCCCTTCAACCCTTCAGCCCTTTCAAGCCCATAATGCACTTCAACGTCGTCAGTCCGGGAAGATCAGCAAGCGCATCAGCCCCCGTCCGCTCCCCGTCAGATGCGCACTGCTGCCGCGCCCGGTCACTACGTCGCGAGTCAGATACCGAGCATCGACCGGGCCGGATTTGAGAAAGGAAAGTTCAGGGGTGCCAACGACGTGGCTGCTCGGCGCGAGATGCAGTGGCAGACCACTGCGCGCGAAAGAAACTTCCCAGCTTGCCGGCTTTTCGTTAGGCGCTTCCTCCATCATCCAAGGGTAACGCCGGGGCAGCTCAAAGTAAGGCGAATTTGGTACGAGCACTTTGTAGAAAGTCTCTTCCTTGCCGAGAAAGGCGGGGATGGTGAGCGAGGGATCGTCACGCAAGGCGAGGATGAGCCGAGGGAGATCGAGGCCGGCAAGGTTGATCCCGTTATAGATGCCATGGTGATTGATCTCGTTCGGAAACGCCATTTCGTGCCATCCCTCGAAATGGGTGCTGAGCAACAAGTTGAGCTCGACGTGCACGTGGGCGCGCTCGCGATGCCACTCCCGGTGTGTCCCATAATTGCCAGCTTCTCTCCCTGTTTCACTCGTTCGCCAGTTTTGACCGCGATCGTGCTGAGGTGCGCATAGAGACTGTAGTAAGGGCAGTCGCCCCAGCGATGTTCGACTACGACATAGCGCCCGTAGTTTGAAGCGCCGGCCAGTTGATTCGTATAAACAACCTTGCCGTCGGCAATCGAACGCACTTCATCAAGCGGCTCGCCATGCGCATCGCGCCGCATCGGCCGAACGTCCATCCCTTCATGGAAACGGGTGTAAACCGTCTCGCCCGCCAACTGCTTTGGGTCGCGCACAAAGCCGTACTGGCCGCCCTGCCATGGATGGGAAATCACTCCGTGCAGGTTGCGTTCGATCACCTGATAAAAGCCGGCCTCATCCCCGCTTAGCAACGCCTTGTTGTCCGTCGGTAGCGCCAGATTGAGCGGCGCACCGTCCGCACGAGCGATGACACTCATGGCGAGAAAGAGCAGCGCGACTACGCGCCGCCAGATCCTCATCTTTTTTTCGGCCCGCTTTTGATTCGATTTCCCTCTCACGCCACGGGACAACAAGGCGCGTAAAGTATCCTCTCAGCCCAGCCTGGCAAAGATAACCTCCACGAAACGCCGCCGCGTCACCGGTAACGAGTCACCAGCACCGTCGCGCCACCCGTTTGAGAGTCGGAGGTGACGAAATCGGGGAGGCCGTCGCCATTGAAGTCCCCCGCGGTAATGTTGACCGGAGAAGGCGCCATCGGCACAGTTAATGGAAAATCCTTCGCGGCGCCGAACCCGCCCCGACCATCGCCTTTGACGACCGAGATGGCGTTGGAGAAATAATCTGCTGTCGCCAGATCGGCGTTCCCGTCCCCGTCGAGATCGACGGCCACGAGGCCGTCGGCGACATCGTTGATCGGCACTATGGTGGAAACCGTAAAACCTCCGAATCCGTCCCCGAGAAAGATATCCACCTCATTCGTGAAACCGGAACCCTCTGCGAGGGCGATATCGACGTGGCCATCATGATTAAAATCGGCTGTCGCCACCCCCTCGATTCCGCCCCCGAAGTAATAAGTGTTCACCAAAGTGAATCCGCCGACACCGTTGCCTAGCAAGATCTGCAAATACCCTGAGCCTGTCACCGCGAGATCTGGAATGCCGTCACCGTTAAAATCTCCAACTGCCATCACGCCGCCGCCGCCAGTCGATACAATGACAGGAGCGCCGAAACCGCCATGGCCGTCGCCCAGCAGCACCGCGGTTCCGTACAAATTGTACGCCCCTCCTGGGATAAGCGGTAAAGACAAAGCGATATCCAGATTTCCATCTCGACTGAAATCCCCCACCACCATTTCTTGAATGTAGCCGTCTACGGGGATAAATACCGGCGCGTTGAAACCACCCTTCCCGTCGTTCAGCAATATTTCCACGCCTATGTCTGGGATGCCGACGTCGCCCAGAACAATATCCGGTTTGCCGTCGCCATTGAAATCACCCGTAACGATGGCCGTGGGAAAAATGCCACTCGCGTAGGTAGCAGGTGGCCCAAAACGCCCATGACCGTCGCCATGATAGACTAGAAGCTGGTTCGAGCCCGACAAAGGGACGGCAACGTCGGCGTTTCCGTCACCGTCAAAATCCGCCACGGCGGTGACGTAGGTGTAATTCGAATTATTGACGGCTCCGAGATAGGTCTGGCGGAAAGTCAGCCTATGGCCGGCGGAGTAGGCCGCCAGCGGCGCAGCCAGCCATCCAGCCGCCATCAACAGGCAGAGAGATGAGGAGGCAACGCGCATTCGTTTTCCGGCGACTCTTGTTTTCATTTGGGATCTGCTCCTTCTGTCCTTCTGTATTTGATTAGAACAGGAACGCTTCGTCAGCATCCGCGGCCGAGATTTTCAAAATCTCACAACGTAGTCAATTCCAGAATTCCCTCACCCGCAGGCCCCACTCAACGGATGAGTCGCCATCCAACCGCTGATTTCTTTTTCCGTCCGCCGAGCAATTTCCAATCCTTCTTCATCAGCTTGATCTCGGCTTCGGTCAGGCCGGAGGCGAAGCAGATTCTCCCATCGAAACGCGCCGGTTGACTTGCAGCTCAGTGAGCGGCCACCCGTTCAGTAGAACAGACAGATCAGCACCGCAACGTCCCCCGCGCAAGGTGTCGGGCACGCTCTGGCGGTGATCATCAAGCCGGAGCGGCAGCGCGTCCCTACCGTCAGCCGCGCGTTAGGGATGAAGAACCCGCATATCTCGCGTGATCCACCAAGGCCTCTTCTGAAAGAAACCCGTGCGACCCGAGACCGATCGAATCAGCTGGGCAAAAACCGAGCCGTCCTTCTTATTTGGCTTGAAACCGAGGCAAAAGTTGCGACGGCGCACCCGCCCATTCACGCTCGCCGCGAGGATGAAAACAAGCGCCGCGACGGTCAGACTCATCATGGCGGATTGATAAAGGGTTTGACAGTTTTTGCAACGTTTGACCTGCTTGAGGCGAATGAGACTAACGTTTATTTTCGCGGCCCTGATTTTGTTCGCGACAACCTGTGTCGCGCCGGCGCAGGAGAAGCGCAGTTGGCTGGGCCGCATCTTTCATCCCTTCGGCTCCTCGGAAAAAATCCCGCAATACCGCAATCCGAAAATTCGCGGCCTCACCCTGACGGTTGACCTTCCCTCGGAGCCGGTGAAGCTCTCGGAAATGCGCCAACTGCCGGTTCACGTGCTCCTGACCAACCGGGGCGATCGCGCCGTCGACCTCGATTTTCCGACCGAGCAACGAATCGAAATTCTGCTCCACGACTCGACCGGGCGCGTCGTAACTCGATGGTCCGAAAACCGTGCTTTCGAAGAAAAACCCGGCACGCTCCTGATTAATCCAAACGAGCACGTCGAATACTCCGAAACCATCGCGACCCGCGAGCTGACTCCCGGCAAGGTTTTTACCGTGGAAGTCACGGTCCCGGCGTATCCGGAGCTCGACGCGCAACGCAAATCGATGGCCGCGCAGTGATGGGGGTCCGTGAATCGTGATTCCGAACATCGCGCTCCCGGCGATTCACGATTCTCGATTCTCGAAGCCCATGACCCTTTTCTCCGATTACCATCTGCATCCGCAGGGCCATCGTCTTCAGCCTTACTCGCAGCAATTGCTCCAACCTTGGGCCGATCAGGCCCGCGCGCTCGGCCTGCGCGATATCGCCCTAACGGATCACGACCGCTATCACCGCAGCGTCGATTTTGACGAAATCGAACGGCTGCGCGCGGCGAATCCCGACCTCAAGATCCGCGCCGGGATCGAACTGGACAACGACCCCGTACACTCCGCCGCCGGTCGCGTCTGGGTGGAAAAGAATTGGGACCGGCTCGATTTCGTTCTCGGTTCCGTCCATTTCCTGCGCGGTGACTGGGCCTTCGATCACGCCGGCGAAGAAGCGGAATTCGCGCGCCGCGACATCGACGAAGTTTACTCTGACTACTACGAACGCATTCGCGCGATGGCGGCGAGCGGGCTGGTTGACTGCATGGCCCATCTCGACCTTGTGAAAATTTTCGGATTTCGTCCGACGAAAAATCTCGAGGAACGGCTCGAGGCCGTCCTCGCAGAAATTCGGGAAGCCGATTTGGCGATGGAGCTCTCGACTGCTGGCTGGCGCAAACCGGTGAGCGAGCTTTACCCGGGCGATGAAATCATCCGTCGCGCCTTGTCCAAAGGAATTCCCTTTACAACCGCGTCGGACGCGCACTCGCACGTGCAGCTGGGCGAGAGCTTCGATCGCCTCGGAAAAAAAATGGCGGCTCTTGGAATTCGCCAAGTGGCGATCTTCGACCACCACCGGCGGTCATTGGTTGCGCTCTAGTCTCGGGCGTTCGCGGCCGACAAGGCGGCACATTTGTCTTGCAATTGCCTGCCGCAGTTGATTTAAATCCGCGCTACCTGCCCGAGCGTCCCACCTTCGCCTCGGCCGAGTTCCATCCGTGACCAGAGAGACGATACTCCTCGGCGCCCGCGGACCCAGCACGGCTCCGCGAAAGCGTGTCCCTTCGTCCGTCCGGATTGTCTGTCGCACCCTGGCTCTGCTTTTCGTTAGTCCGCTGGCCCTCCCAGCCCACGCCCAGATCCCGCGCGGCGTCTTTTCGCTTAAAGGGGCCGGAGGAAATGCGCTCCCCGCAGCCTACCAGAATCCTGATGTCGCGGGCCTCAGCATTCGGCAGGATTGGGCGGACCTGGAATCAACCGAAGGCGGCTTCGACTTTTCTTACCTCCACCAGGAAGTGTGCAAAGCGACAAGCAACAACAAGGTCGCTTTTCTTCGCATCAACACCCAGGCCGGCAAACCCGCCTGGGTTACCCAGGCAGTGCAGGATGCGGGAGGCACATTCTTCGTCTTCGATGACGGCCTAGAGACGATCCCCGTTTTCTGGGATCCCACTTACCTGGCGAAAAAGAAGAACATGATCGCCGCCCTGGGAGCGGAATTCGCCAGCGATCCGACGGTCCAGATCGTCTCCGCAAGCTTTGCCAACGCGACAAGCGAAGACTGGAATGTGCCGCATGAACCAGACGACGTCATGGCCTGGCTCGCCGCCGGCTATACGACCGAAAAGTTAGTCGACGCCGGCCAGCAAATCATTGACGCCACCATGACGGCTTTCCCGAATCAATTCGTCGCCTTGGCGATCGGCGGCAACGGTTATTCCAAAAATGAGCCCAATCTCGACGCCAGCGCGACGGAAGCGGCAGCCACCACCATCAGCATGACCCGGAGCAAATGGCCGGGGCGCTTGGTCGTCCAAGTCAACAGCCTTTCCACCTTTAACCCGCTCCCACCGGGAGACGATGACTCTGCCTGGAATGTGCTCTGGAATAGCCGGCCCGACGTCGGTGCGCAGATGCTCTATAATGTCTCCGACGATCAGATGTGCCGCGTCAATCAGTGCGATTGCAGCCCGGGGCCGGAGGCAATTCTTACTACGTGCGTTGATGCGGGCGTCAGCTACGGGGTGAATTACATCGAGATTTACGAGGTCGACGTCCGCAACCTGCCGGGCGTCATCAGCTATGCACACGACCAGCTTGCGCCTACGCCAACTCCGACGCCGGCACCCACTCCGATTCCCTTCAACCTCGACGGTCAGGCCGACGCCACCGGCTATCTCCAGAGTCCCGAGGGGATGACCCTCTATGCGGCCGTTCGCGGCGGCATTCTTTATCTCGCAACCTCATCGCCGGGCGAAGATGGCAGCGTGCCTAACGATCATTTTATTTTCGTCACCGACGCCCTACTCCCCATGGCGATCGCCCCGGCGCCCTGGACGAAGCTGGGCATGATCGCGTCCGATGCCGCGGAACCCTATCTCGCCGGCGAGAGCACAAGCACTCTCTGTGGCTGGTTCAACGGACCAGTTTCATCGCGCGCCATCAAGTTCCCCAGCAGCGACGGCCTGATGGAAGGCACGCTTGATCTCGCCGCGGCCTTCGGCTCTGTCCCGGACACCATCTATGTCGCGGCCGCGGCCTACGCGACGGCGGATGGCGGCAACCTTGTCGCCCAGGTGCCATTTGGAAACGGCGATGGCAACATCGACCCGGACGAATTTCTGGCCCTATCCACCGCGGCGCTCAAGGATGAGAACGCTGACGGCATTTACGATCGTCTCGATCCGACCCTCGGCTTCGGCATCACCCAAATCACGCGCACGGGCATAATCACCACGATCAGCTGGACATCAGTTCCTGGCAGGACTTACCAGGCCGAGAGCTACGATCAACTCGGTGGAGAGTGGGTTCCGCTTAACTCGCCCATCACAGCCGGCCTTGGCCAATTAACGATTTCGACGACCGATTCAATGGATCTTCCCAGTCGATTCTACCGGGTGCAGTTGGTCAATCCCTGACTCTTTCATCAGTCGCCTCAAAGCTTCAAAAGATCCCGCTCCGCAACGCCAGGTCTTCAGCGGAGCGTAGCGCACCCTCCATGTAGCCCTGAAAATTAAGGTCCGTCTGTTCGCCGCAGAAGTGCACATTCCCCTCCGAAACCTTCTCGATGCCGGCAAAGGTGGTGTAATTGCCGACCTGATAACAACCGTACGCTCCGGCAATAAAAGGATCCTGTTCCCACCAATCCAGCCATGCCAATCCATTGTAACTCGCTTCGCACACGCGGAACGGACGCTCTACCGCACTGAGGATCGGCGCTCGCGGCGTTCTTCGGTCACCTGCTCTGGAGAGACGCAACGGTCTCGCGCCTCGCGCCCGACAGCCAGGACTTCCCGCAAAATGCGGCTCAGCGGAGCAAGACCTCGTCCGGGCATCAGCCTAGGAACGAGGCTATCGAATGACCATCGCTCGGTCGATCCAATTTGCCGCTCGATCGACACCTCGCTCCGCCGTGCGCGGTGGGAGTTCTCCCAGATTCAAGTGGCTCGTCGCCCACCAAACACTCGGGCCGGAAGAAAAAGAACCGCGCGCACGAGCGCAAGCAAGGCTTCAAAGGTCATCCCGAGCAACCGAAATGGCAGCGCCAACAGCCAGACGATGGGAAAGAGAAGCAAGGCAAGCAGCGCCACAGGCCAGGCGAGGACCAGGAGAATGCACCAGCCGACAAAGAGAATGAGCGTCTTCACAGGCAAAACCCTCGTCCTCTCCCGCCGTCCGTCAACGCCCTGCCTTCCTCGCAAACGTAACTTGCGTTTGAATCCATCGCGCCAGGCAATTGTTTCGAGTTCCACTCGAACAGGGTCTTCGGTCAGGGTCCCCTGTGCCGCCTGAATGCAAGAGCAGGTCAAGTCGAACAGACCTTGTGAAATGTTCGCCGAATCGTCGCACTCCACGAACTTATGCCCGCCTCGCTCGCCTGCTGAGTGCTTGTCGTGGCAGACGGACGAGTTGAACGCACGTCAAGCCGAATAGACCGGGCGAATCTGGGCGACCCACCGCGTCGCTAATTCCGAGGATGCCGGAGATTCTCTGGACAAAGTCGACCTGAAGATGTCACTATTCTTTATTCCTCTCGCACGGTTGCGCCAAGGTTCGCGGACAACTATTTGAAGGATCCTTATGCCTAAAATCTTGCCTTTTCTCTTGCTTTCCCTCTGCGCCCTTCTCGGGGCGACGACGGCCCAAGCGCAGTTGATTACGCTTCAGCCGGAGAGGACTGGCCATGCGGCCACCCTTCTCCAGTCGGGCAAGGTGCTCATCACGGGCGGGGTAAATGAGAGCGCGCTCCTTTCCTCGGCGGTGATTTATGATCCTGCAACCGGCGTTTTCACGGACACCGGTTCGATGGTCATGGCGCGGGAGAATCACACCTCGACTCTGCTCCCCGACGGGCGCGTCCTTATCACCGGCGGCGACCAGAGCGGGACGCCCTTGCAAACCGCCGAGCTTTATGATCCGACGACCGGCACCTTCACTCTCACTCCGCAAGGCATGCACAAGCCCCGCACCCAACACACCGCCACCCTTCTCGCCGATGGGACGGTGCTGGTGGTGGGTGGCCAGAGCGCGGACATTTTCGATCCTGTCCGGAACAGCTTTACGCAAACGATCGGAAACCCGGTCCAGGGCCGCAAAAGTCACGAGGCCACCAGGCTGCCGGACGGCACGGTCCTCATCACCGGCGGCTACATTAACAGCGTCGCGACCGCCACGGCTGAGATCTACAACCCGGTAACGCAGACCTTTTCGGCGACGCCAAACCCGATGGTGATTCCGCGCGCCAACCATACCTCGACACTCTTGCCCTCCGGGGTAGTCCTTATTACGGGCGGCTTTTCCGGCACCAGCCCGCACGATGAGACCGAGGTCTACGATCCTGCCAGTCAAGCCTTCACCCTCGATACTCCGATGCTCTATCACCGCTCGAATCATCAAGCGGTTCTGCTGGCCGATGGCGAGGTGCTGGTAATCGGTGGCGTAACTCTGGAGAGTGGTTTCCTCGCGGTGGACGAAATCTATAACCCGACGACCAGGACCTGGACTGAGCACGGTCAACTTCTTGAAAATCGCGCCGGGCATACCGCGACCACGCTGCTGAGTGGCGATATCCTTGTCGCCGGCGGAGTTACGGGCAATCAAACCCTGCAAAGCGCCGAGATTCTCGACCCGGTTACGCAGCAGTTTACAGCGATTGGGAACATGCAGGCTCCCCGGAACCAGCACACCGCCAGTCTCCTGCCGGATGGGAGAGTACTTATCACCGGCGGTAGCACCGACACGGTGACGCTTGATTCCGCCGAAATCTTCGACCCGGCGAATAACTCCTTTAGCTTGCTCGCTTCGACCATGAGTGATCCGCGCAAGAACCAAACCGCGACTCTCTTGAACGACGGCCGCGTCCTGGTGGCGGGTGGGCGCAATGGCGAGGACGGCTACCTGCGGAGCGCCGACCTCTTCGATCCCGCCACCAATCTTTTTACCGCCACCGGCGCGATGAAAAGCCTGCGCGCGCTCTTTACCGCCACGCTCTTAAACAGCGGCCAGCCACTCATGGTAGGCGGGGTGATCACTGGCGGCCGTGAGAGCAATACGGCAGAGACTTACGACCCCACTACTGGAACCTTCCGCTTGACCACGGGGACTCTGAAGATTGGGCGCAAACGTCATCGCGCCAGCTTGCTGAATGACGGCAAGGTCTTGATCAGCGGCGGCACGGTTTTGGCCAACGGCCAGGGCGGCACCGATCGCACGACAGATACAGCCGAGTCATATGACCCGGCCACTCAACTTTTTTCGCAGGTTGGCAATATGAGCGTGGCCCGATCCGACCACGATTCCGTCCTTCTGAACGACGGGACAGTGGTCATCACGGGCGGCACCATTGCACCGGCGCCGGGCGATATTTATAACCCGACCTTGCAGACTTTCACTCCCACCGCCAACAGTATGCTGGAAGCGCGCGGCCGGCTCGTCTCCCTGCGGCTCAAGAATGCCGCCTGGGGTTCCCTCCAGGGACAGGTCCTGGCAATTGGCGGCTCGGACATAGGCTCCACCATCTTTGGCGGCGCCCAACAAGCGCTCGCCTCGGTCGAGATTTATAACCCGGCCACCGCGCAGTTTAGCAGCTTCGGCACCATGACCGTCGCTCGGGAGAATCACACTGCGACCGAGCTGCAGGACGGCAGAATCCTGATTACTGGTGGGGTAGGTCGTCCCTATGTTAGCGGCACGGCAGAGTTAGTCCCCGGCGCTTCTCCCACTCCGACACCGAGTCCCCCGGTAATCACACAACAGCCACAAAGCGCGAAAATCAGGGTTGGTCAAACGGCCACTTTTAGTGTCGTCGCGACCGGCACTCCACCGCTCACTTACCAATGGAAAAAGAACGGGGCTGCGATTAACGGAGCGACAGATAGCTCTTACACAACACCGCCGGCCGTTACACAGGACAATGGCTCCTTGTTCAACGTCACGGTCAGCAATGTGGCGGGGACCGTGGACAGCCGGACCGCGAAGCTATCGGTAAAGTAACGAGAATCGACCCCGCAACCTCTGGGGGCGCCTCTATTGGGCCAGAGATGTTCGCCTAACGAGTAAAGCACGGCTCTTCAGGTGTCGCTGCTCGCCGACGCAAGCAGGCCTCAGCCAGCCAGGCTCTCAACTCATGGTCGATCTCGTCCGGCGGACTGACTCCAAGGGCATGGACGTGATCGCGCGCTAAGATGGTCTGCCCCTTTCGAAAACCCGGATGATCGACAAATTGATCTTCCAGATCGTAATGCCGCAGGCGTGCGACTGATTGCGATCGGCAAAAGAGCCCCGCCCTACAATCCGCCGAGCCCAGGCAGATTCATGCCGCCGGTGATCTTCGACATTTCCGAGCCGGCCATCTCCTTGCCTTTCGCGATCGCCTGTTGCACCCCGCTCAGGATCAGATCTTCCAAAATTTCCACGTCTTCCGGGTCGACAATTTCCCTGGCGATCTTGATCGAAAGAACGTCGCCCGCGCCGTTCGCGACGACTGTGATCTTGCCGCCGCCGGAACTGACCTCGACGGTTTTCTCCTCGAGCTCGGCCTGGGTTCTGGCCATTTGCTCCTGCATCTTCTGCGCTTGCTTCATCAACTTGTTGAGATTCATCGGATCAGATAGTTACGGATTTGATTTCGCCTTTGAAAATCTCGAGCGCCTCTTTGATCAACGGATCGTCTTTAAAGGAATCGGGCGAGTCGTTAGGCTCAGCCGCATTTTCTGGCTCGGCCCTGCGCGGTGTTTTTTCCACCGGCGCCAGACCTTCCACCAGCTTCATTTTTAGCGTCCACGGGGAACCAGTCAGCTCGGCCAGCAGCTCTTCGATGAAGCTGCGATTGGCTGGGCGGGCGAGCGATTCCATGAAAGTCTTTTGTTCGGGCGCGAACCCGAGCACAACGGAACGCCCCTCCCTTCCGAGCAATGCGGCCGCGTCGATCCAGTTCCGAAGCAGGGGGCGACGGGCGGAGGCGAGCCGAACCACCTCTGGCCAGACCGTCGAAAGGTCGATCGATTCGGCAGCCGCGGGCGCGCCTGCTTTCTCTTCCACTCTTGGCGCCGCTTTCTCCCCGGCGGCTGCCTTGGGCGATGGCGGCGCCGGTTTGACGACCGTCGCCCTAACGACTGGCGCTGCGCTCCTGGCCGGCGCGTCGCCGCGCCGCAGGGCCGCGAGATTTTCGATCACCTCGTCGAGCGTAACCTGGCTGAGGGTTTGGATGGCTTTGATGACCGCGACCTCGAAATGCAGCTTCTTGTTCGGCGCCCACTTCATCCGGCCTTCGGCTTCGGCAAATTGCTCGATCAGCTCGAGCAAACGATCAGTCTCGATCAGGGCCGCTTCTTCGCCTAACGACGATTGCAGCTCCGGCGCCGCCTCCTCGGAGAGCGCATCCGGCCGCACCTTGAAGACAAGCAGATCGCGCAGGTGCGCAATCAGGTCGGACATCAGCTTCATCATCTCCTTGCCCGCGGCAGCCTGTTCGTCGAGCACCGCGAGCGCCGCGGAAGTTTCGCCGCGCAGGATTTTTTCCGTGAAACCGGCCACCGTCTGTTCACTCGTGAAGCCGAAGACGTTCAGGACGTCGCTCTCCGCGATCGTCTCGCCGCAAAAGGCGACCAGTTGATCGAGCATCGACTCCGCATCGCGCAAACCGCCATCCGCTCCGCGCGCGATGGCGTGGGCGGCGGCCGGCTCGAGCGTGATCTTCTCCTCTCCGGCGATGAATTGCAGATGCTGCGCAATCAGGTTCGCCGGGATGCGATGGAGATCGAAGCGCTGGCAGCGGCTCAAAATCGTAATCGGCAGTTTATCCGGTTCAGTCGTCGCGAGACAAAAAATGACGTGCCTGGGCGGTTCTTCCAGGGTCTTCAGAAGCGCATTGGCCGCTTCCTTGGTCAACATGTGGACCTCGTCGATAATGTAAATCTTGTATTTCCCCTTGGCCGGCGCGTAACGCACGTTGTCTCGTAACTCGCGCACATCGTCGATCCCGCGATTGCTGGCCGCGTCCAACTCGAGGACATCGAGGCTGTTACCAGCGGCGATTTCCTTGCAACTGTCGCAGACACCACAAGGCGTAATGGTCGGGCCATGAATGCAGTTGAGCGCTTTGGCCAGAATGCGGGCGCTCGAGGTTTTCCCAATCCCGCGCGGTCCGACAAAAAGATAGGCGTGGGCGAGCCGGCTCTGTTCGACCGCGTTCTTGAGTGTCTGGGTGACGTGCGTCTGACCGATCAGATCGTCAAACGTCTGCGGCCGATATTTGCGCGCGAAAACCTGATAACTCACGCGCCCAATCTAGTGCCTCGCCGATGACGCGAAAACAGAAATCGGAAACGGGACCGGATTTGCAAGATTATTTGGATTTTGGGGAGACAAGCGCGGCTTCGTTATCATCCTGCAAATCTCCGGTTAATCCTGTCCGAAATCCGAGAACTCCGGAAAGCTTCGTGCGTTCCTCTCGCCGCGCGATAGGATGCCCAGCGCTAAAGGCAAAAATGGAATCCACGACCCAAATCGACGAATCCGATGATCAACTTTCTGCCTTCTTTTTGGCCGAAGGTGAGCAATCCGCCGCCGAGGTCATGGAACGGCTGACCAATTTCCTCGATCGGGCGCAACGCAGCATCGACCTGGCGGTTTACGATATGCGCCTCGACGAGGCGCTGCGGCTTCAGCTTTTGCGAACCTTGCAGGAGCGCGCCGCGGCCGGGGTGCGGATTCGCATTTGTTACGATGGCGACAAACCGGAGAGGCCAAACGTGGCGGGCGGCCAGGACCCGGCACCGTCTGGTACCGGCGCATTTGTGCAGGGACTTGGGTTTCCCTGGCGTCGGATCGGCGGGATGAAGTTGATGCATGACAAATTCGTCGTGCGCGATGGCGCCTCGGTCTGGACTGGCTCGCTCAACCTGACGAACGACGCGTTTACCCTGATGGAGAACAACGTGATCGAAATCGATTCGCCCTCCCTCGCGACCTTTTACGAGGAGGATTTCGAGCAGATTTGGGAGAAGGGGAACTTCGAGAACACTGGCCACCTCAAAACCACCAGCGCGACGCTCCATTTTGCGGGCGAGCCCGTGGCAGCGCGGGTCATGTTTTCGCCCGGTTGCGGCCTCGAAATCGATGCCGAAGTGGCGCGCCGGGTGCGCGGGGCGCGGCGGCGGGTCCGGCTTTGCAGTTTACTGATCAACTCCGGCACGCTTATCTCCGCGCTCGAACATCTGCTCAGCGCCGGCCAGGTAAAGATCGACGGCATCTTTGACCGCACTCAAATGGAAGAAGTTTTTCGGCAATGGCAGACGGTGCCTTCCAACCAATGGAAAGTTCCCGCCGTGCGCCAGATCATCGCGCGCGCGCAACTGGTGGGAAAAAATTCCACGCCTTACACCCCGACCAGCCGGCACGATTTCATGCACAACAAGGTCCTGATCATCGACGACACGGTCATTACCGGTTCCTACAATTTTTCGCGCAGCGCGCAGTTCAATGCCGAAAACATTCTCTTCCTCGAAAGCGCCGCGCTCGCCGAGCGCTACAGCGTTTACATCGATCATCTTCTGCAGAAATATGCCCCCGCGCTTCCGCCGCTCTGAAAAATGAAAACAAGAATCTTCGTTTGCCTGTTCCTTCTCACGCTCTGCGCGCAGGCGCGCGAACCGCAGACCTCGCCGCCGCCTTCCACCGCAATTCGCGCCCGCGCGCTCGGTGTTCCCTTCGATGGCACACCGGGGAAATTCAATGCGATCACGGACGTGGCAGGAGTCGAGGTTGGGTTCACGACCTTGATCAGCGGCCAGGGAAAACTCGAGGTCGGGAAAGGGCCGGTCCGCACCGGCGTAACCGCGATCATTCCGCGCGGCCACGATTCGCTCAATGACCCGGTTTACGCCGGCACCTTCAGCCTCAACGGCAACGGCGAAATGACCGGTACCGCCTGGGTCGAAGAAAGTGGATTTCTCGAAGGCCCGGTCGTCCTGACGAACACGCACAGTGTCGGCGTGGCGCGTGATGCGGTCATCGCCTGGCGACTCGCGCACGGCCCGGCGGACAAGACCGGCTACTGGTGGAGTCTGCCGGTTGTGGCCGAGACCTGGGATGGCTGGTTGAACGATATCAACGGCTTTCATGTGAAACCGCAGGATGTCGCGCATGCCCTCGACACGGCAAAGGGCGGGCCGGTCGCGGAAGGCAGCGTCGGCGGCGGTACCGGAATGATTTGTTATGAGTTCAAAGGCGGCACCGGCACTGCCTCACGCGTCCTCGACCCGAAAGATGGCGGCTACACCATTGGCGCGCTCGTCCAGGCCAATTGCGGACGCCGCCCGCAACTCACGATCGCAGGCGTGCCCGTCGGCAAGGAAATTCCAGGCTTCGTTTACCCGAGAGAGAGCGGCTCGATCATCATCATCGTCGCGACCGACGCGCCGCTCTTGCCGGGACAATTGAAACGCCTCGCCCGCCGCGCCAGTCTGGGCCTGGCCCGTACCGGCAGCGTTTCCGGCAATGGCTCCGGCGATTTGTTTCTCGCCTTCTCCACCGCCAACCGCGGCGCGGCTAATCCCGACCAGCCGACCCAAACGGTGCAAACCGTGCCTAACGATCGACTGGATCCGGTCTTCGAAGCCACCGTCCAGTCCGTCGAAGAAGCCATCGTTAACGCCCTGGTCGACAACCACGACATGACCGGCCGCGACAATCACAAGGTGGAAGCCTTGCCCCACGATCGCCTGCGCGAACTCTTGCAGAAATACAATCGACTGAGCGATTGAACCTTTCGCGGAGCAATCATCGTTTGAGCCGCGGAGGCGCGGAGAACGCGGATAAAAAAGATAGGAAAGAGCTCGGGCACTCCTTTTTTCTTTTCTTCCAATCCGTTAAATCCGCGCAGTCCGCGGTTCCATCGGACGGCCCGACGCATTCCCCTAACGACCAATATCTTCGTTCCAAAGTTGCGGGTGGGCGCTGATAAATTGCGTCATCATTTCCACGCACTCCGGCAAATCGAGGTCGATCACTTCGACTCCATGACTGCGCATGAAGTCCGGCGCACCGGGGAAAGTCCGGCTTTCGCCCACGATGACTTTCGGGATCCCGAACTGCACTACGGCGCCGGCGCAGAGATAACACGGCATGAGCGTCGAATAGAGAACGGTCTCGCGAAAACTTCCGATCCGTCCGGCCTGGCGCAGGCAATCGATCTCGGCGTGCGCCACCGGGTCGCTCTCCTGCACCCGCTTGTTGTGACCGAGAGCGAGCAGTTCACCGTGTCGCGCCAGGGCAGAGCCGATCGGGATGCCGCCTTCGCTCAGGCTCTTTTGGGCCTGCGCCAGGGCGGCCCGCATCAATTCGTCTTCGGTCATGGTTTTCGTTAGGCACAGCTTACATCTCGCGCCCCTCCGAACAATCCCAGGAAAAGCGGTCGAGCGATCCTTGCTTTGCCGTCATCGCTTCAGGCATGCTGCGGCGTGTCCCGCGCTTTTGAAGATTTTCCTGCCGGCAGCCGCTTTGTCTCCGAGGAGCAGACCATCTCGTCGGAAGACATCACTGAGTTCGCGCGCCGCTACGATCCGCAGCCGTTCCACCTCACTTCCGATCCCGGGGAAAATTTGCTCGGTGGTCTGGCTGCGAGCGGATGGCAGACCGCGGCGATCTCGATGCGGCTCTTCGTTGACCTGGTGCAGGTCGAAGGAGGCATCATCGGCCGGGCCATCGACGAGTTACGCTGGCCCGCGCCGGTGCGTCCGGGCGATCGCATTCGGGTGGAGATCGAAATTCTCGAAGCCCGCCTTTCCAAATCGAAACCCGGCTACGGCCTTCTGCGTTATCGCAGCCTGACTCTGAACCAACGCGATGAAGTGGTGCAAAGCTTCATCGCGCTCGCCCTCCTGCCGACGCGCAAGAGTGGGTAGGCAAAATGGAGGCTGTGGGCGGTGAGGGGTTCGAACCCCCGACCAACACGGTGTAAACGTGCCGCTCTACCGCTGAGCTAACCGCCCGAAGTCACTCATGTTCAGACTCAGTTGTCACGATTTTGTCGCGTCGTTGCGAACAACCATTGCCATCGACGGATCAGCCGCGACGTAACTTCGCTGCCGCACAGAACGAGTTTTCGAATTTCTCCGTTGTTTGCAAATTCATAGTAGTCTCTGAGGATTAAGGCATACAAGTCCTCCGGCGCCCAACCACAAAAATCGCCAGGGAGGACTGACGCGATGCCGCGGCAATGGGCATGTGTTTCAGTTCGCTCGCCAGCCTTCGAGTGTCGGAAGTGAGCCATTTCGTGTTGTATGACGCTTTTAAGTTGTCGCTCGAATTCATGCTGAACGGTGGGGAGTGTAGCGATTTCCAGCCAAGCAGGAGCATTCACAATTAGTCGGTATTCGTTATGGTCGTCACCACTGTCTAACCTCGCGCAACAGAAGCGGCCGACATCACCAATAAACAATGAGAATGATTCAACCCCGCCGCTTTCTTCTAGGCTTTCGATGAGCTGCGGGGGAACGTTTAGGCACACTCCGTCCATATGTAACGGAGGACGGACTCCCCAGTTCGTATTCAACGCCCATTCCGCGATGAAACCGCTTACGAAGGGGTGAGAAATCACCTTCTGCACACGACTGGCAGACATTAGGCCCGCGATGTCGGTCGAGTGGCACTCGAGTAGTTCCGACCAGCGTCGTCGGGATCGTCGACTCGATTCAACTAATTGCTGAACAATGCTGTCGCCTAGTAAAATTGTTGATCGTGAGAAATCGAGTTCCCTTGCCCTCAGTTTCATTCGTGGATGATAACTCACGTGCGGAGCGGATTTACGATGGGATCACTGGCGTCGCACGGCTTGAATGCGTTCGCCAGCACATCGCGGCCTTCCTGCATCGCGATAAGGTCATCGGTATCGAGGAAAAGAATTGGTTTGTCGTGGGCGAATTCGATTACGCCCTTCGAGAAACCGCCTCGGGAAACGATGATGCCGAAGTCCGCTCCGCAATGATGGAGAACCCCATACAGATCGCGCACAACACTAGGGCCGACGCGTGCGCTATGCGCTTTGCACTGAACAACTCCTTTGAACCCATTCCGTGAAACTTCGATGTCGACGCCACCATCGCCGGAACCACGCGTGACCGTCGCCGCAAACTGATGCTTGCGCAGAACCACGGCGGCCGCCTGCTCGAATGCGTAGAAGCCATCTCATAAATGTCTGAGAAGGATAATGGCACAGCCTAGGTGGAGAAAGGCGAGATAGTTATCGGCGTGATATTCCCAGCGCACGACGAGTCGACGGAAGTTATGCAGC
>JBOHXL010000210.1:0-21499 GCA_050736975.1 Chthoniobacterales bacterium | reverse complement strand
TCATCGAGAAAAAGGGTGCCACCGTTGGCCAGCTCGAATTTGCCTTTGACCGTCTGCTGCGCGCCGGTGAAGGCGCCGCGCTCGTGACCGAAGAGCTGGCTCTCGATCAGCGTGTCGCTCATGGCCGAGGCGTTGAAGGCCACAAACGACCGTTCCGCCCGGGTCGAAGAGTTGTGAATGGCGTGGGCGAGCAGGGTTTTGCCCGTGCCGGTTTCTCCGAGCAGCACGACGGGTACATCCGACGTCGCGGCCAGGCCAGCGAGCCGCAGGCAGCGCTTCATGGCGTCGTTTGCCGTCGTCAGGTCGTCGACTTTGAGGCGAGACAAGGCACGTTGCATGACGAATTAGTCGCGCATGTTTTCGCGCAGCTGGCGGATCGGTTCGAAGGCGGATTCGATCATCGTGCGCTGCCCGACGACGATCCGCGCTTCGCCGCCCATCCCAACGCGCAGCGCGAGATGATGGCGCTTCGTCAGCTCGGATTGGTCGAGGGAAGCAAGCGCGACGAAATGCTGACCTTGCGCGGTCGTGACAGCGGACGGGCTGACCCAGTCGAGCTTCGCATTGACCACGCCGTAGCGCTGGTAAGGAAAAGCGTCGAAGAAGAGACGGACGCGCTGGCCTGGCGCGAGCTTCGGAAGGCTGGTCTCGCCCGGGGTGAGCCGGACGCGCGCCTTGGCATCATTAGGGGCAAGCTGACAAAGTTCCTCGCCATTTTGCACGACGCTGCCCGCGTTTTGCTGCGTCTGGGAAATGACCACCCCCGCGTAGGGCGCGCGCACCGTGAGCAGATTTTGCTGCGAGTTTTGCAGGTCATCCCGGAGCGCCGACACACGCATCTTGAGCTTCTCGATTTCGGCCACGTTCTCCGCCCGCTGCCGGGCATGCTCCGCTTCCATCTGCTGCCGTTCGAGTTTTACCTGCTGCAAGGTGCGCTGCGCCACACTCAGGTCCTTCTCCGATCCCGCGGCCTCCAGGCGGTATTGAATCACCTCGACCAGCGAGATGCCGCCATTCTTGGTCAGCTTCTCCATCCGCGACAGCAACTCGCGACTGCTCGCGGCATGTTGTTCCCGAAATTTCACTTCGCTTTCCGCCTGCGAAATTTCCGCAGTTTTGATTTCGCGTTGCGAATCGAAAGCTGCGTCAGCTTTGGTCAGGCCCTGCTCGTGGGTGCGCAGGTCTTCGCCCAAAGTGCGTAGCTCGGTGCCCCAATCGCGGACCTCATCGGAGCGCAAGACGTAGAGCGGATCGTGCACCTTGACGGTGTCTCCGACCCGCACACAGACCCGGTAGACGATCGCGAGCCGGGGCGATTGAATCGGGTCCGCGCCGCCTGCGGGCACGAGGAGAAAGGGACAGGTGACCGTATCGGGCAGTTTCACGACTATGGCCGCCAGGAGCGCGACGCCGAACATCGCAATCAGCAGCCACGACATCGAACGGACGAACCATGGTGGCGGGTCCTGCGGCAACATCTCGGACTCGGCATCGAGTGAGCCACGTTGCATTAATTCGTTAGGCATTTGTTCGGACGAAAACTCAGATCCCGAGTTGCTGGCTCGAAAGGTAGAAATATAGGCCGCGTTGCGCCATCAACTCGTCGTGATTCCCAACCTCGGCGACCATTCCTTTCTCCAGGACAACGATCGAATCCGCCTCGCGAATCGTGCTCAGGCGATGCGCGATCACGATCGTCGTGCGACCGGCGGTGAGGCGGCCGAGGTTGTCCTGGATGGCGCGTTCCGACTCGGTATCGAGCGCGCTGGTGGCTTCATCGAAAATGAGGATCGGCGGGTTGTTGTAAAGCGCGCGCGCGATGGCGATCCGCTGCTTCTGTCCGCCGGAGAGCGAGAGACCGGATTCGCCGATCTTGGTTTCGTAGCCCATCGGGAGCCGCATGATGAAGTCGTGTGCCGCCGCGGTTTGCGCGGCCGCGAGGACGCGATCGAGATCCGGTTCGCCGTCGCCAAAGGCGATGTTGCGCGCAATCGATTCGTTAAAAATGTGGTTCTCCTGCAGGACCATTCCAATGTGCCGCCGGACGTCGCGGTAGTTGAGTGTTTTCAGATCGGTGCTGTCGAAAAGAATCGTCCCTTCCGTTGGCTCGAGGAGTCCGGCGATGAGCTTGATCAAGGTGGTTTTTCCGCAACCGCTCCGGCCAACAAAAGCGATCATGCGGCCGGGCGCGATATCGAGGGTAATGTTCGTCAGGATATTGGGCGCTTCCGGTCCGCCATACTTGAAACTCACCCCTCGCAACTGGATCCGCCCCTCCAGGCTGTGCACCGGCGCAAGGCGCGAACGGTCACGACCCTGTTCCGGTTCCTGCTCGAAGATGTCGTTCAGCCGATTGAGCAGCACGTTGGCGAACTGCAGGTTGTCCCACACGCCTAACGTTCGCATGATCCCGCTGTAGGCCATCGCCGTGAGCGAGCTGAAAGCGACAAAGCCGCCGATGCTAAGATTGCCGGCCATCACCTGATTGGCGCCGACCCAGAGGAAGATCGCAGTCGAAATCAGGCCGATGCTTTGCAGGACGCTGTCGTAGGTCATGACGATGAAGCTGCTTCGAAAGATCTTGCGCGAGACGGCGAGGAATTCGTTCAGCATCGTGTCGCGAAAGACGCTTTCCGCCGAAGCGGCCTTGACCGCTTCGATGCCCTTGATCGCATCGATCTGATGCGAGCTGTATTTGCCCTGGCTCTCTTCCACATCGGCGAAGAGCGGACGCAGCACTTTCTGCGAGAAATACATCAGGCCGCCGTAGAGCGGGGTGGTGGCAAGAAAGGCAAACATGAGCGACGGGCTGTAGACCGCCATGAGCGAAATCGCGCCGGCCAACTGGACGAGCGCAAGGACGGCGCCGATGCCGTGTTGCACAACAAACTGCCGCACTTGGCGCGCGCCATCGAGCCGCCGCTGAATGTCGCCCGTGCGCCGGCTCGTGAAATAGCTCATCGGCAGCGACAACATTTGCCGGCTCAGGTAATCGAGAATCGCGGTGTCCAGTCGGACCGCGACGAAGGCGAGCAAATATTCCTGCGCAAGCGACGAGACCTGAACGAAAAAAAGCACGACGCCCATTCCGAGCAGGATGGTCTCGAGCAGGCTGACGTTTTTCTCGACGATCACCTTGTCGACCACCATCTCGGTAAAGACCGGGAAGAGCAGTTCGAGGAAAGTGATGGCGATCGCGAGCAGCATCACCTGGATGAATAGCGTCTTGAACTTGACGAGGAAGGGCAGAAGCCAGGCCATACCCGGCTTGCTCTCCGGCGCATTTGCGAAAGCGATCGTGTAATCAAAGAGCGCGGCGTAACCCGACCAGCCTTGCTCAAATTCTTTGCGCGGAATTTTACGCAGTCCCTGTGCGGGATCGGCCACCTTCACATAAGTCTCGGCGACATCGTAGAGCACCATCCAGTGGTTGCCTTCCCAATGCACGATGGCCGGCAGCGGCATCAACGGCAGATTGCGCACCGAGACCTTGAGCGCGCGCGCCGCGAGCCCGAGCTCGGTGGCCGCGCGGCAGATCGCTTTCAAGCTCGTCCCGTCGGTCGAAGTGTGACAAAGCTGTCTTATCCGCGACAGACTCACTTTGCGACCGAAGTGGCGGCAGATCATGCCGAGGCTGGCCGCGCCGCAATCCATCTCGTCGATCTGCTCGATGTGCTCGATCTTGCGAATGCGCTTTTTCTTCTTTCGGAAAAGGCCATGCTCATCCGCGAATGGATCTTCGCCCTCGGCGGTCTCGGTTGTCGCCGCGGCCTTGTCCACGCCGATTTTGTCGTGCGCCGCAACCTCGGCCGGCAGCATCTCGGTTGTGAAATCGAGCGGCACGCGTGCCTCCGTTTTCGCCTGGTATTGCGCAAGCCGTTCCTCCATGAGCCTGCCGAATTCCGGGTAGCGGCGTTTTAGGTCACGCACCGCGTCCGGCTCGAGCGCGAGGAGGCGGCAATCGCTGAAGGCTTCGACCGACGCCGCGCGCGGTGAGCCGTTCAGGATCGAGAGTTCGCCGAAGAAATCGCCGTCGCGATAGAAGGCGAGATTTTGTTGTGTGCCGTTGTTGGAATGGAAGGCGCGCGCCCGCCCTTTCTCGAGGATGAACATGGCGCCCGGCGGATCGCCCTCCCGAATAATGGCCTCGCCTTTTGGCGCTTCGATCGGCCTCAGTTTCTCCACCAGGCTGCGCAACGCCGGCACGGGCAGGCGGCCGAAATTGCTGAACTCGTAAAGGAAACCGTGCAGCGACCGGTGCCGCGCGGTCATCTCGAGGTAATGCTTCAGCTCCGGTACTTCCTCGGCCCGCTCCAGAAAATCGGAGCGATCGAGACGAAGCGCTTCGACCGCCGTGCTGCAACGAACCGTCGCCGTCCGCGTTCCGCCGTCGGTCAGCGCAGATTCGCCGAAACTGTCGCCCGGCTTGAGGGTCGCAAGAACGATTTCGTTGCCGGCCTGATCCGCCTTCACGACGCGCGCCCGACCCGAGACGAGGACGTAGAACGAGTCTGCCGGGTCGCCTTGCCTAACGAGAAGGTCGCCGAACTCGTAACTTTCCTCCTGCAGGAGCTGACGCAGTTTCTCGAAGGGTTCCTCCGGCAGGAATTGAAAGAGCGACGAACGGCGCAGCAGACTCTCGTCGGTTGCCTTCATTTCGTCAGGCTAATCAGGCCAGGAAGAGGCGCCATTGGATGTGGCGGGTGGTGAGGTCCGCAAAATGCCGGTCGAGGATGCGCTCTTCGGCCCGCTCTCTTACCATCGGGTCTTCCAGGTCCGGCTCGGTCTTGCCGAGCACCCGGCAGATGTGAAAACCATCGCCCCGCGCGATCGGCTCGAGGATTTCGCCCGGGTGTACGCTGAGAAATTTCTGCTGCAAATCTTCTGGAATTTCCTCCAGTAGCACCTCCGGGTGACGGTAGGGGTAACGTCCTTCCGCGGCAACCTCCTCCATCGACATGCCGTCGTCGCGCGCGCAGAGAAGCGCTTCGCGAGCGGCGTCGAGCGAGTCCAACTCGATCGTCTCGACCTCGAAGCGCGTCAGTGGGAGACGAAGGGCGGAGATTTCCCGTTCGCAGGCCTCATGGGAGAGCAGTGCGGCGCAATCGCGGCGCTGCATCGCTTCCATCGTCAGGGCTTCGCGCCACCAATCTCGATCACGCCCGACTTTTTCCAGCCAGCCGGTCAGTTGATCCTCGTTCAATCCGCTTCGTTCAAACAAAAGCGACTCTTCCGCCGCGATCAGCCTGAGATCGACCGCCGGGCCCTTCGTCGCGCAAAGGGCCGCGACCCGCCAGCTCAGGCGCGCGGCCATCCGGTTCAGCTCGCCGCAGAGAATCAGCTCCGTCGTCAGCAGCTCCCGCATCTCGTTGGGCGCGGAAAAGTAATCCGTCGCCTCCGTTTCCACCTCGTCAAATTGCTCGCCCCAATAGTGCCGAACAAAATATGCACTGAAATCGCCGAGAGTGAGGCCGCGTTGGCTGAGCCATTGCTCAGTCTCTTCCGCCGTGATGAGATCGTGCTCATAGCGAAAGCGTTCCGCGGCGACATCGATCGCATCATCACTGAACTCGAGATTCTGATCGTCGGCCCTGCGCTCCGCCGCCTCGAGCCGAAGCAGTTCGTTCCAGGCTGGCTCGACTTCACCGCGAAAGACCGCGGCATCTATGATATCGCGCATGGTGAAGGAGCGCTCGCCGCAAACGAAAATGACCTTGCGGTCGATTGGGAGTGTTTGTGTTTCCGGCATCGAGACTTGTTCTGTTGATTACCTAACAAACTATCGCCGATGTCGAGAGAATCCGTCCTTTCGACGGGCTGGATGAGATTGCCCGGCCGTGGCTTCCAGTCTTTTGAAGTGGGACTTCTACGTTAGGATGATCCATCGAACGCCATGGAAATTCCGCTGAGCCCACTCGAATTCGCGCGGCGTGCGCGCCGGCTCTATCCCGCGCGCGAGGCTGTGGTGGATGGCGATCTTCGCATGAACTATGAGGAATTCTTTGCCCGCTGTGATCGTTGGTCGGCCGTGTTGCAGGCCCTCGGCGCGCGACAAGGCGACCGCGTCGCCTACATCGCACCCAACACGCACGCGCAGCTCGAGTCATTCTATGCCGTGCCGCAGATCGGCGCCGTCCTTGTGCCGCTGAATTATCGGCTGATCGCGGATGATTTTACCTATCTGATCAAGCACAGCGGCGCCCGGATTGTCTGCGCGCACTCTGATTATCTCGAGGTGATCGAGAGCATTCGCGCGCAGTTGCCCGGCGTATCCGCGTTTGTCGCGCTCGAAGGAACCAAGCCCGGTTGGCTCAATTACGAAACTCTCGTGGCCGAAGCGCCACCGCATTTCGATCAGCCTGCCATTCACGAAACCGACCTGCTCACGATCAATTACACCAGCGGCACCACTTCCCGCCCGAAGGGCGTGATGATCACACATCGCAACGCCTACCTCAACGCCATCGGCACGCTCCTCCACCATTCGATGACCGTGGCGGATCGTTATCTCTGGACGCTGCCGATGTTCCACGCCAACGGCTGGACTTTTGTCTGGATTGTTACCGCGGTGGGCGCGGCGCATGTCTGCCTGCGTAAGGTCGAGCCGAGCATGGTTTTCCAAAAGATTGAAGCGGAATCGGTCACGATGCTTTGCGCCGCACCGACGATCTTGATTAGCATCGCCCACGCGCCTGAGGAACTCCGCCGCGCCGCGCGCCGTGGCGTCCGCGTTCTGACCGCCGGCGCGCCGCCCGCCGCCGCCACGATCGAGCGGGTGGAGGGCGAACTCGGGTGGGTGATCACCCAGGCCTACGGCCTGACCGAGACATCACCGCTCATCACGTTCTGCGAGCCGCGACCCGAACACGAAGGGCTTTCGCGCGCTGAACGCTCGATGATCAAGGCCCGCCAGGGAGTCGAATTACTGACTTCGGGAGAACTGCGTGTCGTCGACGAAGAAGGCCGCGATGTGCCGCACGATGGCGCGACGATCGGTGAGATTGTCGTGCGCGGGAACGTGGTCATGAAAGGCTATTACGCCGATCCCGAGGCGACTGCTGAGGCGATACGCGGCGGCTGGTTTCATAGCGGCGATGCGGCCGTCATCCACCCCGATGGCTATGCGGAAATCCGGGACCGCATCAAGGATGTCATCATTAGCGGCGGCGAGAACATTTCTTCCGTGGAAGTGGAAGGCGTGTTGTTGCGACATCCGGCCGTGCGGGAGGTCGCGATCGTCGGTCTGCCTAACGAGCGCTGGGGTGAAGCTCCGCACGCCTTTGTTGTCCTGAAAGCAGGATCCGCCGCCACCGCCGCCGAGTTGCGCGACTTCGCCCGAGCGCATCTCGCCCACTTCAAGGCGCCGCAGGGAGTTACCTTTTTGCCCGAGCTTCCGAAAACCGCCACCGGCAAGGTTCAGAAATATCTCCTGCGCGGGAGGCCGGCCATCTCGCCGCAGTGATGGAAAAAATACGATCGGCTGGGAGATACGTTGCCCCACGCTTTGCGGCCCGGGTTGACAACAGTTAGCTCCAATCAAGCATGATCTTACCCGAGTTGCCCGACTTCATCAGCTCGATTCCTTCCTTGAACTGAGTGTAAGGAAAACGGTGGGTGATAACGGGCGAAATATCGAGCCCGCTCTGGATCATGGCCGTCATCTTATACCAGGTCTCATACATCTCGCGGCCGTAGATTCCTTTAATGGTCAGCGCGCTGAAAACGACAATATTCCAATCGATCGCAGCACTGCCCGGCATGATACCTAACAATGCGATTTTTCCGCCGTGAAACATGTTTGGCAGCATGTCGTTGAAAGCCTTCGGGCTGCCCGACATCTCGAGCGCGACGTCGAAGCCTTCCTTCATCCCGAGTTGCTTCATGGCCTCGCCTAATGAGTGCGTCCTCACATCGACCGCGAAAACATTTGGCGCCATCTTCCTCGCCAGCTCGAGCCGGTAGGGATTGATGTCGGTGATGACGACGTTGCGCGCCCCGGCGTGGCGGCAGATCGCGACCGCCATGCAACCGATCGGCCCGGCGCCCGTGATGAGCACATCTTCGCCGATCAGATCGAAGGAAAGCGCCGTGTGCACGGCGTTGCCGAGCGGATCGAAACAGGAAAGAACATCGAGCGGGATATTAGGGTCCGCGTGCCAGACATTCGACATCGGGATGGAGAGATATTCCGCGAAGGCGCCCTGCCGATTGACCCCGACGCCCTGCGTATTCGGGCAAAGATGCCGCCGGCCGGCAAGACAATTGCGGCAATGCCCGCAGACGATGTGTCCTTCGCCCGTCACGAGATCGCCCGGCGCGAAGCCTTTCACGCGTTCGCCAACGCGCTCCACGATCCCGACAAATTCATGCCCGATGACCATCGGCACCGGGATCGTTTTCTGCGACCAGGCGTCCCAGTTGTAAATGTGGACATCGGTGCCGCAGATCGACGTCTTTTTGATACGGATGAGCACATCATCGTCGCCCACCTCCGGGACAGGAACTTCCTCGAGCCAAAGACCCGGTTCCGCCTTGCGTTTGACCAGTGCCTGCATCGTCTTCTGCACGTCGAGGAGAATAGGCGAATCAGGGATGCAGGAAAGAAGGAAAGTGATTCTGCAGGATCACCGTTTCGCTCGTCTCTTTCGGGGTGGCGCATGCATCCCGGCTGCTGGTCATTTCGACTTCCTTTGGCGGAACCTGGCTCTCGCCTGGCCTTAATTGCCCAATAGCCATTGGACGGCGGCGTCGACGTGGATTTGCGTTGTATCCAGCACTGGCAGGCCTGCCGCTGTCGGTTCGCGCAGGATGAGCGACAGCTCCGTGCCCCCGAGAATCAATCCGTCCACCTGCTCGCGCTCCTTCATCGCCTGCAGGATCTCGAGCAATCTCGCCCGTGTCTCCGGCAGGATGATGTTAAGGAACAGTTCGTTCATGTATTTGTCGTGAATGTAGTCCTGCTCCATTTCGTTAGGCATGACGATCGCGATCTGCCGTTCGTTGAAAACTTTCGGAAAAAACTGCGCCTGCATCATGAAACGCGTCCCGAAGAGCGCGAGCCGGCGCAAACCAACGGCGGCGGCCGCGTCGCAAGTCGCGGTAACAATGCTCAGCATCGGAATGTCGGACCGATTTTGCACCTCATCGAAGACCAGATGCGGCGTATTGGCCGCAATTAACGCCAGCCCGGCGCCCGCGCGCACCAGCCTTTCCACTTCGCGCGCCAGATAATCGGCCAGCTGCGTCAGCTCATTTGCTGTCACCAGTTCAACCAGCTTCTTGCTGTCGATACTGTTGATCACGAGCGAAGGGGCACGGCCCTCCGGATTTGCCGCGCGAAAGGCCGCGATCAATCTCCGGTAATATTCGATCGTCGTTTCCGGACCCGTCCCGCCGATGATTCCAAGTGTTCTCATCTGGAATACGCTCGATCAGCCAACCGCCCGAGACTAGCTCAGAGCGCTGCGAACGGCCAACCAACCGCATGAATGCCAAATTCAATTTCGTCTTGTGCTAGCTTACCGCGGTTCGCAGATAAGGAGGCTCGCATGCGTAATGTTGCTGCTCGGTTTGCGGTTCAAATTTCTGGCCTAACGATATTGTTTTTCGCGTTGCATGCG
Source organism: Chthoniobacterales bacterium (assembly GCA_050736975.1). GTDB lineage: Bacteria > Verrucomicrobiota > Verrucomicrobiia > Chthoniobacterales > UBA10450 > Palsa-1392. The sequence goes on along the minus strand of JBOHXL010000210.1, from coordinate 11,879 downwards.
CGCGGCGCCGGCATCTCAATCCCGACCCAGCTCACTCATGCCGAGAACTACGACCCATCACCCTCCCCGGACGGAAAAAAGCTCGTCTTCATCACCGTCATTTCTGGCCGGGAGCAATTGTGCACGATGAACGCCGACGGCTCTCACGTCTCCCAACTGACAAAGGATGATGTCGATCATGAAGATCCTGCATGGTCACCGGATGGGACGAAGATCGCTTTCGTCCTCATCACGAAAGACCGTCAAAGCATTGCGGTCATGGCGGCCGGGGGCGGCAGCGCGGAACTGCTCACGCCCAAGGAACAGAATACAATTCATCCCAACTGGGCGTCGGACAGCAAGCGGGTGATCTATTGCACTAATGATGACCTGAAGCCGCCTCAAAAGAACGCTGCGCAGATCAACGCCGTCGACCTGGCGACAAAGAAGATCACGCCCCTCATCACGGACGGGATAAATGCCTACGGTTCGTGGTCGCCCGACATGAAGGAGATCGCTTTTCGCAAGATCATCGGGGACGAGAACTCCGAGGTCTTTCTGGCCGATGGCGACGGCTCGAACCCGCGGAACCTGACGAAGAACCCATTTTTCGATGGCTGGCCGGCGTGGTCGCCGGATGGAAAAAGGATTGCGTTTGCCTCGAATCGCCGGGGCCACGGTTACCAGATTTTCGTCATGAACGCAGACGGCACCGATCCACGGTTGATCGCAAACACCGAAGGCCGCGGCACGGCGCCCAGATGGTCGCCGGACGGCAAGCTGATCTACTTCACGAATTGTGTAGCGAAGGACTCTGGGGCCGACTGCGAAATCCTGATGGTGCGCTCGGAGCCGCAATCCCTCGATGCCCGTTGAGATGAAGCGGGTAATCCGCCCTTGGCGAGTTCTCCGGCAACAAATCAGTTGCTGCCCTTGCTCACGTTCTGGAGCTGGAGCAGCCGCTCTTTCACCAACTCGATTCGCGGGCTTTGCGGGAAACGCGTGATGAAGTCCCGCGCGGCCGCCTGGGCGCGCGCGTTATCGTGCAGCAGATCGGCAAAAAGGCTGATCTGATTGAACAGACTGTTCTCGTGCAGCGGGTTTTCCTTTTGCGCAGTCTCGTACTGCTCGAGCGCCTTCTCCGGCTGCCCGAGAAAGCGAAAACAATTACCGAGATCGGTCCGCACATCGGGATTGTCGGCGCCGAGTCCGATCGCTTCCTGGTAATGTTCGATCGCATGGGTCCAGTCCTGGCGATCATAGTTCCAGTTTCCCAGCGTCCTCGCAGCCTCGGCGGGTCCGAGCTGTGAAACATCCGGGGGCTCCGCGCTCGCAGCCGGGGGTGCCGGCTGAAAAGCGTTAGGCGACCGTCCGACCGGCGTTCCGGTAAAATTTTCGATCGCTGGCTTCGGCGGAATATCAGTGGATGCGCGCATCGCCAGCCACGTCGTACCCGCCCCGAGCGCAAAGGCGGCCAAAATCAGGAGCGGAATCGACGGTTGGGCCCGGGAGGTTGGTGGCCTCGTTTCTCTACTCCGGCTCGTCATCAGGATCGACTCCTCGGCACTTTACTTGGATACACTGTGTCATCTCTGCCCTTCTCGTGCCACCAAGGGAACTTCAAGCTAAGGGGCATTGCTCCTGATTGCCAGAGTTCCATCGCTGATTTGGCAAGGTTCACGGGTCGATCGGCCACCGTAAGATTCTCCCGCGCTTTTGCGTTTTCCGCCAAGGCAGAACGCGCGAATGTGTGAGCGTGAACGTCGGGGACCGCCATTATCGCACCATCTGGCTCAAGCCGAACGATGGGCGGGTTGTGCAGTTGATTGATCAGAGGGTGTTGCCGCACCGGTTTGCGATCGAAGACGTGACGACGGCCGAGCAGATGGCGACCGCTATCAGGGAGATGCACGTGCGCGGCGCCCCTCTGATCGGAAGTGCGGCTGCTTACGGGATGTATCTCGCAATCTTGGCGGAGATGGAGCCGAACGTGGCGGCGGCACTCCTGCGGGGGACGCGTCCGACGGCGGTGAATCTGGCCTGGGCGGTTGAACGCCAGCTGGCCGCGATCGCGAAAGGCACGACCGCGGCGGCAAGACTTTCGCGTGCGAGAGAGACTGCGAAGGCGATCGCGGACGAGGATGCTGAACATTGCCGGCAGATCGGACTGCACGGCATGGAGTTAATCGAGCAAATCGCGCGTCGGAAGAGCGGTCGTCCGGTTAATGTGCTCACGCATTGCAACGCAGGCTGGCTGGCGTGCATCGACTATGGTACGGCCACGGCGCCGATTTATGCCGCGCACGACAGCAAGATTCCAGTGCATGTCTGGGTCGATGAGACGCGGCCGCGCAACCAGGGAGCCAAGCTGACCGCCTGGGAACTGGGCGAACATGGCGTGCCGCACACCGTCATCGCGGATAACGCCGGCGGGCACCTGATGCAGCGTGGCGAAGTGGATCTCGTGCTCGTGGGCACGGACCGGACGACTTATACCGGTGATGTCGCGAATAAGATTGGCACCTATTTGAAGGCGCTGGCGGCGAAGGATAACGGCGTGCCATTCTATGTCGCGCTGCCGTCTTCGTCGTTCGATTGGACCATGCGAGATGGCCTGGCGGAGATCCCGATTGAGGAACGCGGCGCGGAGGAGGTGCAACACGCCGAGGGCTGGGCCGATGGCCGGCTGCTCGAGGTGCGCCTCACGCCCGAGGGCAGTCCCGCGGCGAACTACGGATTCGACGTCACGCCTCGCCGGTTGATTACCGGACTTATCACGGAGCGCGGGATCTGTCAGCCTAACGAACAAAGCATTCTGGCAATGTTTCCCGAGCGCGCGGGATGAGCAAGTCGGGTCCTTGCGAAGCGGAGGGTCGCGCCGCCTGCCGGGCGGCGGCGACAGGGCTTCTCGAGCACGGGCAATGAGCGAAACGGGCGCGGTCAAGTTTCACTACGAATCGTCCGGGAGGGAGTTGGCGCCGTTTTCCGGTTTCGAAGAGTTGAATGCGGCCCGCCAGGAATTGCGGCGGCTGGGTCTGCTCGGTGTGGATGGGAACGGGGTGGGGTTTGGCAACGTCAGCCTGCGGGAGGGCGCGACCGACTCGTTCTACATCACGGGCTCGGGCACAGGCGCTCTGCCGTCGTTAGGCATGCAGGATTACGCGAAGGTGGTTGGGTGGGATTTCGAGCGCAACTGGCTGCGTTCTGAGGGCCGGGCGATTGCCTCCGCCGAATCGCTTACCCATGCGGCCGTCTATGCGACGACGGCGAAAGTGCGGGTCGTCGTGCACGGGCATGACGCGAGTTTGTGGAAAGGCCTCCTCTCGCGAGGTACTGCCACTGGCCCGGACGTGGCCTACGGCACGCCGGAGATGGCACGGGAGGTTCAGCGGCTCTTTCGCGAAACCAAAGTCCGTACGAGTAAGATTTTCGCAATGGCCGGACACAGGGATGGCATCGTCGCCGTGGGTGAGGATTTCCGGGAGGCGCTGGCTGCGCTGACAGCAGCAGGTCCTCCTAAAACGGTATGACTGGCTTTCCCGAGAGCAGATTCGCTGAACTCCGAGACGCGGCTGCAGGCGTGGAAGCATTCGCCAAAGCGGTAATTTTTGATCAACCCGCCCTATTTTGGCTGGCTGGCTGTGCGGCGGCTGCCGGGCGCAGCCTTGGGATGGAGTAGCGGGACAAGTTCGCACCGGCGAGGCCGACTCCGAGGTGGACAATTCCTCTCTGACGGGGATGATGCAGGCTGCCATGTCCGCTACGCTTGAACGCCGCGAAACTAAAACGGTCACGCGGCGTTCCGTTTTCATCCTCCGCTTCGCGAGCACCATCGTGCTCTGGACGGTGGCGCTGCTCATTGTCTTCTCCGGTTACGAACTGGCGTTCTTTGCGCTCATCGGGACCGTCGGGCTGATCGCACTCTGGGAATTCTACGGGATGCTCGATCACAAGGGTCTCCCGAATTTCAAGATCACGGCCATGATCTGCGGCGCGGTCATGCTGGTAGGCAGCTTCTATTATTTCGCGAAATGGGGACCGGCGCGCTCCTATGATTTCGAGCTTGCGGTCCTGCTTTTTTTTCTCCTTACGGTTTTTACCCGGCAGATGTTTGAAAGTCTGCGTGAAGAAGAGCCGCTGCGGACGATGGCCTACACGCTTTTCGGGCTGCTCTACGTCCTCTGGCTTTATAATTTCATCACCAAGATCGTTTACGTCACGCCGCGCGCGCCGGACGGGGCGGTGACGGGACAGTTCTATGTCTTCTACTGCATCGCGATCACGAAGTTCAGCGACATGGGAGCGTATCTGACCGGCAGCGTGTTCGGGCGCCATCCGCTCGTGCCACACATCAGCCCGAAGAAAACGTGGGAAGGATTTTTCGGCGCGCTTGCCTTTTCACTGCTCGCGAGTGTCGGACTCTTTGCGCTCATGCCGGAGCGCCTCTCGGTCTTGAGCTGGACGCATTCGATCGTGCTTGGGCTGCTCCTCGGCTTCGCCGCGGTCATCGGCGATCTCGCCGAGTCGATGGTCAAGCGCAGCACCGGGGTGAAGGATTCCGGCAACCTCTTGCCCGGAATCGGCGGCGCGCTCGATTTGATCGACAGCCTCTTATTCACCGCGCCGCTCCTGTTTTTCTATCTGCGACTGGTGATTCGTGTGCCGTAGTGTCCAACAGGATTCACAGGATTTTCTGGACAGGAACTTCTGCCATCCCGTCTCATCCTGCTAGCTCTGTCCAATGATGAAACGCAAACGCGTAGTAGTGCTGGGCGCGACCGGGTCGATCGGAGAAAGCGCGTTGAAAGTGGCGCGCGATATCCCGGAGCGGATGGAAATTGTCGGCCTCGCCGCGAAAACGAACGCGCGGAAGCTCGCGGCGCAGGCCAATCTCGTTAGGCCGGAAGCAGTCTGTCTGGTTGATGAGTTGCGGATCCCGGAGCTGCGTGCCGCGCTTGATTATGAGCCGGTTGTTTTCGCCGGCGAAGCGGGCTTGAGCGAGATCGCGTGCCTGACGAATGCCGAGATGGTCCTGGTTGCGGTTGTCGGGACCGGCGGTTTGCGCCCGGCGCTGGCCGCAATTGCGGCGGGCAAGGATCTGGCGGTGGCGAGCAAAGAAATACTCGTCATGGCGGGCGAAGCCGTCATGCGGGGGGCGGCGGCGAAGGGATTGCAAGTCCTGCCGGTCGATAGCGAGCACAATGCGATTTTTCAATGTTTGGAGGGAAAACGCTCAACCCTCAAGGCTCGACCTCCAGCGTCCAAGTCAGAGAGTTCAAAGTTGAACGTTGAACGTTGGACGCTCGACGTTTCCGATCTGCGGCGAATCATTCTCACCGCCTCAGGCGGCCCCTTCCGGGAGACGCCTCGCGATCAGTTCGAGAGCATTACTCCCGAGCAGGCGCTCAAGCATCCGACCTGGAACATGGGACCCAAGATCACGATTGATTCGGCCACGCTCTTCAACAAGGGACTCGAGATGATCGAGGCACACTGGCTTTTTGGGGTGGAGATGGCGCGGGTGGAAGTGATCATTCATCCACAGAGCATTGTGCACTCGATGGTGGAGTTCGCCGATGGCTCGGTGCTCGCCCAGCTCTCGCATTCCGACATGTGCTTCCCGATTCAATACGCCGTCACCTGGCCCGACCGGGTGGCGAACAGCCTGCCACCGCTCGAGTTCGGAAAACTGCAAAGGCTCGACTTCGCTGCGCCCCGCCTCAACGACTTTCCGGCCCTCAACCTCGCCAGACAGGCTGGCGAAAGTGGCGGCACTCTGCCTGCTGTGATGAACGCGGCCAATGAAATCGCTGTCTCAGCTTTTCTCGATCGCCGGATTCGGTTCCCGCGCATCTGGCAACTGGTCGATGAAGTCATGAACCGCCACACCTCCGTTGCCAATCCCACCCTCGATGCGATATTGGACGCCGACCAGTGGGCGCGCAGGGCGGCGGTTGAAAAGTTGAATCGATAAATCGTTCATGCGGCGCGCGGTTGGCCAAATCGCCAGTCACTCTTCACCAATCACGTTTTCATAAGTGCTTCTCCACGCCCTTCGCATCATCTTCATCCTGCTCGAGGTCGTTATCCTCTTTAACCTCCTCATTGTTGTCCATGAGCTGGGCCACTTTCTGGCCGCTCGCTGGCGCGGATTGGTGATCGAAAAGTTCGGGGTCTGGTTCGGAAAACCGCTCTGGAAGAAGACGATCAACGGTGTTCAGTATTCGTTAGGCTCGATTCCCCTGGGAGGCTTTGTCGCGCTGCCCCAGCTCGCTCCAATGGATATCATCGAGGGGGAAACCGACGCCGATCGAGCCGATCTGCCGCCCATTTCCGCGCTCGACAAAATTATCGTCGCGATCGCCGGGCCGCTCTTCAGCCTGCTCCTCGCGATCGTTTTCGCCGCCATTGTCTGGGGCGTCGGCCATCCGGTAAGCGAGGCGGACACGACGACTGTGATCGGGTACGTGGAGCACAATTCGCCGGCGGAAAAAGCGGGTCTCAAGGCCGGTGACAAGATTCTCGAAGTGGATGGAAAACGGGTCACGCGTTTCTCCGGCATGAACGATAGCGTGACCTGGAATGTGATCCGGAGCGAAGGCGCCACCATCTCCTTTGTGGTCGAGCGTGACGGCCGGCGGATTTCTACCTCAGTCACGCCATATATCGCGCCGAGCAGCGGTTGGCGGCGCAAAGGTGTGCGGCAGGTTCTGATTTATCCGGCCACGACTCCCATGATCGACGAAGTCCAGCCGAAGACGCCGGCCGCGGCCGCCGGATTGAAGCATGGCGACATTATTCTCGGGTTCGACGGCGCCCGCATCTATAGCCCGGTCGCGCTCGCGGCTTATGTAGAAACCCACGCGGGCAAACCGATCACGCTCGCTGTCGAGCGCTCTGGTCAGCGTCTCAACCTGACTGTCACGCCGGAGATTTTGCCTAACGAAAAGACGCCGCGTATCGGCATCGCCTGGGACACTTCCGGACGGATGAGCATCACGCATCCGAATCCGATCGAGCAGGTCTACAACAGCGTCACGAGCACACTCGACACGATCGGCGCCGTCGCCTCACCGAAGTCGGATGTGAAATTGCAACACCTGAGCGGACCGCTTGGGATCTTCCGGATTTATTATCTGCTTTTTGAAAACGAGCGCGGCTGGCAACTGGCGCTTTGGTTCAGCGTCATTCTGAACGTGAACCTCGCGATCCTGAACATGCTTCCCATTCCGGTGCTCGATGGCGGGCACATCGTCCTGGCGTTGGTCGAGGCGGTGCGGCGCAAGCCGGTCAACATCCGGGTCCTGGAAGTCGTCCAGACCGGCTGCGCGGTTCTTATCATCGGCTACATTGCCTACATCAGTTTCTTCGATGTCGGGGATTGGATCGGAGAGAAGCGCGGCCCGCAGGGGCCGCCGGCGGTGCAGGCGAGCCCGAGTCCGTAGCGGCGATCGACGTTGCGGGTCTGCGAGGAAGCGAATACGTTTTCCGCGATGCGTATTGCGGAAGTCAGAAAGCGTTTCTTCGCCGCTCCATTCCGGCCTTTCGACATTGTCCGGACGAATGGCCGCAGCGTTCCGGTCGAGCATCGGGAATTCATGGCACTTTCCCCCAAGGGAAGGTCCGTTACGGTCTGCGAAGACGATGGCGCTTTGATCATCGATGTTCCGCTTATTGTCGCGTTGAAAGAGCGCACGAGCGGCGCACGCAAGCGCAAACGGTGAGCAGTTACTGCGACAATCCCATCGCTTACCAGCGCCGCCTCTCGCGCGCGGTAATGGTCGGCCGCGTCGGGGTAGGCGGGGCAAATCCGATCCGGGTGCAATCGATGATTACCTGCGATACGATGGATACCGCGGCCTCGATCGCGCAGACGATCGAGCTCGCTCAGGTCGGTTGCGAGATCGTCAGAATCACGGCACCGACGGTGAAGGACGCAGCCAACCTCCAGCATATCGTGAGGGGATTACGCGAACGCGGCTGCGATGTGCCGATCGTGGCCGATATCCATTTCAAACCCGAGGCGGCGATGGAAGCGGCCAGGTGGGTCGAGAAAGTCCGGATCAATCCCGGCAATTACGCTGACTCGAAGAAGTTCAAGATCATCGAGTACACCGACGAGCAATATGCGGCCGAGTTGCAGCGCATCCGCGACCGATTCGCGCCGCTCGTCAGGCTCTGCCGGGAACGGGGAATCGCGATGCGCATCGGGACGAACCACGGTTCGCTCAGCGACCGGATCATGAATCGCTACGGCGACACGCCGCTCGGGATGGTGGAGAGCGCGCTGGAGTTCGCCCGCATCGCGCGCGACCTCGATTACGACGCACTCATTTTCTCGATGAAGTCGAGTAACCCAAAAGTGATGATCGCGGCTTATCGCCTGCTCGTCGCCCGGCTGCGCGAAGAAGGTGCGGATTGGAATTATCCGATCCATCTCGGAGTGACGGAGGCCGGCGAAGGCGAAGACGCGCGCATCAAAAGCGCGATCGGGATCGGCTCGCTTTTGCGCGACGGGATCGGCGACACGATCCGCGTTTCCCTGACCGAGGACAGCATCCACGAGATCCCGGTCGCACGTGTGCTCATCGAGACGGGAAAGCGGGAAGCAGAAGGCAGGAATGGTCTGCCAGCTCCGGCTACCGGTCTCTCCTTCGACCCTTTCTCTTATCAACGGCGCGCCAGCGAAACCATTGCTCTGGCCGAAGGCGGTGACTCGGGCCAAAAAATACCGCTCGGTGGGGAGGAAACCGTGCGCGTGGCGATCCGGCAGGCCAACTTCGAAAAGGTCGCGCACAAGATCGATCGGATGGGCGACTACAAACCGGAGTTCGTTTACGAAAGTTCCGGCGTGATCGAGGTCGATCCCAGTAATGACGCGAGCATCGCGGCCGTTAATCAAAGCGCGCAGCCAAAGTTGGTCGCGGTGGCCGATGGTCTCGACCTGCCGGTGATCGCCGCCTATCGCCTGCTCGCCTCAAAGTTGGATGCGCGGCATCCGATTCTGCTGAAGGACAGCCTGACGATTTCGCAAAATCCCGAGGCGGAGTTCTTACCAACCCTCTTGATCGCCGCCGCGAATATCGGCGCACTCCTCTGCGACGGCATCGGCGACGCCATCCTTGTGCAAGGTGAACACGGTCCAGGTCAGGCTTTGCGTTTGTCCTATAACATTCTCCAGGCAGCTGGGACGCGAATCTTTAAGACCGATTACGTCGCCTGCCCGTCGTGTGGGCGAACGCTTTTCAACCTGCAAACCACAACGGCGCGAATCAAAGCGGCCACGGTTCACTTGAAAGGGGTCAAAATCGCGATCATGGGCTGCATCGTGAACGGTCCGGGCGAGATGGCCGATGCGGACTTCGGTTACGTCGGCGGCGCGCCGGGCAAAGTGAACCTTTACGTCGGGAAGACGGCCGTGAAGTTCAACATTCCCGAAGCGGAAGCGGTTGGGCGACTCCAGGACTTGATTCGCGAACACGGAAAATGGGTTGATCCGCCGGTGAATTCCCAGAGCGAGATGGCGACCGAAGCGGCGTCGATGCGCTGAGCGGCCGTATCGTCGACGGCAAGAATTCTTACCCGTGGGTGACTTGGATACGAAACCTAACTTCTCGGGAACGAGAGAGTGAGGTGGTTCGCGTTGTTCACCCCTGAACTCGGGTTGAGGCCGAGGTCGGTGTTGGCTGCGAATCTGACGACAACGCCGAAGCGGCAGTTCGGGCCCCGCTTCACTAACGCCTCGGATTGAAACGACCGGCAAGACCGCAGGTCAGCAATGACCTGCCGGTTTTGCTTTTCCACGGTTCCGTCCCTTCGGGCGCTTCAGGTTGACGCGAGCGGCGGTCGCATCCATATTCGCGCTCCCCAATACGCAGGGCGATCCGCCTCCGGCGAATTGCCACGTTCGCCTGACTGGCGGCCCCTCCCTCGCAAGTTTCCGAGGGATCGTGTCATGGATAAAATCCGCAACATCGCAATCATCGCTCACGTCGATCACGGCAAGACCACGCTTGTCGATCAACTACTCCGTCAATCAGGCACCTTCCGTTCCAATCAAAAAGTCGAGGAGCGCGTCATGGATTCGATGGATCTGGAACGCGAAAAAGGCATAACCATTCGAGCCAAGAACGCCGCCTTCAACTGGAACGGCTATCGCATCAACATCGTCGATACGCCCGGTCACGCCGATTTCGGCGGGGAAGTCGAGCGCATCATGAAGATGGTGGATGGTGTCCTGCTCGTGGTCGACGCGCATGACGGGCCGCAGGCGCAGACCCGTTTCGTTCTCAGGAAGGCGCTCGAGAACAAGGTCAAGCCGATCGTCGTGATCAACAAGGTCGACCGCGAAAACGCCCGGCCGCACAAGGTGCTCGACATGGTTTTCGATCTCTTCGTCGAACTGAAAGCGAACGACGAGCAACTCGATTTCCCCATCATCTATGCGAGCGCCAAGAACGGTTTCGCCATGCGCGAGGTGCACGAGAACAGTGAAGACATGACGCCCCTCTTCGAGGCGATCGTGAGACACATCCCGCCGCCCACGATCGCGACCGAACCCTATTTCCAGATGCTCGTCTCCAATCTGCATTACAGCGATTACCTCGGCCGCATCGCCCTCGGTCGGATTGTGAGCGGTCGCGTCGCGGTCGGCGATTCGATCGTTTGCATCCATCGTGATGGCCGCCGCGAGCGCGCCAATGTCACGGCGCTCTTTACCTACACCGGCCTGCAACAAGTCGAGACGCAACACGCCAGCGCCGGTGACATCGTCGGTCTCACCGGCTTCGAGGACGTTTTCATCGGTGAGACTCTGACCGACCGGGAGGAGCGCACGCCGTTGCAATTCGTCGACATCGATCCTCCCACCATCCGGATGCGGATCCTGGTGAACGACTCGCCCTTCGCGGGTCGCGAAGGAAAATTCGTCACCGCCCGCCACGTGCGGGAGCGACTCGTCAGGGAAACGCGCGGCAACGTTTCCCTTCAGGTCAACGACACCGAATCGGCCGGCGCCTTTGAAATCAACGCGCGCGGCGAAATGCAGATAGCCATCCTCGTCGAGCAGATGCGCCGCGAAGGCTACGAAGTAATGGTTTCGCGCCCGGAAGTCATTTTCCAGCGCGACGGAAACGGCGGTCTGCTCGAGCCGATCGAAAATCTTTACGTCGAAGTGCCTAACGACAATCTGGGCGACGTCCTGCAATCGATCGCCGGCCGCAAAGGCGAAGTCGTCAACCTGGATCACCACATCAATCGCGTTTCCATCGAGGCCATTATCCCGACGCGCGGCCTCATCGGTTTCGAGACCGATCTCGTTAACCTGACTCGCGGCGAAGGCATCATGAGCCACCTCTTCCGCGAGTACGCGGCCTTTAAGGGCGAAATCGAAGGCCGCAACCGCGGCGTCCTCATCTCGATGGAACCCGGCATCAGCACCGCCTACGCGCTCAACAATATTCAGGCCCGCGGCAAATTGTTCATCGGGCCGCAGGAGGAGATTTACTCCGGCATGATCGTGGGTGAGAACGCGCGGCCCGACGATCTCCCGGTCAATCCCTGCAAGGCGAAACATCTCACCAACATGCGGAGCCAGGGAGACGGCAAAGGAATCCAACTCGAGGCGCCGCTCAGGATGAGCCTCGAGCGCGCGATCGAATACATCAGCGCCGACGAGTACGTCGAAGTCACCCCGAAATCGCTCCGCCTGCGCAAGCGCGTCCTCGACGCCACCGCTCGCAAACGCGCCGCCAACGCCGCTGCGGCCTGACGTTGTGGGTGTTTCCTTCTGGGAAACACGAGACTGGCTCTCCGATGGCGCACTCACCCGCGCGCTTCGCACAGCGAAGCGTCTACAACGGGAAGCGAAGCGCCGTCTTGACCCTCGTTACCTTCTCGTT
>JBOHXL010000209.1:0-5089 GCA_050736975.1 Chthoniobacterales bacterium | reverse complement strand
GGCCAAGCCCACAAGGCTTGGCCGCTACTGTTTTCCCCAGAAAGGGTCCGGGGTGAATCGGACCGAGACCGGTTTTGAGAGTCTGCCTGGCCAAAGGCGGTGCGCGCTCTAAGAAAAGCGTCGACGGCATAAGGCATCCTGCATCCTCGGTTCAGGAGCACTGGTTGCTGCCCCTTCGTAAGCCGCTTTGCCGTGGGACGGCATTTTTTGAGTCCCTTCGCTGATCGCCCGGTTTTCGCCTTCGGCCGAGAGGTTTGGCCGTTAGTCGCGGAGCGGTTTCGCATAAGAGCTCAATCTGGTTTAGGATCAAGAAACGGACACGGAGTTTATGACAAGGCGAGACGAAGGGATGTCGAGCGAAGAACAGTCAAACCTGGTGCCGTGCCCTCCGCTCCCACTGAGGCAGAGCGAAATACGGCGGAGCAGCGGTCGCCGGATGATGCGAAGACGTTGGCCGAAATGCTGCCGCTCGTTTACGAGGAACTGCGTCTGCTGGCCGGAGGTTATCTGCGCGATGAGCGGCCGGAACATACCTTGCAGCGGACAGCCCTGGTCCACGAAGCCTATCTTCGCCTTGCTGCCCAACGACGAGTCGCCTGGGACAACCCCGCCCATTTTCTCGGAATTTTTGCGCGCCTCATGCGCGAGACCCTGACAAATCACGCCGTTGCACGGAATCGGATTAAACGTGGCGGCGGCGATCCAACGGAGCCGCTGCTTGAATTCTACGAGCGCCGCCAGGTTGACCTAACGGCGGTGGATGATGCGCTGCGGGAATTGGAAACGCTCGACTTGCGCCAGGCCCAGATTGTGGAGCTCCGCTTTTTCGCTGGCCTAACGATTGAGGAAGTCGCCGCCTTACTCGAAATCTCACCGGCGACCGTGAAACGGGAATGGATGCTGGCCAAGCTATGGCTTCGAAAATCGCTCTCGAAACCTAGCTGACACAACCAGCTTCCATTCCTTCACAAAACGGGTTATCCATTCCCCGGGTTTATTTCAGATATGAATCAAGAACGCTGGCAACGACTTAAAGAGATAGTTGCAGGCGCTCTGGAACAAGAGTCTCCCCTGGATCGGACGGCGCTGCTCACGCGCGAATGCGCGCAGGATGCAAGCTTGCTCGAGCAAGCGGAGTCATTTCTCTCTGACGCGGATACGCTCTCCAGGGGCGGCCACGACAGCCTGGAAGAGTGCGCCGCCTTCGCGACTGCGGCCGTCCGCCGGAGTGGAGGAGTTTCCATGACCGGTCGCCGCATCGGCGCCTACATCATCGTGCGAGAGTTAGGGCATGGTGGAATGGCAACGGTCTTTCTCGCCGCGCGCGCGGATGGATACTTCGAAAAACAGGTCGCGATCAAGATTCTCAAACCCGGCGGAGGGAGTAGCGCAGAGCTTCTCGGCCGTTTTCGGGCGGAGCGTGAGGTGCTGGCCTCGCTCGAACATCCTAACATTGCCGCTCTTTTCGATGCCGGCACGACCGAGGAAGGAATGCCTCATTTTATCATGGAATATGTCCCTGGCATTCCGCTGACCGCCTATATTCGTGAGCACTTGCTGCCGCTTCGGGAACGTCTCGCACTCTTCCGAAAAACTTGTGCGGCGGTCGAGGTGGCGCATCGCAAACGGATTGTTCATCGCGACCTCAAACGGAGCAACATCCTGGTTAACGATCAGGGTGAGCCAAAGCTACTCGATTTTGGCATTGCCAAGTTACTGGAAGAGAACCCGCTCGCATTGACCACGACGGGCCAGCAGCGACTCACTCCCATCTCCGCATCTCCGGAACAGTTGCGAGGCGAGGAAGTCACTACAGCCAGTGACATTTATGCCTTGGGCGCCTTGCTTTATGAGATCCTGACCGGCCACACGCCGCATGTCTTTCCCACCCGACATCCTGGTTTGAACGAGGTCACGCGTGTGGTCTGTGAAGAGGATCCTGCGCTCCCAAGCTCCGTCGCCAATGAAACCGAAATGCAACGGGCGCTCCGCGGTGATCTGGATGCCATCATCCTTCGCGCGATGCAAAAGGATCCTTCCTCGCGCTATGCCTCGGTGGGTGACCTGACGGAGGATGTTCGCCGTTACCTCGACGGCGAGCCAGTTGCGGCACGACCTGCCGGGTTGACTTATCGCCTGACACGGTCACTCACTCGCCACCAGGCTTCCTTGGCGCGAATAGCTTTGGTGGCCGCGGTGATCCTGATCGCAGTTGGAGCTGGCGCCCTGCTGCTCCAACGGCAATCTCGATCCAGCGCGGGAAAAGCCGGCAACGGAGAGGGATTGGCGATTCCAGAGAAAAGTATCGCGGTGCTTCCCTTTGACAATTTCGCTGCTAACGAGCCGAGCAGTTACTTTGCCGATGGCGTGCAGGACGACATTTTAACTGACCTGGCAACGGTAAGGGATTTGAAGGTTATCAGTCGGACAGGTGTCGCTCCCTATCGCAAAGGCCCAAGGAATATTCGCGAGATCGGCCGGGCTCTGGGTGTGGCTTACGTTCTGCAAGGCAGCGTGCGGAAACTGAACGACCGCGTGCGCGTCAACGCACAATTGATTGATACCCGCACCGATACCCAGACCTGGGCTGAGCAGTATGACCGCAGGATGGATGATCTTTTCGCACTGCAGAGCGACCTCGCTCAGGCGATCGTGGCTCAACTCAAAGGCAGACTGTCTCCGAGCGAAAAGGCGGTGATTGAGAGCCGGCCGACGACGAACGTCAAAGCCTACGATCTCTACCTGCAGGCGCGGGAATCGTTTCTGCAGTACCAGCATTCAACGGCCATAGAGTCGCTCAACCGGGCCATTGTCTTGGATCCCAACTTTGCACTCGCTTACTGTTTGCTGGCGAACGCGAATCTTTACATCTACCGTTTTGGGGACGATCCCTCGGAAGCGCGCCTGACGGCGGCGAAGGATGCGGCGGATGCCGCGCTCCGAATCGCGCCGGATCTCCCCGAGTCTCACCTCGCTCAAGCTCAGTACTACTACCTCGGTCAACGCGATTATGAAAGGACCGAGGCTGAGCTGGCCGCGGCGCCGCCTTCGCCCGCGGGGCGCGCCAAGTTCTTTGATCTGGCCGCCCTTGCGGAACGGCGACTCGGACACTGGAAGGAGGCGCTGCGCGACGGCGGGAAGGCCTTGCAACTCGATCCGCACGATCCCTTCATCGCTACCGAAGTCATCCAGAGTTATATTTGTTTGCGAAGGTATTCTGAAGCCGAAGAGCTGGCTGATCGGGCAATAAAGCTAATTCCGACACCGGAAGCTCCCTTTTGGCAGCTAAAGACTGATAGTATTCTGGACCAGGGCGACCTGAAGCAGGCAAGGACCTTTCTTGAAACCGCGCCTTCAAATCTTCGAGACAAGCATGGCGAAATGGCCCGAATTGCTTTCTATGCACGCGATTTTCCAAGGGCGACCAGCGAGGTCGAAGCCGCGCGCAGGTCGGGCACGATGCAGAGGGCTGAAGATTTAGATCTATTCGATGGGTCGATCGCCCGTGCGCAGGGAGACAGGGAGAAGGCGAAAATGCTTTTTGAGAAAGCCCGGACGGCACTGGAAGCAGCCTTACAGAAGCGCCCTGATGATCCAATGACTCTCGGATCCCTGGCGTGGGCCTATGCCGGATTGGGCCGCAAGGAAGACGCCCTGCGAGTGAGTCAGTAGTCGGTGCAATTAATACCGACCTGGCGCGATGCGACCGAGGGCCCGCTCTACGCCACGATGCAGGCGCAAATCCATGCGTGGCTGGGAGACAGAGATGCAGCCATTGAGCAGTTGGCGAGGCTGGTGAAACTGCCCGCCGGTCCCAGCTACGGGGAGTTGAAGCTGGATCCGAGTTGGGACGATTTGAGGGCGGATCCGCGGTTCGAGGGTTTGCTGGCGGAGGCTGCAAGGCCACCCGTCATAAAATAGGCACCGACTTTCGATCAAGGTCACCAGATTTTTTGCGGGGCATGAGCCGTTTTAGCCCCGGATATTGCATTAGATCTATGTGGGACCGTTTTTGTCACTGCCAGGAGATCAGACTCCGAAGCGTGTTGGTCTTCTCGGATTCGACGGAGTCGCCGCGCTCGATCTGACCGGGCCGTTGGAAGCATTGAAACTCGCTCGTTTCCCCGGCGACCAGGGTGCGGACTCACGCTGCTACGAGACGCTTGTCGTTGGGCTGAAAAGCAAGTGCTTTACCTCGGATTCTGGATTGGTTTTCAGAGCGAACGCCATGACCGACCTGGCTCCCCCTTTTGACACAATTCTGGTTCCGGGAGGTAAAGGCCTGCGCCAGCCCGAAACCACCCGGCTGGCGGCTGATTGGCTCTGTGCAAGGGTAGGCTCGACCCGCCGAATCGCATCCGTTTCCACCGGGATTTACGCCCTTGCGGAGAGCGCCTCGGCCAGCGCCAAAATCGATCACCACGCGACCCTTCCCTACTTTTCGGATAGCCTCTAGTGCAGGGGTAACACATGAAGTGGAATTTGCAGTGATGCGATTGGAAGCGCTGGGTTCCGAAGAGTTCGCAGCGCAGGCGGAGCACGTCGGGATCGCGGACTAACGAATCAACGTAAAACCTCACCGGCGCCGTTTCGCCGCGCTCGTCGATCCGCGCCAGGAAGGGTCGTCGCCTTCAGCTCAGGGGGCCGGCAATTCGGCCACGTTGATGACGGCGTGGCTGGTGAAGTTACCGGCGCCATCGCCAAACAAAATCGTGAGTGTGCCGACGGCCCGGCTCGTGACGGCAAGGTCGACGTGGCCATCGTGATTAAAATCGAACGGGAACGCAGAATGCGGCCCCCCGTCGACTGTGAACGACTTACCCTGGACGAGATTGCCCGTCCCATCGCCGAGGAACGTGAGGACAGTAGTGCTCACGCCCTGATTCTTATTAAAGGTGACCGGATAGGCAACGTCGAGATTTCCATCTTCGTTGAAGTCAGCCACGCCCATCACGCCTTCCGTCGTACCATCTCCCAGGGCAAGGCTCTGCTTCAAAGTGAAGTGCCCGGTCCCGTCGCCGAGGTAGGAATTGAGGTAGAGCCCCGAGGGATCTTCCGGTCCCGCTCCGTCGACGAGGAGGTCGAGGTT
>JBOHXL010000208.1:0-3176 GCA_050736975.1 Chthoniobacterales bacterium | reverse complement strand
GCCGTGCTCGCCTCATTCGTACTCGGCAGGTCCAGTCACACATGGACGCCCCATGGCCTGTACCTCCAGCTTTGCCGCGAGAAGGACACGAAACACGAGAACGTCGAGGAGTTGCTCCTCGAGCAATTCAACCGCATGATCGGCAAAGCTTCCGCCGATGCGCTCAAACTTGATCCGGACGTGATCGCGGCACCGCTGGAAACCGTTCTGACTCGCCTGGGGCGCGACATCGTATTCGCCTTTATGGATCGGTCTATTCTGCAGTTGGGCCGCACGGCCGTTATCGAGGCGGAGCGGTTCCCCCGCGCAACGCGGGTGTTTAGCGAACGCGGCATGAAGCCGACAATCGCCACGCTAACGCGAATCCTTCAAGATGCGAGCGACCGAGGCGACATAAAGCTTCAGAGCTGCCAACAAGCAGCGAGCGAATTCATCGCGATGTTGCGCGGAAACATGCATCTTGAAGCTTTAATGGAACTGCGCGAACCACCCTCCGCAGATGAAGTGGACGAGCGGGTTAGCACCGTCGTGAAAGTCTTTCTGCGCGGCGTGGCGACGAAGAAGGCTCAGGTAGCAAAGCTTTCAAAAAACTCGGCCGTGATGAGAGCAACGACTGGGAATGCTGGGGGCAGGCTATAGATTTTCTTGCAGACCTGAAGATTAGCGTCGACAGCAATGGCACGCTTGTAACGCTACCGGCTGTCGATTGGTTTGTCTGCTTTGTTCCGGGGCTTGAACAGGAATGGTGGCATCGCTTTGCTCATCCCACGCACCAGCACGTTTTTGCGATGCGGCCGCTCGAAGGAAGACTCTGGCTGCTCGTGGAGTCCTGGAAAAAGAGGCTGTCCGTGGCGTCGCTAGACGTAGTTGATGCGCTGAAGTTTATGAAGTGGGCCTCTGCGGGCGATGTGCTGCGTGTGAAAGAGCATCTGCCAGGCAGGGCGTGGCACACGCGGGGTTGGTCGAACTGCGCTGTACTTACGGCCCTGTTACTCGGTCGGCGCAGCTGGACCTGGATGCCCCACGGTTTGTATCGACGACTCGTCAGCGAGCCGGGGGTGAGCCGGGTAGACATGGACGCCTTACTGCACGAAATGCAGGCAAATCGAGACTGCAAAGAAGATGGGGGTCAAGCAAAAGGAGCCAAAGCAGCTTGAATTCGTATGCTGCGGCAGAGAGCCATGCTTTGTCGGACTACCAGGCTCACGAGCCTTCGGACGAGTTGAAGGCCACGTAGCCGCGTCGAACAATCGCGGCGTTTTCATTTTCTCCCGTCGCTTCCCTCTGTTTGTTGTTCTCGACCCTCTCGAGCGCGTGCGAGCCTAACACGTCAAACGTGAGAGGACGAAGTACGGACCGAGATTGCCACGCCCGCTAATGGGATGGTCCGGCCGACCGTGCTCCTGCCCCACCAGCTAGTTCATGCTGGTCAGGGGCGCCCACGACAAGGAGCACGGCCGGACCATCCCATTAGCGGACAATTTGTCGCGGGAACATCGTCGCGCGCGAATTCATTCGTTTACGTCCAAGAGCATTTCCCTCGAGGGAGAATGATTATGTCCGTACAGTCTTCATCAACTGCCCGGCGAAGCACCACCGCAGCTGAGACAAACACGAGCTTGGAAAATACCTTACACCCCGGTATGCCGGAGCACGACGAACTGGTTCCGTCGCGCTACGCGCTGAAGGTCGGCGATATTGACGTGCTGGTGGTCAGCGATGGGGTGATATCGCTGCCAGCCGAGACGACGGCCACCAACGCCGACCCGGCCGTCCGGGCTGCCTGGTTGAAAGACATGTTCCTGCCGCCGGAGACGCTCGATTGGGCGCTGAACGCGGTCGTGGTGCGTAACGGCGGCCGGACCATCCTTATCGATGCTGGGCTCGGGGTGGACCCGGCCGTGAACTTGCCGCGTGCCGGGCGGTTGACACAGCGACTGGAGGCCGCCGGCATCGATCTTGCGTCCGTGACCGATGTGGTGCTGACCCACTTGCACTTCGATCATATTGGTGGGCTGCTCACTGACGGAGTGAAGGAACGGCTGCGCCCGGACCTGCGGATCCACACATCGGCGGCCGAGATCAAGTTCTGGGCGGCGCCCGATTTCTCCCACACCGCAATGCCGGCGGGGTTCCCGGACGCAATTCGGGCGGCTGCCAAGCGGTTCTTGAACGAGTACCAAAGCAAGCTGCGGCCGTTCGAGAAGGAGTACGAGGTGGCGCCGGGGGTGCTGATCAGTTGCACCGGCGGCCACACCCCCGGGCACAGCGTGGTTCGCCTGGCGTCCGGCGGCGACCGGCTGACATTCGTCGGCGACGCCGTGTTCCAGGTTGGGTTCGAGCACCCCGACTGGCACAACGGCTTCGAACACGACCCCGAGGAGGCGGCCCGCGTTCGGGTTCGGCTTTTGCGGGAGCTGGCGGCGAATCGTGAGCCAATGGTGGCCACGCATATGTCGTTCCCATCCATCGGCAACGTCGCGGCCGTCGGCGACGCCTTTCGTTGGGTGCCGGAGTTCTGGGAGTACTGAGCGCTTGGGCTAACGCCGAACGAGACCACGGGAGGCCTCTGCTCCGGATCGACCCGATATTTCTGACGGCGCGTCGAAATCTTGATGATTGCGGGCGGCAGGGACGACCTCGCGCCGCTGCCATTGCAGTAGGTGACGGCGGCAGCTTCTTCGCTGAAGGCGTCTAGGACCATGCGGTTGATGAGCGCGGCCTGTTTTGAGCCGATTAGCGAGATGACGCCAATGTTGCGCCAGGTATCCCCGGCATCTTGGCAATCGCCGGATTTTCGACGATCCGCCTGATTTTCTCTATGATCATTGAAACGCACCTAAATAAGTTGCTCATTCATTTATCCGGTATTGGCGTTAACAAGGGTCGGCCGGCAAAGAACGCCTCAAGATTCGATAGCACGAGCCGCAGCAATGCGTCCTGCACTTCGTCGGTGTCGCTGCCCATATGCGGCGTCACAGCAACCCGAGGCATTGATAGCAACTCTTGCGGAACGGCAGGCTCGCTTTCAAAAACATCTAAACCCGCCCCGGACAGGACGCCGGTCGACAGCGCGTGAACGAGCGCGGCCTCATCAATCACGGAACCACGCGCAATATTGATGACGAAACCATCCTTGCCGAGCGCAGCAAATGTGTCCTCATCGACAGAGTGAC
>JBOHXL010000207.1:0-67445 GCA_050736975.1 Chthoniobacterales bacterium | reverse complement strand
AAGCGACCGCGGTCCGGGAATAGCCCTTGATCCGCAGATGCGGAGAAGGAGAATTCGATTCTTCTAAATTATCTGCGGCGGTCTGCGTCATCTGCGGATAGAATCCGCCGGAGATGCGTTGCGGATTTCGGCACGAGAACAAACTGCGCTCGTCAGGCATCGCGCGCATTGTCGGGATCGATGAAGCGGGCCGAGGCGCGCTTGCCGGACCAGTGGTGGCGGCGGCGGCGGTTTTGCCGGAGCGTTTTCGACTGCGAAAGTGGAAGCTGAAAGATTCGAAGCAGCTCTCGCCAGAGCGGCGCGAAGAGATTTATGAATACCTGGCGAGTCGGTCCGAGATTGTCTGGGCGGTCGGCGTCGTCGATCATCTCGAGATCGATCGCATCAATATCCTGCGTGCTTCGCATCAGGCGATGCGCATCGCGGTCGCCGGCCTAACAATCGCGGCGGAGCACGCGCTGATCGATGGTCTGCCAGTTTCCCCTTTTCCTCTCCCACAGACCGCGATCGTCGATGGCGATTGCCTCAGCTTCAGCATCGCGGCCGCGAGCGTGATCGCGAAGGTCACGCGCGACACTTTGATGCGTGAGTTTTGCGTTCGATTCCCGCATTATTGTTTCAGCCAGCACAAGGGCTACGGCACCGAGCTCCATCTCCAGAAACTCCATGAACACGGCCCCTGTCCGATCCATCGCCGATCTTTTGAGCCGGTGGCGCAACCGGTTTTTTCCTTCTAGTCCGGCCCATCTGCGGCTCGGCGCGCGGGGCGAGAAGCTGGCCGCGCGCTATCTGCGCCGCCACGGTTACAAGATTCTCTATCGCAACTTCCGCGGGCGCCACGGCGGCGAGATCGATCTGGTCTGTCGCGAGCGCGACACGCTGGTCTTCGTGGAGGTGAAGACGCGCACGCGGGAGGATTTCGGGCGGCCGCTCGAAGCCGTCGGGCGGCGGCAGCAACGCCGCATTTCGCAGGGCGGCCTGGCCTGGCTGCGTTTGTTAGGCAACCCGGACGTGCTCTTTCGCTTCGACGTGGTCGAGGTAGTGATGCCGGATGACGCCGCGCCCCGGATCGAACTGGTGCGGAACGCCTTTCAGTTATCCGAGCCGTACCTCTACTGAAACGGGGAGAGGCCCGCCGCGCACAGAGGGTTCGCCGCGGCGAGTCCCTCCGAATTCGTCAGGCGCCCGAATCTACTTTGAGTGGACGACCTTGATCGGAGGTTCGCTTTTGGCCCAGGAGGGCGCCACCGTGACGAACCTTCCGAATTTTAGCTGGATATAATATTCGAGGGCGTTCATCTCCCGGTCGTTCAGATGGCTGGCCAGCACAGCCGGGTCAAAGTGCTTCTGATCGGCCGCTGGCAAACCGGGCCGCAAAATGCCCAGGCGATGCTCTTTTTCGGCGACATGATTGACCTTCTCTTTCCGGAATTTATGGGTTCCGGTGAAGATCGCCTCGCCAAGGTTAAACGGTCCCTTTTCGACGACGAAGTTGGACGTCGTTGGCTGGTTGCGTTGCTGTTCGCGTTCGGCGCGCGCGCGCTCCAGGTCGCTGCTTTGGTCGTTCGTTTCATTCGGGGGCGGGTCGCCGAAGCCAAGAGGAGCGAGCGCGGTGAGGAGGAGGGCGACAAGACTGAATGTGAGAAGTGACTTACGCATCGGCCAAAATACCGGCAAACTTAAAAAAAGCACGCATTTCCTTGTCTCGGGCGCAGGTCGCGACCGACCCGCTCCAGGCCGCCCGTTTCAATAGCGGTAGTGCTCGGATTTGTAAGGTCCTTCAATCGGGACGCCGAGGTATTCGGCCTGCTTCGCGGTCAACTGAGTGAGCTTGACGCCGATCTTTTGCAGGTGCAGACGCGCGACTTCTTCGTCGAGCTGCTTGCTCAGAACGTAAACCCCGACTTTGTAAGTGTCCCTGTTCCGCCAGAGATCGAGTTGCGCCAGGACCTGGTTGGAAAAGGAATTCGACATCACGAAGCTGGGGTGGCCGGTGGCGCAGCCCAGATTAACGAGCCGGCCCTCGGCGAGCAGGAAAATCTCGTGACCATCGGGGAAAGTGTATTTGTCGACCTGAGGCTTGATGTTGGTGCGCCGGATGTCCGGGCGGGCGTTGAGCGGATCGACCTGAACCTCGTTATCGAAATGACCGATGTTGGCCACGATCGCCTGGTCTTTCATTCGCTCCATATGGGCGAGGGTGATGACATCGACATTGCCCGTGGTACTGACGTAAATATCGCCCCGGCCTAACGTGTCTTCGATCGTCGTGACTTCGTAGCCTTCCATCGCTGCCTGAAGGGCGTTGATCGGGTCGATCTCGGTGATAACGACGCGCGCGCCCTGGCCGCGGAGCGATTGGGCGCAGCCTTTGCCAACGTCGCCGTATCCGCAGATGACCGCGACTTTTCCCGCGATCATGACATCAAGCGCTCGGTTGAGTCCGTCGACCAGCGAATGGCGGCAGCCATAGAGATTGTCGAATTTCGATTTCGTGACGGAATCGTTGACGTTGATCGCCGGCACGAGGAGCTGGTTTTGCTGCTGCATTTTGTAGAGACGATGGACGCCGGTCGTCGTTTCTTCCGAAACGCCGCGCCATTCCTTGACCAACTCATGCCAGCGAAAAGGGTTCTCGCGCTGCACCTCGAGGAGCAGGTCCTTGATCACCTGTTCTTCCTTGTTGTGCGAAGGCGACTTCGCCCAATCGGCCCCCTCTTCGAGTTGATAACCTTTGTGAATCAGGAGCGTGACGTCGCCGCCATCGTCGACCACGAGCTGCGGGCCTTTGCCGTCCGGGAATGAGATCGCCTGGTTCGTGCACCACCAGTATTCCTCCAGCGTCTCGCCCTTCCAGGCGAAGACCGGCACGCCGGCTTTCGCGATCGCAGCGGCGGCGTGATCCTGGGTCGAGAAAATATTGCAGCTCGCCCAGCGCACGCTTGCGCCGAGATCGACCAGTGTCTCGATCAGGACTGCGGTCTGGATCGTCATGTGGAGCGAACCTGTCACACGTACGCCCTGGAGCGGCTTGCCCGGCGCGTACTTCTCGCGGATCGCCATCAGTCCCGGCATCTCTTTTTCTGCGATCGACATTTCTTTTCGACCCCAATCGGCCAGGCTGATGTCGCGGATTTTGTAGTCGTTCGTCTGCGTTTTGGTGATGATTTCAGTGCTCATAGGTTTGGAAAAGGGTTCGGGTTTCAGGGTTCAGGGTTCAGATCGGCGGGCGGCGCGCTTCCTGGCTGGTACGCGCTTTGAGACGGCGCGAGCCAGGCCATGAAGCATTGCGGAGATTTCTTTCGATTCGGCGACGAGCCGCTCGAACGCAGCCTTGGTAAGGAAATTGAGTTTTCGGGAGAAGTAGAGCTGGGTGCGAAGTTCGCCGCACGATCCCTTCGCAATGTTCAGAAAACGAACAAACTCCTTGTCGCTGTCGCGCTCGTAGCCCTCAGCCACGTTGGAGGGCACTGACAGCGCAGCGCGCTGCACCTGATCCTGCATCGTAAAGTTGCGACACGATGCAAATGTCTGAAAAACGTCGACCGCGTGTCGGCATCCCCGCTGCCACACCTCCAAATCTTCAAACGATCGATAAGCCATACCTGAACCCTGAACTCTGAAACCTGAACCCTACCGCGCAGCCCTTCGCAGCTCGTCGGCCTTGTCGGTTCGTTCCCAGGTAATCTCCGGGTCGTCTTTGCCGAAGTGTCCGTAGTTCGTGGTCTTGGAGTAGATCGGGCGAAGGAGGTCGAGCTGCTGGATAATGTCGGCCGGCTTGAAGGAGAAGAGGCGATTGACGGCGTGCTCGATCGCTTCCTCGGGAACGGAATTGGTGTCGAAGGTGTTGATGTTCATGCTCACTGGATTCGGATAACCGATGGCGTAGGCGAACTGGATTTCGCAGCGCTTCGCAAGGCCGGATGCGACCACGTTTTTTGCTACCCAGCGCGCCATGTAGGCCGCGCTCCGGTCGACCTTGCTCGGGTCCTTTCCGGAAAAGGCGCCGCCGCCATGCCGGCCCCAGCCGCCATAGCTGTCGACGATGATCTTGCGCCCCGTCAGACCGGTGTCGCCTTCCGGGCCGCCGATGACAAAGCTGCCGGTCGGGTTGATCAAATACTCCGTCGCCTCCGTTAGCATCTCGTTAGGCAAAACCTTCTTGATCACTTCTTCGATCACGAAGCTGCGAATCTCGGAGTGTTTCACGTCTTTCGTGTGCTGGGTCGAGACGACCACGTTCGCGATGCCGACCGGCTTGCCGCCCTCGTAAATCACCGAGACCTGCGATTTCGCGTCTGGCCGGAGCCAGCGCGCCTTGCCGCTCTTGCGAATGCGGGTCAACTCCCGGCCGAGGCGATGCGCAAACATGATCGGCGCCGGCATCAGTTCCGGCGTCTCGTCGCAAGCGAAACCGAACATCAAACCCTGGTCGCCCGCGCCTTGTTCGGCGTGGCCCTTGCCCTCGGCATCACTCGCGTTGACGCCTTGGGCGATGTCCGGACTCTGCCGGGTGATGATGTTTTGAATATCGATTTTGTCGGCGTGAAAAACGTCGTCGTCGTTCACGTAGCCGATCTCGCGCACGGCGTTGCGCACAATCTCGTCGATCGGCACGACTGACTCGAGCGGCTGGTCGCCCGGCAGATTGGGAACCGTGATCTCGCCGCCCACAATCACGGTGTGACTCTTGGCGAACGTTTCGCAGGCGACCCGGCTCTTCGGATCCTGGCGAAGGCAAACATCGAGGACGGCGTCGGAGATGGTATCGCAGACCTTGTCCGGATGACCTTCCCCGACGGATTCGGAAGCAAAAATGAAACGACGAAGCATGGTGCGTTGAAGCGTTAAGAGGTTGAAGGGTTGCGGCGGTTGGTGATCTGTCCGGTTCAATGCTTCAACGCTTTAGCGCTGCCACGTTTAAACCAACATATTGACCGATCATGATACGTCGATATATCGTTTTCAGATCCCATGGCGTCAACCATTAATTTCCTTCGCCTTCTTGCCGACCCGACCCGGCTGCGCCTGCTTCTGCTGCTCGAGCAGGAAGAGCTGTCGGTGGCCGAGTTGCAGGACATTCTGGGAATGGGGCAATCGCGCATCTCGAGCCATCTCGCCCAATTGAAGCGGGCCGGAGTGGTGGAAGATCGGCGCGCGGGCAAGAGCGTTTACTATGGCCTGACGAATGAGCAAAAGCTCGATCCGCAGCGTGCCAAAGTGAGCGAATTGATCCACGCTCTCGCGCGTGAGATGCCGGAAACGCGGCGCGACCGGACCGCGCTCAAAATCGTCCTGCGTAAACGCCAGGACAAGGCGCGCGAATATTTCGACCAGCTCGCGGGCCGCTTCGGGCGCAGTCACTGCCCGGGACGCTCCTGGCAGGCGCTTGCTCATACCATGATTTCGCTCCTCCCGCCGCTCACCGTGGCCGATCTCGGCGCGGGCGAGGGAACGCTCTCGCAGTTGCTCGCAAAGAAAGCGCGCAAAGTGATCGCGATCGATAACGCGCCCAGGATGGTGGAGTTCGGCGCGCAGTTGGCGAAGAAGCATGGATTCAAAAATCTCGAATACCGCCTGGGCGACATTGAGGATCCGCCGATCGAAAAAAACTCGATTGATCTCGCGATTTTCAGTCAGGCCCTGCACCACGCCATCCATCCTGAGCGCGCGATAGCCGCGGCGCATCGCATTCTCAAAAAAGGCGGCCGCATTGTGGTGCTCGATTTGCTCAGCCACCGCTTTGAAAAGGCGCGCGAACTTTACGCCGATCACTGGCTCGGCTTCAGCGAGGTGCAGTTGCACCAGTGGCTGGAAAAGGCCGGCTTCACCGGGATCGAAGTGACAGTGGTTTCCCGCGAAAAGGAGAAACCGCATTTCCAGACCGTGTTTGCGACGGGCGTGAAATAAACTTGCGCGCCGGTTTTCGGGGCGCTTCGGAGTTCGCCGCTTTGCTGTTTTTCGCTCGACCAGCGCCTAGGAGATGAGAACGTTGCTACTCGTAAGAAAGGCCCAGTGCCAGAGCAACGCACAGAGACTGGCGATCAGACAGATCTCGCCCTCGAGATCGCGCATCTGTTGTTCATCGACGTCGTCGGGTATTCGAAGCTGCTGGTGAACGAGCAAATCGAGTTGATGCAACAACTCAACCGGATCGTTCGCGGGACGGAATGCTTTCGGGAGGCTGAAGCCAACAAGAAACTGATTCGTCTCCCGACCGGCGACGGAATGGTTCTGCTTTTTTTTCGCAGCCCGGAAGAACCGGCACGCTGTGCGCTGCAGATTAGCGAAGCGTTGCGCGATCGTCCGGGGATTCAGTTACGGATGGGAATTCACAGCGGCCCAGTGAATCAGGTGGTTGACGTTAATGATCAACCCAACATAGCTGGCGCTGGAATCAACACCGGCCAGCGGGTGATGGATTGTGGTGACGCCGGGCACATTCTGCTGTCCAATCACATTGCTGAGGATCTTGCGCAATATCGGCACTGGCAGCCGCACCTGCACGATCTCGGAGAGTGCGAGGTGAAACACGGAGTCCGGCTCCATCTCGTCAACCTGTACAAAGATGGTCTCGGCAATCCGGCCATTCCCGGAAAACTCAAATGTGCAAGACCAAGGACGGAAACGACGGGCGCTACGGTCCTGGCGGATAGCGCCCCGCGTTGGCCGAGGTTTTTAGGGAGGATAGCGCTGTTGGTTTCGGGAGTCGCCCTCGTCGCCAGTTTTTCGATTCTCTCGCACCGGAGAACATTAACGCCTGCGAAGAACCCGCCGGCCGTT
This sequence comes from Chthoniobacterales bacterium, assembly GCA_050736975.1. Lineage (GTDB taxonomy): Bacteria > Verrucomicrobiota > Verrucomicrobiia > Chthoniobacterales > UBA10450 > Palsa-1392. Next base: position 60,662 of record JBOHXL010000207.1, on the reverse strand, counting down.
GTGCCCGACAAGAGCATCGCTGTGCTTCCTTTCGAAAACCGCAGCGAAGAAAAAACCAACGCCTACTTTGCCGACGGTATTCAAGACGAGATTCTGACGCGCTTGTCGAAGATTAAGGTCCTTAAGGTGATCTCACGAACGTCCACGGAACATTACAGGAGCGCCCCAGAGAATCTGCGCGACATTGCGCGGGAACTTGGCGTTTCCCACATTTTGGAAGGCAGTGTGCAGAAGAGCGGCGACACCGTGCGCGTCAATGTGCAGTTGATCAAAGCAGCTAATGACTCCCACATTTGGGCGGACACGTTTGATCGCAAACTGACCGACATCTTTTCGGTCGAGAGCGATGTTGCCAAAGCCATCGCCGACCAGCTGCGGGTTCAGCTCACCTCTCGGGAAGAGCAAGTGATCGCTGCCAAACCCACAGACAATCCCGCTGCCTACGATGCGTATTTGCGTGGTCTGGCGTATACACTCAAGGCTGCAACCACGCCAGCCACGACCGTTGGGGCGCAGAAATACCTCAGGGAAGCGGTGCGGATCGACCCAAAGTTTGCCCTCGCTTGGGCACGTCTCTCGTATGTCGATGCGCTCAGCTATCTCTCATTTAATCTGGAGCCAACGGACGCTCTGCGCGAGGAAACGCGCCAAGCGGCGGAAATCGCGCTCGCTCTTCAACCCAATCTCGGCGAGGCGATGCTTGCCAGGGGATACTATGAATATGCGTTCGTCAGGAATTACGACACCGCAGTACATTATTTTGAGCAAGCGCGACAGTTCCTGCCGAATAGCAGCCGGATTCCTGAGTCGCTGGCTTATGTTGCCCGGCGAAAAGGCGACTGGAACCGGAGCGAGTCGTACTTCAACGAAGCCGAGCGGCTCGACCCAAGGAATCCTAATCTTCTTACCCAACACGCGCTTTCCTTTGTCGAACGACGGCGCTTTCCGGAGGCGCTAAGCAAGCTCGATCAGATTCTCGATATCGCGCCAGATGATACCGATATGCTCGCCTTAAAAGCCGCTATAGGGCAAGCGAAGGGCGATCTCCCATGGGCTTCTGCCATCCTCGTCACGCTTCGGCCACGCGCCCGCGAATCTGGTGCCTTGGAAACACAAGTTTACCAGGCGATTTTGGAACGTCATCCCGCAGAAATGATCGTTCGCTTGAAGGAAATATTGGAGAAACCAGATCCAATATTGGGATACATCAATGGTGAATTGCGTTTTTGGCTGGGTTGGGCTCAAGATACCAATGGTGATGAGGCAGGCGCGAATGAAACGTGGCGGCAGGCGCGTGTCGAACTGGAACCCTTTCTTAAAGCGCAGCCTAACAATTATATGTTGCTCACCGATCTCGCCCTAACCAATATGGGAATCGGCGATAAATCTGTTGCAATGGCTTTGTCAGATCGCGTTGCAGTTGCAATGCCAATCGAAAAAGACGCCCTAAACGGGCCGTTTGCCCTGGAAATCATTGCGCGCGTAGCGGCGCGCTTCGGCGACCGAGATCGTGCCATTACTGCGTTGCAGAAAATAATCTCTCTGCCATACAACGGGGCATTCGCCTCTGGCGCGCCGCTTACTCCTGCACTCCTCCGGCTCGATCCGATGTTCGATTCACTTCGCAACGATACGCGTTTTCGTGAACTGACGAGCGAAACGGTCCACGCTCCGCGCCATTGATTGTCTGCGGACGAGGTGTTGCGCTTATGTAAGCGGCGCAATGTTTCTTACATCGTTTGGGCGGTCCGCCTTCTCCTGCTCTTCAGCGCGACGGTATAGATACTCCTTTATCAAAGCGCGACGCAAAGCGTGAGAGCTCGCATATCCCAAAGCGTGGGCGCATTCGTCTCGATCATTCGGAAATTTTCTCCCTAGAACTGCCTGAAAATACCAATGCAGTAGTTGGCTCTCTGTCAGGCCAGCGTCCTCCAAAGAAGGATTTGTCAGCCCACTCGATTCGAGCCAACGGCCTTTTGCCAAGGCACGCGCCAACAATTTAGGGTAGTCACCTGACAGGCGAAGTTGTTCAGGTAAGCGGGTGACAGATACGAATTGAGCGAGTTGGTGAACCCATCTGACGCGTGCCTCATCGTCCAAGACTGCGTCGAAATCATTGCGGCCAAAATCATTGACCCTCATCCAACCTTGAAACTCTGCGTCCCCGATTAACCCGCGCTCTCGCCGAAAAGCAATCTCTGTTCTCTTCCTAAGTACAGACGTAACTTTCATTCCTATCCGATGTGCTTCCCGGATGGCGAAGAACCGTTCCAACGCTATCAGTGTCTGCTCATGGTACAGGTTGCCCGCCAGTCTGACCTCATCCAGTAGCGACTCCAAGTCGAAAGTCCCGGGTTCGGTATCCAATCGAAATCGGATCTCTCCCCCGCATTGCCGCCAGGCCGTGTCCCAAGTAGAAGTGTGTTCAAAGCAATAAGAGATTTTCTTCGGCTTGAGCCCTGCTCGCAAGCGCCGACGCATTACCCGCAGCATGGCGACCGCGTCCTTCCTCTTTTGGTTTACCCGGTTTGCAGGCAACCATTGTCGAAATCGAGCCAGTTGAGACTTGGGCAACCTAGCTTTCATAGCGGAGCGAAGCAGCAGTGGATAGTTCCTATCTGGATAAAACAAATGTTTTCCGATCCTCTGCAGCGCGACGCTCACCCTTGGTGAAATCACTCCCGATAGCTCCGCCTTATGCAAAGTCGCTCGGATGTTAACCATCGCTTCAGATAGAGCTAGAAACCCGGTTTCAGCGCCCCCATGTGCAATCGCAACCTCGTCGTCGTCTTCTAGTACTCTATCGCGGTATAATTCAAAAATGTGGCCGACTCCGTTCATCCCAAATGAAGCCAGCTCCGCTGCACGCAGCGCTCCGATGCTCGCGCTGCCGAATACGTGAACCCCCCGGCTCATCGCCCACAGGATTTCTTTGTGCCGTACGGTGGGTCTGGACTGGAAGTAACCGTCGATGATTCCTATTGCCTGCGGGTCTCGCAGAGTTACCCGATAGATATCTCCCTCAGCGGCGGGCGAAAGATAGACGGCTTCAAGTTCATTAGTGGCTTCTCGTACAGAAAGTGTCGGGCCGGTAAAGACGTAAACGCTCACGATTGTGCGATGATGACGGCGCGCGCTCGTCGACCCGGACGGTAGTCGGGGCCGAGCATAGGCTCGAGGCCAGGCACAATTACGCGCACGACCGGTAATCCGAATTCAGTCTTGGTAAGGTCAACAACTACGAGGTGTCGGCTACCGGCCTTCTTTAGACATTTCAATTCCCACGCGACATCAGCCGCGCAGGTTTCTTCATCCCGCGTCGGAACATCTGCCATTCTTCGTTTCGGCTTCGAGGCAAAGATGCGATGTCGAACCGCTTCTACCAGGTGTGGATCTAGCAATTGCTCGTAGGTGTCGCGGCGAAAGTCATCACGCAATCCCGATATCAAAGTTAGGCGAGTTTGTGCCGCTTCAGTTAGGGACCGTAGTAGCGCGACCTCGCGGACGGGGTGACAACCGTAACCTGTGGCAACTGCGCAATGCCACATAGTATTATCGCTCCGGGGAACGACATTACAGGCAAATGCGGCGATCTTTATGTCGCTAGTTATTTCCCATACGGCAACAGACAATCCGGCGCGGTCAAGTTTTCTAAGAGTTTCCCGACAGAGTCGCTCATCCACGCTTTCTAAGTCAAGCCGGCGCTTGGCGCGCTCCTCTTCCCCGGTCAATTCCCACAGGGTCGTGGCATCGCGTTCGACAACTTCGCAGATGGCGTGACTAGTCGCTTCCATCGTGTCGTTTCCGGAGGCCAAGCCGTTTGAACTGGCCGTAAAGCATCCATGGCCCTGTAACGACGGAGTCGTGTAGTTGGTGTGAACCATTTCATATGGCACGAAGATTTTCTCTCCGCTCAAAAGGTCGCGTCCTTCGGACCATAGGATTCGCAGGTTCGGATGAAAATGCGAACCGGAGCCGCGCGGCAGGTCGTTTACGTCAACGACATTGTGTTGGTATCGTAGTTCTTCATGCGTTGCTAGGCGCAACGGCAGCGTTATCGTCTCTGCGTGGTACAATTCGGCGGCCTCCATGAGGCCCGACGCGCGAGCGCTTGCAAGATCGATTCCCTTTCCTTGGGAGACTGCCACGGATCGGGAATTGGGACGACAGACCATGACTACCGGAACGCCCACTGTGTCCAAGCCGGTCACGTTGGCTACACGCGTAATTCCCATGACCGGCGCTAGCCGCAACGCCCGGTTTACGGTGTAGTCAAGACTTCGTGATCGATGCGTTCCTTGCCGCAGGACTTTGGGCGGTCCTTCAGAAGAGTCCGATTTCCCGATAGACCGAGCGTATCGCAGTGCCCGTGGCATTCCTTCTTATTCGGGGAATATTGCTGGCGTCGCGAGGTGGACGCCAGGGCCCGACAGGATGATCTCTCGCTTGAGTATCTCGGATAGAGTGTCCTCAAACTTATCGAGAAGGTCCGCCACTTCTTCCTCTTGGTTTTTTTTAAGCTTGACTGGTGGGTCCTTTTCGTTAACCAGATAAAGGGTTCCGTCTGGTCCTCTTACCAGCGTATATTCCCGCTTCTTGCGTGCCGATTTTCGTTTCTTGTTAATCGTTTTCATAGCTCTCTGTCCTTTCTGTTAGATCTGCATAAAAGCGTCTATCATTTTGGCAGAATACCTGTCCATCCTTAAATCGCGCAATGGCAGTCGCCGAATTTAGCCGAGCGCTCCGCTCGTGCTCTGGCGGGTGGCGGTGCCGGGGCGATCCTCGGCACCAGCAAGTTGGTTCTCTCATACCGTGTTCGACTCTTGAACGGCCGCTTCACCGTGACGGGACGCCTGTAAGCTGGGCTCGCGCTTTCGCTTATCTTTCGTCAGCGCGACGCGGGCTTCCAATCGCGCTCCTCCCAGCTTGGGCCTTCGACGCCACGCCGCAAGAATGCGAGGTCTGTGCTCTCACCGGCGAGAACGCGAAAGCGATTGAGTTGCTCGACGGCCTGCTCAACCGGCCGAGCGGTGTGACCGTGGCCTCGCTGCGGGTCGATCCAGCGATGGATCGTTTTACGCTACGATCCCAAATTCAAGAACTGCTTCAGAAATAGGAAGGCGGCACTTAACATTCGGCTGTCCGCCTCGTCTGCTCTTGAAATCCTGCGGTAGTAACCGGATTGATTGGCCGTGACCTTTTTCGAGGAGTTGAAGCGGCGCAAGGTTTATCGCGTCGCCGTGGCCTATGTGATTGCGGCTGGCGGTATCATCCAGCTCGCTTCGGCGGTTTTCCCAGCCTGGGAATTGCCCGACTGGGCGCTTCGCCTCGTCATTGTGCTGCTGCTGATTGGCTTTCCCATTGCCCTTATCCTGGCCTGGGCGTTTGACGTCACGCCGGCTGGTATCCAGGCGACGCCTGCGCTCCCGACCGCCAGCGACGCGACCGGCACGCACCGCCGGCGGAACGTCTATTTGCTGGCCGCGGCCGGCCTGACGGTGGCGATTGCGGCCGGATTCTTTCTCCTGCCGCGCGTGGCCGGGAAGAAAGTGGACAAATCGATCGCGGTCTTGCCGTTCGAAAATCTCAGCGACGATAAGGACAACGCTTTTTTCGCGGATGGCGTTCAGGACGACATCCTGACCAACCTGTCGAAGATCGGCGACCTGAAGGTGATCTCGCGCACCTCAGTGATGGGGTATCGCGACAAGGAGAAAAACGTGCGCCAGATCGGGAAGGAACTCGGCGTCTCCGCTATTCTTGAAGGGAGTGTGCGCCGCGAAGGCAACCGGGTGCGGGTGAATGTGCAGCTGATTAACGCTCAGAACGATCAACACATGTGGGCCGAGGATTACGACCGCGAGCTAACTGATGTCTTCGCCATCCAAACGGATCTTGCGCAAAAGATCGCGCATGAATTGCAGGCCCAGCTTTCTCCCAGCGAAGAGGCGGAGATGACCCGGAAGCCGACTGAGAAGGGCGAAGCCTATCTCGCCTTTGTTGAAGCCCACGACCTGGGGGCCGCGCTCGAGGACCGCGGGAAGTTGCATCAGGCGGCCCAACTCTACGAACGCGCGATTCAGCTCGACCCCAGGTTTGTGCTCGCGATCGCCAATCTCTCAATCCTGCACAGTTGGACCTATCACAATTTCGAACCAACGGACGCCGAGCGCGACCTGGCAAGTAGGTATGCCGAGCGGGCCCTGAAGTTGGCGCCTGATTCGCCCGAAGCGCATCTCGCGCGGGGCTACTCGCTGTATTATGGCGCGCGGGATTACGAGGCGGCACTGCGCGAATTCGACTTCGCCCGGCGGGGCTTGCCTAACGATGCCGATGTTTATCTCGTGATCGGTGCGATTCAACGCCGCCAGGGAAAGTGGCAGGAATCGACGGCCAACCTGGAGAAAGCGGTCAACCTCAATCCGAACGACACGTGGCCGCTGCAGAATCTGTTTTTCAATTACCAGATGCAGCGCGATTTCGCGGCGGCGAATCGGGTCATCGATCGCGCTCTGGCCATTAATCCGAAATCATTCAGCCTCTGGGGGCTCAAGGCCAAGCTGGCGATCGCGGCACGAGGTGATTTCACGGTCGCGGAAAAGGGTCTGGCCAAATTTCAGCAGGCAAAAACCAGGGGCGAGTTGCCGAAAGAGATCGATTCGGAGACGCTCGCTGAAGCGGCGTTGGCGAGGGCGAATGTGTTGACCTTGCAGCGCAAATATCCCGAGGCGCTCGCTGCGCTCGGGGAGATTCCGCAATGGGCTCGGTCGTTGCACTCGGAGGGCCTGAACGAAGTCGACCTCCTCGAAGGCATTTTGTACCAGAAAATGGGCAAGCCAGCCGAGGCGCACGCGGCTTTCCTGAAGGAACACGAGCTGGCGGAAGCGGCGGTGCGGGAAGCGCCTAACGAGGCTTCGCGCCACGCCTCGCTCGGGCGCATCCTGGCTTACATGGGAGAAAAAGAAGCGGCCATTGCCGAAGCGCAACGCGCCACGGATTTGCTTCCGGAATCGGTCGATGCTTTCTCCGGGCCAGACATGACTCAGACCCTTGCCGAGGTCTACGCCTTGACGGGCGAGAACGCGAAATCGATCGGGCTGCTGTATAAACTGCTGCACGAGCCGAGCAACCTGACCGTGGCCATGCTCCGGCTCGATCCCAGCTGGGATCGATTGCGCGACGATCCGGAATTCCAGAAGCTGCTTGCGACAGAGGAAGACCGGGCCTGATTTTCGAACGGACCGGCGCCTAACGATTCGCTACCTCCCGCAGGGTGCCTATTTTGGTCGATCATGAGCTACGATTTGATTGTTATTGGCGGCGGCCCGGCCGGCTATGTCGGCGCGATTCGCGCCGCGCAATTGGGGAAACGCGTCGGCTGTGTCGAGAAGGAGCGGGCCGGCGGAACCTGTCTGAACTGGGGTTGCATCCCGACCAAATCACTCCTGCGCAACGCCGAGCTTTATCATCTGATGAAGCATCGCGCGGGCGACTTCGGTTTTACGATCGAAGGGCTTTCCTACGACTGGAGCAAAGTGATCAAGCGCTCGCGCGAGGTTTCGGACAAGAACGCGACCGGGATCGAGTTTCTCTTCAAGAAAAACAAGGTCGATTATCTTCGGGGCGAAGGCTCGATCGAAAAGGTCGGCGAGGTGACGGTGAAGCTGAACGACGGCAAAACCGAGATCCAGCAGGCCGCAAACATTCTCGTCTCGACCGGCGTGGTTTCGCGGCCGCTCCCGGGCCTTCCTTTCAATGGAAAGACGGTGATTGGAAGCCGCGAAGCGATGATTCTCGAGCCCCAGCCCAAGAGCATGGTGATCATCGGGGCGGGCGCGATTGGGGTGGAGTTTGCCTATTTCTACAATGCTTTTGGCACGAAGGTAACATTGGTCGAGATGCTGCCTAACGTCCTGCCGGTCGAGGATGCGGAGGTTTCGCAAACCCTGGAAAAAGCCCTGACGAAGCAGGGAATCAGGATCCTGACGAAGACCAGGACTGCCAAAACTGAGGCGAGAAAGAATGGCGTCCGGATTGCGCTGGAAGGAAAATCCGAGGAGACGATCGAAGCTGAGGTCGCGCTGGTGGCGATCGGGGTGGTGCCGCTTTTGCCTAACGGAAAGCTCAGGCTCGGGTTAACCGAGCGGGGTTATCTCAGGACGGACGACCGTTATCAAACGAGCGCGCCGGGAATCTACGCTGCGGGCGACATCATCGGGCCGCCCTGGCTGGCGCATGTCGCGAGCTGGGAAGCGATCCAGGCGGTGGAGGGCATGTTCGGGGAAACCGTCCCGCGCAAGGTGCGCGAATTTCCCGGCTGCACCTATTGCCAGCCGCAGGTGGCAAGCATCGGCCTGACGGAACGCGGGGCGAAGGAATCAGGCCAAAAATTTCGGGTTGGCAAATTCCCCTTCAGCGCGAGCGGCAAGGCGCGCGCCATTGGGGAGACGGACGGCTTCGTGAAGTTGATCATCGGTGAACCGCATGGCGAAATCCTCGGAGCCCACATCATCGGGCCGGAGGCGACCGAGATGATTGCGGAACTCGGGCTCGCCATGACGCTGGAAGCCACCTACGAGGAAATCGAGGCGACAATTCACGCGCACCCAACCCTGAGCGAATCAGTGCACGAAGCGGCCGGGCAGGCTTTCGGGCACGCCATTCACATCTAGGCGAGGCGCGCGATTACTTGCCGCGCCCGCCGACGATCACCAGTACGATCCCGCCGGCGATACAAAGACCGCCGAGAATTGGCGGCAACGGGACGGTGTGCTTTTCGGTGTGACCGATTTGGACCGGCCCGATATCGACGTCCTTCTTGTGCTCGGTGAAGCTGAACCCGCCGAGCGCGAGCGAAACGATCCCGATGAGAATCAGGATGATGCCGATAATGCCAGCTGGTTTCACGAGTGGAGGCGCCTAGATGCTGCGACGCCCGGAAACGAGGTTGATGATCAGCACAATAATGGCGAGCACCAGAAGGAGGTGAATGAATCCTCCGAACACATAACCGCCGACCAAGCCCAGCAGCCAAAGCACCAGCAGAATAACGAAGATTGTCCACAACATAACTTTCCTCCGGTTCAGGTTTGCAACTTCTTCGTATGGCAGAGAGCGGCCGCGCGTGTCGATCTGAAAAATCCTGAAGGAAAATTATTGCGCGGTTTTGTCCTCTCAGGCGCGAAAATTGCGCCAATGGCAAAAACTGTCTCACGCGGTTGAGCGGTTAGCCGCATTGTTATGCTTGGAAAAAATCTTCTCCCGATTGTTTTCATCCTGGTACTTTCCTGTGCTCTTGCGCAGGGCTCCTGGCTCGATCGTTGGGTGGTTCGCGGGATCATTGTGAACAAAACCTTTCGGCCCACGTCCCTTTCCGGTTCGTTAGGCGCGGACGGCATTTACAAACTCGAAGTGCGCGACGAGAGGAACGCGATCCATCACCAGATGGTACCGCGGTCGGTTTTCTTCGCTTACCAGATTGGTGATCAGTTTGACGCCGGAGTGCGGTTGAGGCCGCGCGACGAAAGGGAAAAAACGGCGCGCATCGCGTTGGACGAGGCGCGGACACGACGGGATTCGACGACGTCTCGTGTTTCTCCAGCACCGCCGGCGACCGGACCGCGCAACCGTCTTGTCAACGCCTGTTTCACGCAAGATACGTTGCCAGAGACCGAAGGTTTCTAGGCGGAAATTTCCGCGGACGGACGCACGCTGATCGCCCAAGGCGCGTAGAGGATGGCAAAAAAGATCAGGGCGAGCCCATTCAACTCCGTGATGTAGAGCCAGCGGATGTTGGAGAGATAATCGAGGATGGAAGGGGCAAACGGTTTATGAAGCAGGAAGCCGTAGTTCGCGCCCGTGAGGTGATCGACGAACAGAGTTGAGAAGAGGTACAACTCCGACCAGGCGAGGGTCCGCCAGACCGAACCTAACGTCGGGCGAAAACGGCGCGCCACCAGCAGATAGATGACGCTGACCACAATCCCGCAATGCGTGATGAAGAAACTGATGGCGCGGATGTCCGGGAAATCGACCTGCAGATTAGGAGTGAGAATGGCTTGGAAAGTCCCGCCAATGCCCCAGAAATACGAGACCTCCATCCAGCCGCGACGAGCGGTGAGCAACGCCACGATGACGGTGACCATCGCCCAGTCGCAAAGCTGAAAGGGCAGCGCCTGTCTCCAAAAGAGAAGCTGATGCTGCCAAAGATAGGCGGCGTAACCGAAGTAATTTGTCAGGAGGAGAAGAGGGAGACCGATCGCGACGGCGCGATCCAGCCGGCGCGAGCCGGTGCGGCGCACCGCGATCCCAAGGCTGACGGGAATCGCGATCGTCAGGCCGATAACAACGAGATGAGCCAGGCCGAAAACTCGGAAGACAGGTTCGGGATTCATGCCGCGGCTGCGGCGGAAGTTTTCGGCCGCGCTCGGTCAGGCGTCAAGAACCGTTAGTCCCGCGGCTCGATTTTGCCCGCGCCAGTGATTTTCTTTTCCACCGACTTTGGGTGCCCGCTGTAACTTACCTTGCCCGCGCCAGTGATCGCAGCCTGGAGCGAATTGGAGGCGGAGACGTCGGCTTTGCCCGCGCCGGTCACGGACAGCTCGACATCATTGGCGGCCAGGTTTGTTGCTTGCAACTTGCTGGCCCCGGTCAGGCTCGCGAGGAGCCGGTTGACGTTGCCCGCCAGCGTCACTTTCGCCGCACCGCTTGTTTCCAGGCCGAAGTTCGCGCCGCTGAGTTGGGTCGCTTTCAATTCCACGGCGCCGCTCAAGGTTGCTCCGGTCAGCGACGGGCTCGTGATGACCACCTTGATGCCATGTGTCGGAGCCATCGAACCGCGCGTCTCGATCTTGAGAAGGTCGCCGTCCGTACTGGTTTTGATGTGGGAAAGCAGATTTTCGTCAGTTGTCAGGCTAAGGGACGGCGCGCCGGGGTGCCATTCCAGCTCATAGAAACCGCCCGCATCCAGGCGCGTGAAAGCAGTCACCGGGCGTTGCTCCGTCGTGATATTGCCGTTGCCACGAATGCCTCTCCAATCGCAGCCAGCGAGGAGAAGGACGAGAAGAGACAAAGGAGTGATCAGATTATTTTTTTTCATGATTGGGATCTCCAATGAGATGCAACGATGGATGGTTTTGGATTCAGGAAAAGAGGGAGAGTCTCATGCCTAACAAGAGGTTGGGATCCGTCGGACAAGCGCCACGCCGTGCGGGATCGCCCCGGCAACAAAACCAAGACATTCGACCGCCCCGCTCGGCTTTCCCGGCAACGCGATAACGAGAGACGACCCGACGATCGCGGCCAGATTGCGCGAGAGGATCGCATTAGGCGTGATCTTCATCGACTCGGCGCGCATCACCTCGCCAAAGCCGGGAAGCTCGACCCGCATCAGGCCACGGACCGCTTCCGGCGTGATATCGCGGGCGGCGATGCCCGTGCCGCCGGTCGTGAGGATCAATCCGCAACCCTGGTCGGCGAAGGAGCGGATCGCGCATTGCAACGGATCGATTTCGTCGGGAACGATCGCCTCCGCCAGCACACTCCAGCCATTCTTGTGCACGACCTCTTTCAGGGCCGGACCGCCGAGATCGTCGTATTCGCCGCGGCTGGCGCGATCGGAAACGGTGATGATGCCAACGGTAATGGAGGAAGGAGCGGTAGGGCCATGGAGTGTGGGAGTGGTGGGTTGATGGGCGTTTTTCATGACCCGATTGCTGGTCGCTTTCTCTTGGAAACAAGATGCACGTCGCAAATGCGCATCGTTTTGTCGACTGCCTTGCACATGTCGTAGATGGCGAGAAGGGCGACGGTCACGCCGGCGAGCGCTTCCATTTCCACGCCGGTCTGTGCGGTGGTGTGCGCGGTGCAGGTGGCTTCGACGAAAGTATCACTACTCGTTAGGCCGATCTCGACGTGGCTCAAACTCAGGGTATGACAGAGCGGAATGAGCTGCGCGGTTTGTTTCGCCGCCTGGATGCCGGCGAGGCGCGCAGTCGCGAAAACATTTCCTTTCGCGATGCGATCGGCCGCGATGAGAGCAAGGGTGGCCGCTTGCAATTCGATCCGTCCGCGGGCGATTGCTTCACGATGGCTGATTGGCTTGGCCGAGACATCGACCATCTTCGCGTTGCCGTCGCTCGCGATATGGGTCAGGCGCTTCATTCCTAGCCCCCAATCGCCACCATCTTGCGCCCTGGCTGATACGTGGTACGGAAATCGTGCTGCTCTGGTTTTCGCTCGACCACGTCGCGAAAAAACTGGCGCAGCTCCTCGTCGCTCGCTCCAGCGCGCAACGGCTGCATGATGTCGAACTCGAGGTAACTCCCGAGGCACGGCCGCAGTTTTCCGTCGCAGGTCAGGCGAAGTTTGTTGCAGCTCTCGCAGAAATGCAGGTTGGTCATTGCCCCGATGAACCCGACGCGCTGGTCGCGTCCCGCGATTCGGAAATAGCTGGCCGGGCCGTTCGTTCGAAAATCCGTTTCTGGAATCAAATGCCCGAACCTGGCTTCGAGCGCGCGTCGCGCTTCGGCCACCGGGAAAAAGTTGCTCTCCGTCAGAACCTCGGTCGTGCTCACGGGCATGAGCTCGATGAATCGCAGGAGGAGGTTGCGCTCCGCCGCAAAATCTACCAGCGCGGCGAGGCCATGATCGTTGCGCCCCCGCATCAGGACGCAATTGATCTTTACCTGCGGAAATCCCGCGGTGAGGGCCGCGTCGATTCCGGCGATGGCCGCCGGCAGGAGATCGCGCCCGGTGATACGGGCGTACTGGGCGCGATCGAGAGTATCGAGCGAAATGTTGACCGAGCTAAAACCACAGTCGCGCACCGCCTGGGCCATCGTCAGACCAGTCTCCACTTCGCGAGTCAAAAGCGTGCCGTTGGTGGAAAGGCCGATCTCGCGCAGGTTCGTCAGGCGGGGAAGCTGCCGAAAGAGTTGAATGACATCGCGGCGAGTCAGCGGCTCGCCTCCGGTCAGGCGAATTTTGGTCACGCCGAGATCACTGGCGATGCGGATAAGACGGAGCGTCTCCTCAAAGTTGAGGATGTCGTGCCGGGGGAGCCATTCCTGCAGCTCCTGCGGCATGCAATAGGTGCAGCGCTCGTTGCAACGGTCGGTCACGGAAACCCGCAAATACGAGATGCGGTGGCCGAAGTGATCCTCCATGGCCGAGGCTAGCGCGGGGAGTTTTCTGAATCAAGATCGATAGAGACCGACCGGTCTCATTCGCGATCCACCCTTTCACGCTTTCAACACTTTCTAACTTACAATTCTGTTACCGTTTGGCGTTTTTCCGCCCGCTGTTTGACGCTGTTGAGCGACGTCATATGCTTCCTTTATGAAGCGTCAATTGTCATCGTGGGCGCTGTTGGCGTGCATCGCAACTGGCGTGTTGATTTTCTCGGGCTGCAGCACGGTCTCGTCGCGAATCGACGCGAATCGTGCTGCCTTCGAACAACTCTCGCCGCAGGAGCGATCCTTGGTTAGCCGGGGAGAAATCCGGGGCGGTATGTCGCAGGAAGCGGTCATTATCGCTTGGGATCGGCCACAGCAAAAAGCTACTGGCATGGTTCATGATGTGCCGACGGAGACTTGGGTCTATACCGCGTCGAGCACCGGTTACGGTCCCTATTATGGACCTGGCTGGTACGGCGGGTGGGGCTACGCCGGGCCCATCGGATTTTACGGACGGCACGGCGGTTATCGCTTTTACGGGGCGTTCGTCGATCCTTTCTGGAATCCGTATTATTATCCCTTCCCGGCGAGCCTGCAGTATCCGGTGAAGACGGTTTCTTTTCAGAAGGGTCGCGTGGTCGCGTTCCAATTTCTGAGCCCGACCGGTTATTGAGGACGAATCTCGCTTAGGCGCTTTGGACCAGGCGCCTGACGAGATCCTCGATCGTGACGATCCCGGTCAGCTTGCCATGCTCGCCTTTGACCGCGGCCAGGGTGAGCCGGGCGGCGCGCAAGCGGCGAATGATGCGGTAGGCGGATTCGTTTTCCGTAGCCGAGACAATACGCCGGGTGTAGTGGCGCAGGTCATGCGCTGGGTCCTTGTCGAGCAACACGTCGAAGACATTGACAAGGCCGAGCGCGTCCTTTTTCGCGATCACCGGCAGGCGCTCGATGCCGGTCGCGGCACTCAAGGCGAGGAGTTGTGGAATGGTGCGGTCTGGCTTGATCGAAACGACTTTCGGCAGGGAGACCATGACGTCTGCGACCTTGACGGTCCGGAAATCGACCACGTTGTGAATCATTGCGCGCTCGGCAGAGGTGAGTGCGCCCTGGCGTTCGCTTTCGACCGTGAGTCGCTTCAGATCTTCGCGGGCTGCGAAGAGACGAGGCGGCGCCTTGGTTCGTCGAAAGAGGAGCCGGCCAATCAGCGAGCCCATGGCAAGGATCGGCCAAAGGAGGCGCGACGTGAAAACGAGCAAGCCGGCGAATGCCGCCAGCGCCCGGTAGGGAAAGCGACGGAAGAGCGATTTCGGCAGAACGCCGAGCAGAAAAGGGTAAATCGGCGCGGCCACGAGGAAGGCGACGGGATAGCCGAGGTTGCCTAACGACGCCACCAGCCGTCGGGTGAGCAAGATGAGGCCGGCGATATCGGCGAAATTCGTCACCAGCAGAATAGTCGCGAGCAAACGCTCGGGCGATTGCATGAGCCGATCGAGAAGGATGGCGGAATGATTGCGCAGCTTCACTTGATGGCGCAGCCGCACCTGATCAAGGGAAAGCAGGCCCGCCTCGATCCCGGAAAAGACGAACGACGCCAGCCAGCAGCACAGGATGATGATCCAGCTGATCATTTTTCCCTTTCACCCGTCCCGGCGATTTCTTCCTCCGCCCCGCCGCCAGTTTTTTCGAGCAAGACCTCCTCGATCCGTTTCCGGCTGACCCGTCGCACGGTGATGGAAAGATGCGGAATCGCGAGGGTTGCACCGGCGTTGGGCAAATAGCCGAGCCGATTGAAAACGTAACCACCGATCGTGTCGATGCCATCGGCCGTCAGCTCGAAGCCAAGATGCTCCGTGAGATCGTCGAGGCGCGCGTTGCCGCTGACGAGGAAGCGACCGTCCTCGAGCGGCTCGATGTAGAGCTCGGCGTCGCCGAGGGGCGCGGCGTCGCTGATGATCTCCTCAATGATATCGTCGAGCGTGATAATTCCCTCCGTCCCGCCAAACTCGTCCACCACGATCGCGAGTTGCTGCGGCTGGGTGAGGAAACGGCGCAGCAACTCAACCGCCGGCATTGTCTCAGGGACATATGACGGGGCAATGAGGGTCTCCGTATAATGCGCCGAGGGATCGAGCAGGAACTGTTTCACGTCGACAATGCCGAGGACATGGTCGGGCGTCTCGGCATAAACCGGCACGCGCCGATGGCGTCGTTGCTTGAATAGGGCGATCGCTTCATCGTTAGGCAAATCATCCGGCACGGCAAAGGTGTCGACCCGCGGCGTCATGCAATCCTTCGCCGTCTTGTCCCCGAGCTTGATGATTTCCTGGATCATCTCGCCTTCCGCTTCCTGCAGGGTACCCTCGGCCTCGCCCATCTCGACCAGGGTCTCGAGCTCCTCGTCGCTCAGCCGGCGCCGAACGCGCAGTTGCGCCGGGGTAAGCCGATCGATCACTACCGTACTGGCTTTTTCCAAGACCTGGCCGACGCGATCGAGCAGCGGCATCATGATCTTAAGGGTGAATACGCCGACGGCGGAAATGCGGTAGGCAGTAGAAAGGGCGAGGAGTTTAGGGATCAGATCGCAGAGCACGACGATGACGCCGAAAATCGCCAGCGTCGCGAGCCAGGCCGGGAGATGCGTCACGAGCGGTCCTTCCCAGATCAGAACGAGGCACAGAATGGTGAGTGGCACGTTGACCATCGCGTCGCCGAGGAGGAGAACACTAAGCACGCGTCGCGGATTCTCGCGGAAGGTGCGCAGGAAATCCGTCAACGAAACATGCTGTTCCTGAAGCCGCTGAATTTGATGACTCTTGAGCCGAAAGAGCGCCGTCTCCAGGCCGGAAAAAAGCGCCGAGCAGGAAATCAGAACAACGATCGCGCCAAGCAAAAGGGTGAGACCGACCGCCGTCATCCGTCACTCGTGGCCGTGCGCCAACCGGCCCTCCGTTGGAAAACAATGCGTGCCTGGTTGCCGGTCATCTCAGCCGAAACGAGATTAAGCGCTCCGTGAGCAAAGGCCAAAGGATTTCCCGGTTGGCAGAAGAGTTGAGCGATGCGACGAGCAGATCGGCCTGCGACGCGATCGCGCAGCATCCCTGTTATCTTGGCTTCTTTCGCTGCTGGAATGAGCAGCGCTACTATGAGGCGCACGATCTTCTCGAGCATCTTTGGCTGCGAACGGAATCGGAGGATGCGAATTTTTTCAAGGGGCTGATCCAGGCGGCGGGCGGCTTCGTCCATTTGCAGAAACAGCATGCACGGCCGACGCACCCGAAAGACGGGCGACGGATGCACCCGGCGGTACGTTTATTCCGGTTGGCGGAAACAAATCTGATTCCATTCGCTCCGCTGCGGCACGGATTCGATGTCTCCGGATTTCTCGAAATGCTCCGGGCGCGGCGGGAGGACATTGTCGCTTCCGACTATCGCACCAATCCATGGTCGCCAGAGCGCGCACCGCAGCTCAGCCTGTCATCCGGTACCGGAGACCCGTTAGACGGCTAAGAAATTGACGGCGCACCCTGCGTAGCCTTTTCAGCAGGGGGCGGAGCGGGAACGACGTCGCGGCGCGGCAACTGCGTCTGCTATTTTTGGACATTCTCTCAATCAAGAAATGATGCCCTGGGTATCTCCGTATTCAGCCTCTCATCGGGTAAGAAATAGTTTGGTCGCAGCGATCAGCAAAACCGTTGCCAGGAGCCGGCTGATGGTTCGAGGCTGAAAACGCCGGCTCCCGAAATATGAGCCGAGGAAACCGGCCATGACCACGACTGGCGCCAGCACGAGAGTCAGTGAGGGCAGGCCGCGACTCCCAGTCAGGAAGCCCCCGAGTCCAGCGATCGAGTTGACCAGGATGAACAACGCCGAAACGGCAGCGGCCTGCCGGATGTGCGCCCATCGGCAGACGAGCAATAGCGGGGTCAGAAAAATGCCACCGCCGGTTCCGGTCAGGCCGGAGAGAAGTCCGATGCCGGCGCCGACGCTTATCGCCATCGGGGTCGAGGGCGGCAGGACGTTGGGAGCATCGCCTCGTCGAAAGATCAAATGCACTGCCGAGAAAAGCAGGATCAGACCGAGTAGAATTCGGAAGGCGTTGCCCGACAACTGCGAGTAACCGCCCAGGTACGCCGCGGGGACCGAGAGCAGCGCGAAGGGCCAGAAAAGCCGCCACGACAAGTAACCCGCTCGCCAAAATTGATAGCTTCCGATCGTCGCCACAAAAATGTTCAGGACCAAGGCGGTCGGTCGAATGATGGCGGGAGCAACGCCAGCCAGGGCCATGACGGCGATGTAACCGGACGCACCCGCGTGTCCGACCGATGAGTAGAGGAAACCGACCACGCCGATTGCCAGGATGAGCAGAGTCAATTCGACGTAGTTCATAGTGCGTCGGAAAAAACCGGCGGAGCCCGCGCAGCTTCCGCGACGGCTCAGCGCGTGACAAGGGACTTCCGCTTTCGCATTCTCGGGCTAGCCTAAAGCGTGACTCCGACGCCGCCTGTAACTGCTGTTCCGCCAGCTCACGTGGAGCACACCAACCGGCTCATCCACGAAAAATCGCCTTACCTTCTCCAGCACGCGCATAACCCGGTCGACTGGTATCCGTGGGGCGAAGAAGCCTTCGAAAAAGCGCGTCGCGAGAAGAAGCCGATTTTTCTCTCGATCGGCTACTCGACCTGCCACTGGTGCCACGTGATGGAGCGTGAATCGTTCGAGAACGAGGAAGTCGCGGCCTTTCTGAACTCGCGTTTCGTCAGCATCAAGGTCGATCGCGAAGAGCGGCCGGATGTCGATCGTGTTTACATGACGTTTGTGCAGGCAACCACCGGCGGTGGCGGCTGGCCGTTGAATGTTTTCCTGACCCCGGCACTGAAGCCCTTTGTCGGCGGGACCTATTTTCCGCCGGTCGATCGCTATGGGCAGCCGAGTTTCCTCAAGGTGCTGCATCGGGTGGCCGATGCCTGGGCAAACAATCGAGCCAAGATCAGCGAGAGCGGCGACCAGATCATGACCGCGCTGGCCCATTCGGCGGCCGCGGCCACTCCGCCCGGAAAAGTAAACGCGAAACTGATCGATGCCGCTTATGAGCAAATCGCGCGCAGCTACGACGCGCGGGGTGGCGGATTTGGCGGCCCACCGAAATTTCCTCGCCCGGTCACGCTGAATTTTCTTTTTGATGTCTATCAGCGTTCGCCTTCGGGCTCGGATGCGGGCGAGGCCGCGCTTGGGATGGCGTTGCTTACCCTGCGCAAGATGGCGGCGGGCGGGATCCATGATCAACTGGGCGGCGGATTCCATCGCTACTCGGTCGATGGCTCGTGGCGGGTGCCGCATTTCGAGAAGATGCTCTACGACCAGGCGCAACTGGCCAACGCCTACCTCGACGCCTATCAAATCACGGGCGACCTGCTGTACGAAGGGATCGCGCGCGACACGCTGGATTATGTGCGGCGCGACATGACTGATGCCGACGGTGGATTCTACTCGGCCGAAGACGCGGATAGCCTAACGACTGCCGGCGGGACCGAGAAAGCGGAAGGCGCCTATTATGTCTGGAC
This sequence comes from Chthoniobacterales bacterium, assembly GCA_050736975.1. Lineage (GTDB taxonomy): Bacteria > Verrucomicrobiota > Verrucomicrobiia > Chthoniobacterales > UBA10450 > Palsa-1392. Next base: position 41,923 of record JBOHXL010000207.1, on the reverse strand, counting down.
GAAGCAGGAGATCGATGAGGCGCTCGGGGAATATGCCGAACTGTTCGATTATCAGTACGGGGTCGAGGCGCCGGGCAACGCGCCCGAGGGGAGCGATCCGCAGGGAGAATTTCATGGTGAAAATATTCTCTACGAGCGGCAGAGTTTTGCCGAGACGGCGAAGCATTTCTCGAAGAGCGAGCTCGATGTTGATGAATCGATGCGCTATCGCCGGGCAACGCTCCTCGCCCTGCGGCAGCAGCGTCCGCGGCCGCACCTCGACGACAAGATCATTACAGCCTGGAACGGGCTCATGATTTCCGCCTTTGCCCGCGGCGGGCAAGTGCTGGGCGATCCAACCTATTTGCAGGCCGCGACCCGGGCCGCCGAGTTCGTCAGGGATAAACTTTACGACGAGAAAACGCATACACTGCGGCGGAGTTATCGCGGCGGACCGTCGCAGATCGGAGGCTTCGCCGAAGATTACGCCTTTTACATCGAGGGCTTACTCGATCTTTACGAGACCTCCTTCGATGTGCAGTGGCTGCGGTTGGCCGAGGAATTGCAGGCAACGCAGGACCGGCTTTTCTGGGACCAGAACAACGGCGCCTATTTCAGCAGCACGGGGCAGGACACGAGCGTCCTGCTCCGAATGAAGGAGGACAACGACAACGCCGAGCCGGCGCCCAGCTCGATCGCCGCGCTTAATCTGCTCCGGTTGGCGCAGATTCGCGATTCGAAAGCGTGGCGCGCGCGTGCGGAGAAAACGATCGCAGCTTTCGGCGGGTCGCTCGACCATTTCCCGAGCGCGCTGCCCCAGATGCTGGTCGCGCTCGATGATAGCCTGGCGAAGCCGAAGCAGATCGTGATCGCGGGCAAACCGGGCGGGATGGATACGCGCGACCTGCTTGATGAGTTGCACAAGCATTATCTCCCGCAGACGGTGGTGCTCCTGGCCGATGGCGGCGAAGGTCAGAAATATCTCGCGGAAAGGTTGGAGGAACTGAAGACGATGCGGCCGATCGACGGGAAAGCTGCGGCTTACGTTTGCGAGAATTTCGCCTGCAAAGCGCCGGTCACGACGGTCGAGGAGCTGCGCAAGCTGCTGAGGCGTTAAGAACGTCTGAACGTCAGAACGGTCGGAAAAAGATAACGCTACCTTCCAGTCCGCAGCCTAACGACTCTCGCGCGCTACCCTGGCGCCGACTGCGTCTCACGGCGACCCGCCGTTGCTACAGGCGTTGGCGCCGGCCGGCTGCCGTGGCAGCGTCTTACGGCGGCGCAGGCGCATCCAGTTGTTCCAGGTTTTGCGCACGCTGTCCTTCGGCGTGAGATACACCTGATTCAGCTCGTTGCTTTTCAAAATCTGGGCGAGGATGCCGCGGAGCGAAAAATCATCCGTGTCCAAAATGGTGTAAGCCGTTCCGATCGCGGCGTGATGATGCGCGTCGCTCGCCGCTGTCATCGGCAGTCCGCGGACCTGTGCATATTTGAACGCGTAGCGATTGTAGCGCCGGAGAGTGGTGGCGGCGTTGAAGACCTCGATCGCGTCGATCGGCAATTTCTCGAGGGTCGAAAAGCGGATTCCGGCCCGGAACAAATCGTATGGGTGCGGCGGAATGGCGAGGCCGTCGCGCTCATGGATGAGATCGCAGACATCGCGAGCCGGTCGGCCCTTCAAATATGGCAGCGAGGCGCCGATGCTAAGGAGGTGGCCCTCGGCTGTCGTAACCTCGACGCCCGGTATGATGAGAAAACCGTCCACGGGCAGGCCGTCCTCGCGCATTAGGCCCTTCTCGAGCAGGTAGGTGATGCCGTCGTTCGTGTTGTGATCTGTGAGCGCGAAACCGTGCAGACCTTTCGCCTTGGCCGAGGCGATGTTCTCTTCCGGGCTGGAGACGCCGTCCCCGGAAAAGAACGAATGCGTATGGAGGTCGATCTTGAAGGGCATCGGCGGGAGCGTAGTTTGCAGGCCGCGAAATGCAAAGCATCGGTTTCAAGGAGTGGGCGCTCGTTTGCCAGGCTTTGGGCGAGGGGCGACAGACGGTTATTATCCGCAAAGGCGGCCTGGCCGAGGGGCGTGATGGCTTTGGTTTTCGGCATCGGGCGTTCTTTCTCTTCCCGACTTTTTTCCATGAACAACTGGATCGCGTCCGCCGGCCCGGCGCGATCCTGCCCGAGCCGCGACCCGACGAGATCGAGATTCGGTATTTTGCACGGGTGCAAGAGGCGCGCGTCCTGACCGATTGGGAAGAGGTGCGCGCGCTCGAGCCGTTACACATCCTGGAAGAGAGAGTGGTGCGGGAACGCTTTGCGTATAATGAAGCGCCGGGACTTCATGTCGCCTTCGTCGAGATCTTCCGGCTCGATCCGGTCTGGCATTTTCCAAACTCGAAAGCCTACGGCGGTTGTCGCAGTTGGGTGGAGTTACCGGCAGTGCCGGCGGATTTGCAATTTCAACCAGTGCGCGGGGAGTGAGAAGTGGCTGCCGATCGGGAGCTGCCGATTGCTCGCGAAGGACGAGCGATTGATCGCATTGATTGCCGGCGGGCGAGCGTAGAAGTGGGCGGAAACCGCTCCGTGCGGATGGCTTAGGCGGTTGCTTCGGCGAAGAGTTCCACCTCCGCGCCCGGCTCATCCGGGTTGCGGTTGAACTGCAGGTCGTAAAGGCGGCGATAGTAGCCGGATTTCTCCAGCAGCTCGGCATGAGTCCCGATCTCCTTGATCTCGCCCTTCTCCATGACCACGATGTGGTCGGCAGATAAAATAGTGGAAAGCCGGTGCGCGATCGCGATCACGGTGCGGCCGCGGGCGAGGTGCTCGAGGGCAATCTGGATTTGCTGTTCCGATTCGGAATCAAGCGCCGAGGTCGCTTCATCAAGGAGCAGAATGGGCGCGTTCTTGAGCAGGGCACGGGCGATCGCGATGCGTTGTTGCTGCCCGCCGGAAAGGAGACAGCCTTTGTCGCCGACGATCGTTTTGTAGCCTTCCGGTTGGGCCATGACAAACTCGTGCGCGTAGGCCGCTTCGGCCGCGGCATAAACTTCCTCGGGCGTGGCGTCGAGCCGACCGAACTGGATGTTCTCAAAAATGGTGTCGTGAAAGAGAAAGGTGTCTTGCGAAACCAATCCGATCTGCTGGCGGAGTGAAAGCTGAGTCAGCGTGCGCAAATCATGGCCATCGATCCGCACCTCGCCGGTGGTCGGGTCGTAAAGGCGCAGAATGAGGGAAAGAATGGTGCTCTTGCCCGCACCGCTGGCGCCGACGAGGGCGAAGCTCTTCCCGGGCTCGATCTGCAAGTTGATCCCGTTCACGGCGTCAGTCACCCCGCCCGCATAACGAAACGAGACGTCATCAAATTCGATCAAGCCACGCGACTGCGGCAGGACGATCGCATTAGGCCGATCGACGATGGTGGGGGTGGAATCGAGGACGCGAAAGATTTCGACCGTGGCCTGGACGGACCGTTGCAGGTTGATGTGGATGCGACTCAAAGTCTTAATCGGATCGTAAAGAATGAAGATGCCGCTAATGAGGCCAAAAAATTTGGCCGCAGGCAGGTTTGCGAGATAGACGTAAAACAGCGCCATGCCGATGCCGATGGCGGCGATGATCTCGACCAGCGGGCCGATGGCTTGCATCGAGCGCACAATCCGCATCGCATTGTCGAACTGAATGCGGTTGCTGCGCTCGAAGGACTTTTTCTGATGCTCCTCGCGGCCGAAGGATTTTACCACCCGGATGCCGCCGAAGGTCTCCTGCATGGTCACGACCATTTGGCCGACTTCCTCCTGCTCGCCCTTGACCGCTTTGCGGGCGCGTTTGCCGTAAATGCGCAGCGGGATCAGGCAGCTCGGGAAGAGGATCATGGTCACGACGGTAAACTTCCAATCCATGTAAAGGAGCACCCCCAGGCCGCTGATGATGGTGACCGGCTGTTTGAAGACGTCGCTGCTCACGCTGGTCAGGGCCGTCTGCATGATTCGCGTGTCATTGGTGATGCGCGAGACCAGGATGCCGGAACGCATCTTGTTAAAGAAATCCATCGAATGGCTCAGCATCTTGCCGAAGAGCTCATTCCGAATGTCGGTCAGCACTTTGGTACTGACCCAATTCATGTAGTAGCCCTCGGCGTAGTCGCAGAGTGAGCGCGCGGTAAATATCGCCGGAATCAGAAGACAGGTCCAAACTAGAGAATTGATTCTTGGGCCGTGCTCCATCACTGCCGGGTTGGAAATGATCGCGCTTGGAGCCGGGGCCGCGCCGTGAAAGATAAAACCGGTGACGTGCACGATGACCAGCGGCAGGCACGCGCTGATGCCGCCGGTGAGAAAGCCGAAGATCAGCCCGGCGACGAAGCGAATCTTGTAGGGCATCGCATAAGCGTAGAGACGCTTGTACGGACCCCACGACTCCTTTATCGTGGTCCAGAAGGAAGGCTTGGGCGGCTTGGCGTTGGGAGCAGCGGGCTCTTGGCTCATGAGGCTTGAAGTGCCGGAGTCGACAGCAGACTCCTCATAGCATCGATCACCTGCTGCGTCGAGATTTCCTTCATCGGCCGGGGCGGCTGTTTCGGGGCGAAAGTGCCCAAGAGCTCGGTGTAACCAGCCCGCAAAACGATCGCGGCCGTCCCGCGCGGATGCCAGTGGAACGGATTCGTCGGCCCAAAGAGTGCTACCTGCGGAGTGCCGAGCGCGCCGGCCAGATGCATCGGGGCCGAGTCGATTGTCAAAAGCAGCCGCGCTCGCTCGATGAGCGCCGAGAGAGTGAGCAAGTCCAATTGTCCCGAGAGATCGACCACTGGCCGGTCGAGATGCGATTTGATGCGCGCGATATGTTCTGTCTCCATGCGCGACCTGCCGCCGGTCAGCACGACGCGGGTCAGATTCTCCTCGACTTCATTTGCAACTCCCGCCCAGCGTCGCGCGACCCAGAACTTCTCGGCCCGGGCCGAGCCGGGATGAACGACAACAAAGTTTTCGCCCAGATTGTGTTCCGCGATCAAGGCAGCGGCCTGGGCCTTCGCGCTCTGCGGCAAGGCAAGATGAATGCTGCGCGGGGCATCGTGCACCCCGAGGGGCGCGAGCAGCGCGAGGTGATGATCCACCGTGTGCAGGAAAAGGACGCGCGAGGGAACAAATTCGTTGTAACTCAGCTGCCGCAGCTGCTCACGTCGGATCGTGTCGTAGGTGATTCGTTTCTTCGCGCCCGAGAGCAGAGTGAGAAAAGCCGAGCGATCGGTGCGCGAAAAATCGAGGCAGTAATCGAACTTCGCCGCCGCGAGGGCGACCCAGTGCGCGGCGTCCGACACCCGGCCGCGCGCGATGAAGCTGCGATCGATCCACGGAATCGCGGGCAGCAGTTCACGCGAGCCGTAGCTGACGACAAGCGAGATTTTCGCCCTTGGAAACTGCTTCCGCAGGGCGGCGATCGTCGGCACCGTCAGGATCAGGTCGCCGATCCGCTTGAGTTGGATAAGGAGGACGTTCAACCGGTGCCTAGCGCGCCATCCGCATCGCCACCTCGTACGCGTCAAGCAGGCGCTGGCGGAAATGGTCCCACGTGAAATTCTCCACTACTCGCTCCCGCGCGGCGTGGCTCATCCGTTCCACGATTTCCGGATGATTGTAAAGCTGCTGAATCGCGGCCGCGAGCGTGTCGATATCGGCCGGTGGAACGAGGATCCCCTGCACGCCATCCTCGACCACGTCGCCCGCTTCGCGGGTCGTGACCTGCGGCAGCCCACACGCCGCGGCCTCGTAGGTGACCTTTGCGCTTCCTTCACATTGCGAGGGAAAAACGTGGACCGTCGATTGGCGCAGATATTTCTCCGGCTCGCTCGCAAAGCCAATGACCTTCACGCTCTCGTTCCCGAATTTCTTCAGATAAGGCTTCATCTCTTCGTGGACCGAGCCAACCAGCCAAAGCTCCGCCTCTTTCAAGGCGAGACGATGCCAGGCTTCGAGCAAATGGTGCACGCCCTTGCGCTCGATCAACGCGCCGGAAAAAACGGCGCGAAAATGCGGAGGCCGCTCGCCGGGGGTAAAGCGATCCACATCCACGCCCCGTGGCAGGTAAAAGAGTTTGTCCTCGGAGAAGCCTTGAACGCGGAACGTTTCCGCGGCGCGTTCTGAAAGAACGAGAATCAGGTCAGCCAGGTCGTACTCCTCGAGATAACGATCGCGATCGAGCAGCAGATCTTCTTTCCAGCGCTTGCGCCAGGACAACTTTGGCTCGGAAGAGGCGGTGTCGTTTTGGGCCCGCTTCACTTTGCCGCGGTCACGATGCCAGGTCGGAATTTCCAGGATCGAGGGAATCCCACGCTTGCGCGCTTCGCGCAGCGAAAGCAGACAATCGCCCGACCAGCTGTGAAACAGATCGTAGCGCCCGCTCGCGAGATGCCGTGCCGCGATCCAGTCGAGATATTTCTTTTTCGCCCCGTAATAATACGGACTGTCGAGCGAAGAAAGCAGACGCACCGGGTGCCAGCGTAATGAATGGATGCGCGCGGCGGGGATTTCGCTTTGCCGGTTATCGTAGGCCACGGCTTTCCCTAGAAAACTACCCCGCCAGGAGGCACGCAGCGTTTCAAACGCATCCGTGTCCAATCCCGACCCGCCGATGCGCGCAAAAATCGAATAGAGGAGGTGCTTCGGTAACTGGCGTGTCGCCGTTGCGTTCGCGAGCGCGCGCGGCGGTTTTTTTAGAGTTCCGCCCACCATCGCCTTATCATTATTGTTGGGAATGGGCGCAAGTAAAGGTAGAACTCCGGCGTGTTGCCAGCGATGAGCGCCCCTCGCCTAACGATCGGCCTGGTCCGACGCGGTCATTCCGAGGTCGGCGGCGCCGAAGCCTACCTGAAACGTCTCGCTCGCGGCCTGAGCGAGTCGGGCCATTCCAGCCGCCTTTTTACCGACGCGAGCTGGCCGACACGCGAGTGGCCGTGGGGACCAATCACGCGTTTGCGCGGCGAAACGGCGGTGCGCTTCGCCGATGAATTGCAAAAGATCGAGCCCAGGACGCACTGCGATTTACTGCTGAGTCTCGAACGGGTTTGGGAATGTGACGTCTATCGCGCCGGCGACGGCATTCACCGGGCCTGGATGCGGCGGCGCGCCGCGGTCTCCGGGTTCCCGCGTCGCCTTCTCGACCGCTTCAACGCCAAACATCGCGAAACGCTCGAGCTGGAGAAGGCGCTGTTCACCGGCGGCGCCCGTCGGGTAATCGCCAACTCCCAAATGGTGAAATGCGAGGCGGAGGAATACTACGGCTATCCGGGCAGCCAAATCGACGTCGTCCCGAATGGCGTCCCCTTGGGCGACTTTAGGCCCGATCCCGAGCTGCGGCGCCTGCGTCGCAGCATCTTGCGATTGCGCGACGACGAGGTCGCGGTCCTTTTTGTCGGCTCGGGTTGGAAGCGTAAGGGGGCCCGCTTCGCCGCTCGAGCTATCAATTCGTTAGGCAAGGACTTTCGCCTCCTTGTCGCCGGGCGCGGCCGGCGTCATATGGCCCGTGGACCTTTCGTCCATCGTCTCGGGGCAGTGCGCGATCTTCCAGCCGTCTACGCGGCGGCCGACATCTTCCTCCTTCCAACCCTCTATGATCCTTTTTCCAACGCCTGTCTCGAGGCGCTCGCCACCGGTCTCCCTGTCATTACGACGCGTGCCAACGGTTTTAGCGAAATCATCGAGGACGGCGTCCACGGCTCCATCGTCGAGGCTGCTGCAAACGCCGCGCAGATTCGCGCGGCGCTTCTTTTTTGGTCGAGCCCGGAGCGGCGCCTCGCTGCGCGCTTAGCGATTCTCGAGCGCGCCAGCCATTTCGACATTTCCGTGAACGTCGCCCGCACCCTCGCCGTCCTCAGTCATCTGCCAAGGGCCGACGCAGTGTCGGGGAAAATCCGGAAAACCTGATCGAGACGGGAAATTTCAAAAATCGGCCGCACGCTTTCCTGGAGGCCGCAAAGAGCAAACTGGCCGCCGTAACGGCCGACGTTTTGCATCGCCTCGATCAGCGCGGCGAGACCTGAGCTGTCAATGTAAGTGACCCGAGAAAGATCGACCACCAATTGTGGCGGCTCTTTCGCGATCAGCGCCGCAAGCGAAGCGCCGACCTGTGGCGCGACGTGAAGATCAATTTCGCCCGCCAGCGGCAGGATACTCGACTTGTTTTTCGGCATGGCGCGGAAAGCATGTCACTCTTGCTGGCTCCGTCAATCACCTGTCCGAGCAATGGTTCGTCATAACCAACCGAGTTCGGCGAGCACCCCATTGACGTCCGAAAAATCGCGCAGGATCCAATCCGGATGGTAGACCGCCAGTTGCTCCGGCGTGAAACTCCCGGTCGCCACCGCGATGGTGCGCGCCCCGATCGCCTTGCCACAGGAGATATCGTGCGAAGTATCACCGATCACGTCGATCGCGGCCGATTCAAACTCGACTCCGTGTCTTTCGCGCGCTCGCTGGCGGGCGAACGCGCCCAGTTCGTTGCGATCGTGATGATCGTCCGCAAAGGCGCCGAACTCAAAGAAGTGCCAGAGGCCGTAATGTTCGAGTTTCAGCTTCGCGCCGCGCTGCACGTTGCCGGTGAGAAGGGCAAGCACAATGTGCGAACGTGCCTGCAGGCGCTCGAGCAACTTTTTCACTCCGGGTAAAACGCATCCGGTTCGTTGCGGTAATTCCTCCGCCAGCAGTTCGAGGTATTGGTTGAGAAAACGGGCCGTGTTCTTTTCGTTAGGCTCAATCTTTTGCTTGCGCAAAATCTGGTGCACGATCCCGCTGTCAGTCCGGCCGGCGACTTCGATTTCCTCGAGATCATCCGTGATTCCAAATTGTTCCTGCAGGACATCCCGCAACGCCTGCAGGCCGGCGCCGCCGGAATTAATCAGGGTTCCGTCGATGTCGAAAAGAAGAAGCCGTTTTGGAATGGAAGATTGCAGATGGCAGATTTCAGATTGAAAAGGGCATCAGGCAATCTGAAATCTGAAACTTGCAATCGGAAATTGCTTATCGCGGTCGCCTCGCGCCGTCGCCCACCGGCCATCTGCACGCCGGCCACGCGATCACTTTCTGGCGGGCGCAGGAGCGCTGCCGGGCGCGTCAAGGCACACTCATTCTCCGCGTGGAAGATCTCGATCGCACGCGCTGCCGGCCGGAGTTTCGGGAGACGATCGGCGAAGATTTGCGCTGGTTTGGTTTGCGATGGGCGGAAGGGCCATTCTTGCAAAGTGAGCGCCGCGCCCTCTATCTTGCGGCCTGGAAAAAATTGCGCGACCGAGGCCTGATCTATCCTTGCGCTTGCTCGCGGCGCGACGTGTTGAGCGCGGCCGGCGCTCCTCACGGTGAGGAGGAAGAGCCGCTCTATCCGGGCACCTGCCGGCCCGCTCTTCTGACGATCCCCGAGGCACCGGATCCCGTCGGCGTGACCTGGCGTTTTCGCGTTCCCAATGGCGAAAAGCTGCGCTTTGTTGATCAATCTGCCGGCCCGCAACGAGCGGTCGCCGGGGTTGATTTCGGAGATTTCGTGGTTTGGCGGAAAGACGACGTCCCAGCCTACCAGTTTGCCGTCGTGGTGGACGACGCGGCCATGGGCATCACCGAAGTCGTGCGTGGCGCGGACCTGTTGCGCTCGACTTTCCGGCAGATGATCCTTTATCGCGCGTTGGGATTAAACGCGCCGAAATTCTGCCATCTTCCTCTGGTGACCGATTCGTTAGGCAGACGCCTCGCGAAACGCGATGATGCCCTCAGCTTGCGCGCCCTGCGCGCCCAGGGGATGACGCCTGACGACATCCGACGGCGCTATCTCCCCGGCCCGTGAATCTGGAGCAGCCCGAGCAGCTCACGACAAAGGCGAATTTGCCTGCGAGTGGCGCCACCAGGATCGGTCGCAAGCGGATCCCGATTCTCGGACCGTTTCACTTTTTCTTAAACACTTCGACCGCGTTCCACGCTTCATCTGGCGGCGTCTGCTCGTACTCGAGAGTTCGCTCCAGATACAACTTTGCGAGGAAATCCTGCGGGTAGAATTCGAGAAAGCGGGAGAGGAGAATCTTCGCCTCGCGAAACTCGCGCTGCCGGAATTTCTGAAACGCCTCCTCGTAGGTCTCGAGATGACGCAAAAACTCCGGGTCGATTCCAGCGCTCCGCGCTGCGATCAGGGTCGAGATTTCTACCGGCTCCGATTTTCCCTTCACCTGCACCCTCGCCACCGAGCGGACGTGGAATTCATCGCGCACCAAGTCGGTCGCGGTCGGGCCGAGAAGAATATCCGTGTTATAGGTTCTCGTCAGGCCCTCGAGACGCGATGCGAGATTGACCGCGTCGCCGATCACAGTCGGATCAGCCTTCTCCTGCGAACCGATGTTGCCGCCGAGGACATCTCCCTGGTTGATCCCAATGCCGATGGCGAAGGGCGCGATCTCGCGCGTGGCCCAGTCGGCATTCAGCGCCCGCAGAGCACGCCGCATTGCCAGCGCCGCGCGCGCCGCCATTTTTGTATCCTCTGCTTTACCATGGCTGCGCACGTTGCCCCACACCGCCATGACCGCGTCGCCGATGAACTTATCGAGCGTACCGCCATTCTCGAAGACGGCGGCCGTCATCCGGCTGAGGTATTCATTCAGCTGACTGACGAGCGCCTCGGGGTCGGCGTGTTCGGTCAGGCTGGTGAAGCCGACGATGTCGGAGAACAAAACCGTCGCCGGCATGCGCACCCCCTTCAGGCTGCTATAGAATCCGCCCGGGTTATCGAGGATCTCCTTCACGAGATTTTTCGAGACGTAACGTTCGAGAGTGCGGCGGGTGCGTAACTTCTCGACCCGCTCCATGGCGTATTCGTAGCCTAACGACGTCAAGCCGCTGAGGAGGAAAACCGACAGCACCGGCACCGTGACAAGGAGCAGCCCGCGCCAGTCGTAACTGATCCGGGCGACGGCGAGATATGCCAGAGTGATGAGGAAGAGAAGCGTCAGGACAAGGCCAGGTCGCCGGACGAAAGCAATTAGTGCCCAGGCCAGCCCTCCCGCGGCAATGACGAGCGCGAAATCAACGCGCTCCGGGGTCATCCAGAGAAACTGATGCGCCATCGCCGCCGCCATCGCGTTCAAGTGCAGAACGGGCCCGGGCAAACCCGGCCCGAGCGGGGTCGTAACAACGTCGTGAAAGATCTGGGCCGAGCCGCCGATGATCACGATCTTGCCCTTGAAAAATGTGCCGTCGTGATAATTCGCGTGCCAGAATTTTGGATCGAAGACCTGATAGAAGGGCTGCGGCGGATAAGCGTCCTCGTCGGTAAAACGCAGCATGTGGGCGGCATGATCCTTCGGCACGTCGGCACCATGTCCGATCTGCTCCAGAGCGCGCGCCGCGAGAGAGTAGTACGTTTGCTCGCCTGGCCGCGGCGGCTGCCCGGCCAGCTGGCGCTCCGTCAAGGTGTAATAGATCGAGCGCGTGCGTCGATCGGCCAGGTTGGGGAAATAATTGACATAACCGACCCGGCGATCCTCTAACTGCGGCGCGTGGATCAAGGTCTCGTTAGGCAAAATCGCCTGCATGGCATTGGCGACATCGAAGTTTGCACCAACCACGACGTTGTCTCGGTAACGATCGAGCGCGGCGCGGAACTGCGGATCGCCGTCGTTAGGCGGATTGAACATCATGTCAAAAATCACGAGGCGCGCGCCGGCTCCGAAGAGCCGATCGAGGAGCAGCACGTAGACTTCCCGCGACCACGGGAAGGGCCGGGCCGTCATCAGCTGAAAGGCGCGGTTGTTGGCCAGCTCTTCTGGGGAAAATGGCGGCAGTTCGAGCGTGCTCTGGTCAATCCCGAGGAAGACAAAATCATCGCGTGTTGGCGTTTTCCGGCCCTCACTTTGCAGAAGATCCTCGAAGTCTTGTTCCCCCGACCAGACTCCCGAAAAAAACGGCACGTTCGGGGTGAAATGCAGCAGGAGGACGAGCCCAGTCCAGAAAAGGCAGATCGCGCCGATGACGAGCAACCGATACCTCGCGAGCCAGTGCATGCCGCAATCTTAGGGAAACTTCCGTTCTTCGGCCAATTTCAAAATTCACGCCCGCGATTTCTGCAAAACGCAGGTCCGCTGGCCGCAATCCGGCGCCCGGTCCTCGATCAAATCGAGCTCCAGTCTTGCCGCCCAGGTCTCAAAGAATGCGGCCGAAAGAAAGATGTCCATCGGTTTCTCCTGGCGCCAACGAGCGGACTGAACGTTGGCCTCAAAAATCTCCCAGTGCGCGGGCATCGCGATGTCGAGGTAGGAAGCGACGATGCGGCCGCCGGGTCTGAGAACTCGCCTGGCTTCGCGCAGATAGAGAAACGACTCCTCCTCCATCAGATGGGTGAAGACAGAGAAGAAGCAAACCATGTCCGCTACCTCATCGTTCTCCGGAATTCTTGGGTCGGTCACCAGCTCAAAACGCCAGCGCGGTTGGCGGCATTTCTCGGCGGCGAAAGCGAGCATCTCTGGCACAATATCGACCCCGAGATAGCGCAGGGTGTCACGAAAATCAGAGCGCGCGCAGGCAAAGGCCAACCGCCCCGAGCCGCAGCCGACATCGATCAGGTAATTGTCAGGCTGAAGCCCGAACCGCACCAGACGCTGACGCAACGCCTCGCCCATTACCTCGTAATCCCCGCCGACCGCGAGTGACATCGCGGTCTCCGGATGTTTTTTTGCCAGCAGACTCGCCAGGTAATCGGCGTAGGAGCGCCGCGCATTCGGGACCGTGAGGTTGCGTCGCGCTTTTTCGGCGCTGCGCTTCTCCCTCTCGGCGCGTTGGTTCGGGATGAGATGCAATTTCCGCAGAAGGTTCTTCATGGCTGCGAGAGCATGATGGCGCGGCACATTGACAGAAAAACGATTTGAGCGACAGCGCTTCCCGTTTACTATTGCCCTCCGCTGCGCTGGTCGCGCGGAATTCTCTGCCCACCTGGCCCTCGACCGGGCCGCGTCGGCGAATGAGGTCGGGCAGAGCATGACGAAAACAACAGTTCGCCGAAAGAGGAGCCTCGAAATGTTTCGGGGAACAACAACATGCCAAGAGCCACCAATGCGCCCGCCAGCCGCGAGCGCCGCAAACGCGTCCTGAAATCCGCCAAGGGCTACAGGGGACGCCGATCGAAACTTTTCCGTTACGCGAAAGACGCGACGATGAAGGGCAAATATTGGGCCTATCGCGATCGTAAGACACGCAAGCGCAATTTTCGCATGCTCTGGGTGCAGCGGCTCAATGCCGCCGTGCGTGCGCAGGGCCTTACCTACAGCCGGTTCGCCGAAGGCTTGAAAGCCGCCGGCATCGGACTCGATCGCAAGATTCTTTCCGACCTCGCCCTTACCGATGAGGCGTCATTCCGGGGGATCGTCGAGCAGGTCAAGGGCGCGCTGGAGAAGAAGCAGAAGGCGTGTGCCATGGAACGTTGAAGCGATGAAGCGTTGAAGCGATGAAGCCACTACACGATGCTTCCCGCTTTAACGGTTTAACCCTTCAACGTTTCAATGCTCCACATGACCCACCAGCTGGAAGAATTGCGCGCGGCCGCGCTGGCCGAGATCGCGGCCGCAGCTGACGAACAGGCGCTCGATGCTGCGCGTGCCCGTTACCTCGGGCGCAGCGGCAGCATCACGGCCTGGGGCGAGCAGATGAAATCACTCTCGAAAGATGAACGGCCGCTTGTCGGCAAGCTCCTCAACCAGGTGCGCACCGCGGTCACAGCCGCGCTCGAGCAAACCGGCGAAAAGCTGCGGGCGGCCAAGGAATCGGGTGCGCTGGCCGATCTCGACATTTCCCTGCCCGGCGCGCCTAACGAAATCGGCGCCCTCCACCCGCTCACCCAGATGCTCGATCGCGCGATCGGTATTTTTCGGCGGATGGGTTTCGCGCTGGCGGATGGTCCCGATGTTGAAGACGAATGGCATTGCTTCGACGCTCTCAACACCCCGCCCGATCATCCCGCGCGTAACGAGCAGGACACCTTCTTCCTGCCCGATGGGCGGCTGCTCCGCACGCACACTTCCACCGTGCAAATTCGCACCATGGAATTGGCGCCACCGCCTATCCGGGTGATCGCGCCGGGCTCGGCTTTTCGCCGCGACGAAGTGGACGCAACCCACAGCGCGCAGTTTCACCAGATCGAAGGACTCTACGTCGACCAGCGAGTCAGCCTGGCGGACCTCAAAGGCACACTTGAATTTTTCCTGCACGAGCTTTTTGGGCCGGAGACTGCGGTACGTTTTCGGCCGCATTATTTTCCGTTTACAGAACCGAGCTTTGAGATCGACGTGAAATCGAAGGCGCTCAAAAGCGGCGAGAAATGGATCGAAGTCTGCGGTTGCGGGATGGTGCATCCGGCGGTCTACGAGGAAGTCAATCGCGCCCGGGGCGATTCGGCCTACGACCCGGAAAAGTGGACCGGTTTTGCTTTCGGTCTTGGGATGGATCGCCTCGCGATGATTCTTTTCGACATACCTGACATCCGGCTTTTCGCGCAGAATGATCTGCGTTTCCTGGAGCAGTTCGCGTGAGGATCTCGACTTCTGCGAATGTGGGAGGAGCCTTTGCACCCCGACGGGTTGCGGCGCGCCGGCGGATCGGGGCGCAAAGGCCCCTTCCACATTCCCGTTCGCCAGATTGGCCAAGCGAGTAAGCACGATGAAGTTCTCGGTCAACTGGCTCGGCGAATTTGTCGAGTTACCTAACGATACGGCGCAGCTCGCGGATCTTCTCACTCAGGCCGGGGTGGGGATCGAGGCCATCGAGAAGCGTGGCGCGAATTTCGCGCAGGTCGTCGTCGCGCAGATCACCGCCTCCGAGCAACACCCGAATGCCGACCGCTTGAGCGTCTGCCAGGTGGACGACGGAAGCGGACAGGCACGGCAGATCGTCTGCGGAGCGAAAAATTACAAGGTGGGCGATAAGGTGCCGCTCGCGCTCCCGGGCGCACTTTTGCCTAGCGACTTGAAGATCAAAGCGAGCAAGCTGCGCGGGGTCGAGTCGCAGGGCATGCTTTGCAGCGCTCATGAGCTCGGGATTGCCGAGGACGCCGCCGGCCTGCTCATTCTCTCGCCGGTGGCTCGGATCGGCGCGCCCATCGGGGAGCTTTTCCCTAACGACTCCATCCTTGATGTCGAAATCACGCCGAACCGCGCCGATTTGCTCAGTCATTACGGGCTGGCGCGGGAGATTGCAGCCTTGACGCGAAACCCGCTCCGGGAACTGGAAATCGCCGAACCATTCACAGCAACCGGCCCAGGGGTGCAAATCAGCGCCCTGCACGAGTGTCCGTTCTATTCCGCGCGCCGGATTGAGAACCTCGCGGTCGGCCCGAGCCCGGACTGGTTGCGCGCCCGGTTGGAGGGAGTCGGGCTCCGCGCGATCAACAGCATCGTCGATATCACCAATTTCGTGATGCTGGAGATCGGCCAGCCGCTGCACGCCTTTGACGCGGACAAGTTGCAGGGTGGGATCAATGTCCGGCTCGCTCAGCCTAACGAAAAGTTTCTTGCGCTCGACGGTCGCACCTATGATCTGGGTCCAAGTCACATGCTGATCGCGGATGCCGTCCGCAGCGTCGCGATCGGAGGCGTGATGGGCGGCGAGGATACCGGCGTGACAAACACGACCCGCAACGTCCTGCTCGAAAGCGCCTATTTCCGGCCCGACGGCATCCGCCGCACGGCGCGGGAATTGAATCTGCCGAGCGACGCCAGCTATCGCTTCGAGCGCGGAGTTGATCCAGCCCTGGTGCTGCGAGCTTCGGAACGCGCGACGCGATTGATCCGTGAGATCGCCGGCGGAGAACCGGCCCATGAAACGATCACTGCCGGAACTCTGCCTGCGCCGCCGCCCGGCTTCTCGCTTCACTACGCGCGCTGCAACGAACTGATCGGCGCGATGGTCGAGCCTGCGGAAGCGGATCGCATCCTCGAAGGCTTCGGTTTGCAAAAGCTGGGCGCGACCGTCGAGCAATCGACCTGGCGCATTCCCAGTTATCGCTCCGATTTGCGACGAGAAGTGGATTTGATCGAAGAAGTGGTTCGCGTTTTCGGGATCAATCGAGTCGCGGGCGCCGATCGCAGTCGCTTCACGCCGGTCTCGGCGGCGGACCGCCGCTACGACTTCGAAATGCAATTGCGCCAGCATCTCGTGGCGCGCGGCCTTGCGGAAGCGCGGACTTCGGCCCTGGTCGGACGGCGGTCGTTAGGCGCGGGTTTCGTCCGGGCGGCCATCGAGCTGCGCAATCCGTTGAGCGAAGATCACGTCGCGTTGCGGCCGAGCCTGCTTCCGGGTTTGATCATGGCGCTGGAGAAAAACGTTCGCGCCGGTGCGAAAAGCGTGCGGCTTTTCGAGGTCGGCCGCGTCTTCCTTTCCCCGGAGGGCGAAGAAATCCGCCGGCTTGCGTTGCTCTTTTGCGGCCATGCGGAAAGCCGGCCGCATTGGCGGCCCAACCGTCCGCGGCTGTTGGATCTCTACGATCTCAAGGGAGCGTTGGAAGCGACCGGCCT
This sequence comes from Chthoniobacterales bacterium, assembly GCA_050736975.1. Classification (GTDB taxonomy): domain Bacteria; phylum Verrucomicrobiota; class Verrucomicrobiia; order Chthoniobacterales; family UBA10450; genus Palsa-1392. The sequence continues at coordinate 25,425 of JBOHXL010000207.1, read as the reverse complement.
CGGCGAAGTCGACTTTCGTCGGATTGAGAACCCGGGATTCGCACTCGCGACGGAAGTCTTTCTGGATGCCGCGCCGCGCGGTCTGGCCGGACAATTGGCCTCCGGCCAGACAACCGCCGTCGCCCCGGTTTTCCTCGCCGAGATCAATTTGCCTAACGATTGCGCGACGGCGAACACGGCGCGCAAATTTCGCGAGTTGCAGCGCTTCCCATCCGTCAGCCGAGACATCGCGCTCATCGCGCCGGAGGGAATGAGTCACGCGGAGATTCTCGCCGCGATGCAAAGTGCGCAGGAACCGCTTCTGGCCACGGTTGAATTGTTCGATCTCTTCAGGGGGGAAAAAGCCGGGCAGATCGGCGCGGGCCGAAAATCTCTTGCGTATTCATTGACATACCTCGACAAAAATCGGACACTTGCCTCTGAGGAAGTAAGCGCGGCCCACGATCGGATTCGCGCGCGATTGAAAAGCGAGTTGGGCGTGGAACTGCGCGAATAGTTCTTTGAGATTTCGAGAGTTGTTGTTTGAGGGTTGAAGGTTCAAAGACCTTCTCGTGTCTACTTTCAGCCCTCTACCGACAACTTTCGATAATTTACCCTGCGGTGTTCGAGATTACAGGTGTGATTCCCGGACTGATGTTTGTTAGCTAAGGGGGCTAGGTCGTTAGGGGAAGATGGCACGCCTTAATTGGAAGTCAGACGCTCCTGCGACGGTCACCCGCCCGTTACCAGAAGGGAACGGGATATCCATCTAAACGGCACAGTGGGGTAATAGTTTCAAGTCCGAAGCGCGGTGACGCGCTTCGGGCTTTTTTTGCCGGGGATTCTCAGGGGCGGCGTTATTTGCCCTTAAAAAACCGATTATTCGACAAGCCGACGGAGCGCACGCAAAGTGGCGGCCAGCATGCGCGCGCTTCTTGCTTTGGAAGATGGACGGATCTTCGAGGGCGCATCGTTTGGCGCCACCGGCACCTGCGTGGGCGAGATCTGCTTCAACACTTCCATGACGGGCTACCAGGAAGTGCTGACCGATCCTTCCTACCGCGGCCAGATCGTGGCCATGACGTATCCGCTCATTGGCAACTACGGCACAAACGCGGCCGATGCCGAGAGCCGCTCGCCGCACGTGCGCGGATTTGTCATCGAGGAATTGAGCGAGGTGGCGAGCAACTGGCGAGCGGAGAATTCGCTCGATGAATACCTCCGTCGCTGGGACATCCCAGGTCTGCAGGAGATCGACACGCGTGCCCTGACCCGCCACTTGCGCACGCGCGGCGCAATGAAGGCCTGCCTAACGACAGAGAAAATTTCGACGGAGGAAGCGGTCCGTCGTGCCGACGAAGGCGCGGGCGTGATCGGAATGGATTATGTGCGCGAGGTGACGGCGCCGGCGGCCTACCAATGGGATCCGACCGATGAAGCAAGCGCGGTCTGGGCGACGGAAGGGAGTAAGAGAACTACCCTGCCGCCGATCCGGCATCGCATCGTTGCCCTCGATTACGGGATCAAGGAAAACATCCTGCGCCGGCTGCGACAGAGCGGTTTTGGCGTCACGGTCGTGCCCGCGAGCACGACGGCCAGGGAAGTGCTGCAATTGAAACCGGAGGGCGTTTTTCTTTCCAACGGTCCGGGCGATCCGGCGGCGCTCGATTACGCACACGAAACCGTGCGCAACCTGATGGGTCGCACGCCAATCTTCGGCGTCTGCCTTGGTCACCAGGTGCTTGGGTTCGCTTTTGGCGGTCGCACCTTCAAGCTCAAGTTCGGCCATCGTGGTGGGAATCAGCCGGTCAAGGATCTGACCACGGGCAAAGTCGCAATCACTTCGCAGAATCATGGCTTCGCGGTCGATCCCGATTCTTTGCCTAACGAAATCGAAGTGACGCACATCAATCTGAATGACGGCACGGTCGAGGGCATGCGCCATCGCGAGTTGCCGATCTTTAGCGTGCAGTACCATCCCGAAGCCGCGCCCGGGCCGCATGATGCCGGATATTTCTTCGCCGAATTCGCCCGGCTGATCGCGCGCGCGCGGAGCCAGACTAACGATTGACCCGCGCATGGTTCGGGCGAAGTTACGGTCATGTATTCAACCACCGACAGAATTCCCAAGTTTGTCACGGCGACGATCGTGCTGGCACTTGCGGCCGGCCTGTCCGCCGCGCCCCTCGCGCTGGCGGCGCCGGCCAAAGATGCCGCCGGCGACACCGAAATCACCGGCGAAATCGTCGACATGATGTGTTACGTCGATCACAACGCGACGGGCGAAAAGCACGAAGCTTGCGCTGAGAAGTGCATCAAGAGTGGCGGCCCGGTCGGCGTCTTGAGCGACGGCAAAGCTTACCTCGTCATCGGCTCGCACAAGCCGATCAACGACGAACTCGCCCCGCTCGCCGCCAAGACCGTTACCTTAAAGGGCAAACTGGTGAGCAACGGCGGCGTCTCGATGCTCGAGAACGCCGAGATCGTCAAGAAATAGTTCGTTAGGCTCGCGAAGACGCGCTTCCCGGTTCAGACCGGAGTGAGCGCGTTTTTTGCGTCGAAGCGATGTCTTCTCTCGATTCTGTCTTTCCGTCTGGAGCGCGATCGCGCCGCAAGAGAAAGTGAGCAGAAAAGAAGCGAGAAGCAGTTCTGTTTTTCATGCCTTATCGTTAGGCTGGGCCGGTGCCCGCGAATACCGGGGGCTTATGCCGCAATCGTGAGCGGGCTGGGCGGGACGACCGGGATCGGACTGGTGGAAGCCTACAATTTGCCGTAGAGGACGATTGCGGACCGCGCCCTGGAGCCGCGGGTCGTCGCTATCCTTAGCCGCTAAAAAAGCCGTTGCCGCTCCGCGCTTCGCGCGCTAAGTGCAACGCGCAGCCGCGATGAATATTCACGAATACCAGGCCAAGGAGTTGCTCGAAAAATTCGGCGCGGCGACGACGCGCGGGAAGGTCGCCAGCACGCCCGACGAGGCAGAGAAAGTCGCGCGTGAGCTCGGGGCTGGCGCGCTGGTCGTGAAAGCGCAGGTCCATGCCGGCGGACGTGGGAAAGGGACGTTCGCGAATGGATTCAAGGGCGGCGTGCACCTGGTCAAGTCGGCGGCCGAAGCGCGCGAGGTTGCCAGTAAAATGCTCGGCCAGACGCTCGTTACGCATCAGACCGGCGCCACGGGACGCGTGGTGAACAAGGTGCTGGTCGCCGAATCCGCGGATATCGAGCGGGAGATTTATTTCGCCATTCTGCTCGACCGCGCGAGCGCGGCGCCGTTGGTTGTCGCGAGCACAGAGGGAGGGGTGGAGATCGAGACCGTCGCCGAGAAATCGCCGGAGAAAATCATGCGCGAGCCGATCGATCCGCTGGCCGGTCTACAACCCTTCCAAACGCGCAAGCTGGCGAAGCAACTCGGGTTCAAGTCCGACCAAATCAAACCGGCGGCGAAACTTTTCGGCGCGCTTTACCGCACCTTCATCGAATCCGACTGTTCGATGGTGGAAGTGAATCCGCTCGTCGTGACAAAAGAAGGCGAGGTGCTCGCGCTCGACGCGAAATTCAACTTTGACGACAACGCACTTTACCGGCATCCGGAGATCGCGGCGATGCGCGACACGGCCGAGGAAGATCCGCGCGAAGTCGAAGCCTCGAAGCACGGACTCAATTACATCGGGCTCGACGGCAATATCGCCTGTCTCGTCAACGGCGCCGGTCTCGCCATGGCGACGATGGACATCATCAAGTTTTACGGCGGCAGCCCGGCGAATTTCCTCGATGTCGGGGGTAGCGCGACGGAGGAGCAGGTGACCGAAGCATTCAAAATCCTCGTCGCCGACAAACGGGTTGAGGCCATCCTGGTCAACATTTTTGGCGGGATCGCGAAGTGTGATGTGATCGCGCAGGGAATCATCAATGCCGCCCGGACCGTGCAGCTTTCATTGCCGTTGGTCGTTAGGTTGGAAGGCACCAACGTCGACGCCGGCAAGAAGCTGATCGCCGAATCCGCCCTGGCGGTGATTGCGGCGGATGATTTGGCCGATGCGGCGGAGAAGGCGGTCAAGGCGGCCGCGGAAAAATGAAGATCACCGGAATTGCATTTGTCGGGATTCCGGTGACGGACATGAAACGATCCCGCGAATTTTATGAAGGCGTTCTGGGATTAGCGCCCGATCCAGAGATGACAAAAGACAGGTGGACCGAGTACGCGATTGGCGCCGGGACGCTGGCGATCGCCTGTGTTGGCGAGCAATGGAAGCCATCGGAAGATGGAACGAGTGCGGCCCTCGAGGTGGAGAGCCTGGAAGACGCCATGGCGCGCCTCGAAAACCGAAAAGTGGAGTTTCAGGAGGTCGATTCGCCAGTATGTCGCATGGCGATCATTCAGGATCCGGATGGAAACAAAATCATTATCCACAAGCTGAAAGCGGAAAACGAAAGGGGAACGTGCTGATGTTGAAAGATGTAGCTTTTGTCGCGATTGCCGTGTCCGATCCGGAAAGGGCGAGAAAATTTTATCAGGAGACGCTCGAGTTAAAGCCCGGCATGACGGCGATGGAGGGTGCCTGGGTGGAATATGAGATTGGCAACACGACGATCGGAGTCGGTTGTCATCCGGCTTGGCAACCATCGCGCGACGGCACTTCAGTCGCCTTCGAGGTCGACGACATCGATGCCGCGATCGCGAAGCTGACGGAACGCGGCGTGACCTTCGACATTCCGAAGACCGAGACGCCCGTCTGCTGGATGGCGCAGTTTCGCGATCCCGACGGCAACAAACTGCTCGTGCACAAACGCAAATCTGCCTGACGAATTGATGAATCGGGAACCCAGGAAACCAGGGAAAAGCATCCAGTCTTGCGCACTTCCCGGCTTTCTCGCTTCCGGATCTTTTCCTGCTTTCCTGCATTTCTGGTTCAAAATTTCCCATGTCCGTTCTCGTCGATAAGAGTACCCGCCTCTGCGTGCAGGGAATCACCGGCAGCGCCGGTGGATTCCACGCCAGGCAATGCATGGAATACGGCACCAACGTCGTCGCCGGCGTCACGCCCGGGAAAGGCGGGCTAAAGTTTGAAGGCAAGGTTCCGGTCTTCGACACGGTCTGGGAAGCGCGCCAGGAAACGGGTTGCAACGCCTCGGTCATTTTTGTGCCCGCCGCGGGCGCGGCCGATGGAATTTTGGAAGCGGTCAATGCCGGCGTCGAGCTCGTGATCTGCATTACCGAAGGCATCCCGGTGATCGACATGATGCGGGTGAAGGCGGAGACGGCGGGGAAGAGATCGCGCCTCATCGGACCGAATTGTCCCGGCATCATCACACCGGGCGAATGCAAGATCGGCATCATGCCCGGCTACATTCACAAGCCGGGCGGCGTCGGCGTCATTTCACGCAGCGGCACGCTCACCTACGAGGCGGTTTGGCAACTAACGTCGCGCGGCTACGGCCAATCGACCTGCATTGGCATCGGCGGCGACCCGATTAACGGCATGTCGCACCTCGATGCCGTCAAACTTTTCAACGACGACCCAAAGACCGAAGCAATGATCCTGATCGGCGAAATCGGCGGCTCCGCGGAAGAGGAAGCCGCCGCCTGGATCGATCGCAACTGCAAGAAGCCGGTCGCCGCCTTCATCGCCGGCGCCACCGCACCGCCGGGACGCCGAATGGGCCACGCTGGTGCGATCGTTTCCGGGGGGAAAGGGACGGCGGCCGGAAAAATCGAAGCGCTCAAAGCAGCCGGGATCGCTGTCGCCGACACGCCGGCCCGTATGGCGGACACCTTGATTGCATCCATGAAAGAGAGGAAATAACTCCATGACCGTTACCGCTAAAGGACTCGAGGGGATCATCGCCAACAGCACTCGCCTCAGCGATGTGATTGGAGACAAAGGTCAGTTGATCTACTCCGGTTACGATATCAACGAACTGGCCGGGAAAGTGAGTTTCAAGGAGGTGGTTTATCTCCTTTGGAAGGGGAAATTGCCGAATCGCAGGGAGATCGATCGATTCATGACGCAGCTGCGCGCCGAACGGGAACTGCCCGGGGGCGTGATCGACTTCATCAAGACTGCGCCGAAAACCGCCGGTCCGATGGATGTGATGCGGACCGCCGTTTCGATGCTCGGGCTTTATGATCGGGAGATGGACAAGGAAGCAACGCGCGAAATCAACGAGCGCCGCGCCCGCAGCATCACGGCGAAGATCGGGATCATCGCCGCCTATTTCCATCGGGCGCGCAACGGCAAATCGCTCCCGCCGGTGCGCGACGACCTGACGGAAGCGGAACATTTTCTTTACCTGATCAACGGCGAGCCGCAGCCGAAGGAAGCTTCCGATACACTCGACGTCGCCTTTGTCCTGCACGCCGATCACGGGATGAACGCCTCCACGTTTAGCGCCCGCGTTACCATTTCCACTCTGAGCGACTTTTACTCCGCCATCACCTCGGCCATTGGCACCTTAAAAGGGCCCCTGCACGGCGGGGCAAATGAGGGCGTTATCCACATGCTGGAGGAAATCGGCAGTGAAGACAAAGTGGACGCCTATATCGAGAACAAGCTGGCGCACAAGGAGAAGATCATGGGCATTGGCCATCGCGTTTACAAGACGCTCGACCCGCGCGCGCCGCATTTGCAGCGGATGGCGGTGAAGCTGAGCGAGAAACTCGGGGACGCGAAATGGATCAAGATGTCGGAGCGAATCGCGAAGTTAATGAAGGAAAAGAAGAACCTGAACGCGAACGTCGATTTCTATTCCGCCACGGTTTACTATTCGTTAGGTATCCCGACCGATTTGTTCACTCCGGTCTTCGCCATCGCGCGCAGCGCCGGCTGGTGTGCCCACGTCCTCTAGCAGCTCGAGGACAATCGGCTCTATCGTCCGTTGAGTGAGTACGTCGGCGAGCCCGTCGGGAAGAAAGTTGTCCCGATTGACGAGCGCCCCTGATCGCGGGGGCGGTCTGTAGCCGTCGTCCTATTTTTCCTCCGAGCAACGCCTCGGCGCTCAACGCATTGAGCGCTGCTCCAGGAAAGCGGATAGATTGCGGCTCCAGCCTTCACCGCGTATCTGTTGCATCCGATGAAGCCCGGAGCGAGAACCTGGGGACGCGAAAGCCTGGCATTGTTGCGTGCCGGGCCGTTCCGCCGTTACCTCATCGGCACCTCCATTTCCGACACCGGTACCTGGATGCAGGTCATGGCCCAAGGCTGGGTCATGAGCACCCTCACGGACAAGGCGATCATGCTCGGGATGGTCAACTTTGCCGCGGGTCTGCCGATGATTTTCCTCGTCATGTTTGGCGGCTCGGTTGCCGACCAGTTCGACAAACGCCGCATCCTCGTTTGGACGCAGGTAGTGCAAATCGCCCTCGCGCTCGTCATCGGTTTCCTCATTTTCGCCGGCCGCATCCAGATTTGGCATATCATCGCGGTCGCGGGATTGTTAGGCATCGCCTTTGCTTTTGAAAATCCGGCCCTTTCCGCGCTTGTCCCGGAGCTCGTTCGGCGGGAGGAAATCGCTGGCGCGGTAGCCTTGGATCGGGCGGTTTTTCACTGCGCTCGCCTGGTCGGTCCATCAGTCGGGGGCGTGGTCGTCGGCCTCTGGGGCGCGGCGCTGGCGTTTTTTGGCAACGCGTTCTCCTTTGTTGCCTTCATCATCGCGCTCATTTCTCTGCCCCCCCGGCCGGTCGGGAGCCGGGAGGAGGAGGCGCAACGCGCCAGCGGGTTCAAGGACGGATTTCGTTACATCCGCGCGGACAAACCGAGCCTCGCGATGGTCGGGATGATCGCCAGCATGACGATTTTTATTTTTCCCACCGTCTCAGTCATGATGCCTCTTTACGTGCGCGACGTGCTGCATTTTGGCCCAGCCTTTCTCGGATATCTCATGGCGGCTTCCGGAGTGGGCTCGGTTTTCGGTGCGATCACTTTGGTTTCGATTGCGCCTCCGCGCCGGCTTGGCTGGATGATGATCGCGGCGCTGGCGGTAACGTTTTCCGTTCTCGCGCTCAGCCGGGTGAGCGCGTTTGTTTTTGCGGCCGCCTCGCTCGTTGTGATTTCGTTTGGGTTGTCCCTCATCTTTGGTCTCTCGAACACGATTGTGCAGGAACGCGCGCCCTCGCACCTGCGCGGCCGGGTCTCAGCCGTGATGGGTCTGAGCTTTTTCGGCCTCATGCCGGTCGCCGGTCTTGGCGTGACCAGTCTGGCGGATGCGATTGGCATGCGCACCGCGCTCGGCGTCTCGGCGATCGGTTACGGAGTGGCGGCAATTCTCATTCTCAGCCGGATCGGCGGCCGGTTGAACGAGATGCCGGCGGGACTGACGAGCGCGGCTCTCCCGGAAGCGGCGGCGGTCTCCTAGTCGTTAGGCAAGCGGATGATCTCGTTTTCAACCTGCTGGAATTCCAGTCGCCACACCACCGGCGAAGAAATGTTGCGTGAGATCAGGAACGAGCTCGGCTTCGATCTCATCGAGCTCGGTCACGGCATCCGTATTTCGCTCATGCCGGGCGTACAAAAAATCTTCGAGTCCGGCGAAGTCCGTTTCAGCAGCCTGCATAATTTTTGTCCGTTGCCGGTCGAAGTGATGGGCGCTTCACCGGATTGCTATACCTTCTCCAGCGGGTCGGCGCAGGAACGCGAGCGCGCGATCAAGCAAACCCTGCAAACGATCGACTTCGCCGACCGCCTCGGCGCGCCCTTCGTCGTTCTCCACCTTGGCAGGGTGCCGATCCGGCCCGTAACCGATCCGTTGATCGCGCTCGCCAAGACGGGCGAGATGTTTTCCCGTGACTACGTCCGGCGGAAAGTGAACGCGGTCGCCAAACGCGAAGCAACCGCTCCGGCCTGCCTTGAGAACGTGAAGGAATGCCTCAAGCCAATCATCGAGCACGCGGGCACGAAGAACATCCGGCTCGGCATCGAAGGCCGGCGTGGCTATGAGGAGATCCCGAGCGAGCGCGAAATCCCTGGGCTCCTCGACGAGTTGAACTCGCCACAGGTTGGTTATTGGCACGACTTCGGCCATCTCCAGATCAAGGAAAACCTCGGCTTTGTAAACCACGAGGAATGGCTGCGCGCGATCGGTCCACGAACGTTAGGCTGTCACGTTCAGGATTGCATCTGGCCGGCGCAGGACCACCAGCCGCCCTTCGCCGGCGAAGTCGATCTCAAGAAACTGGTTCCGCTTCTGCCGCCGGCCTGCTTGTTTGTCTGGGAAATGAGTCCGCGCAAAACCGGAGAAGAGATCCGCCGCTCCGTTGCGCTTTGGAAGGAGCACTTCGGCGCATGAGAAAAATTCTCGTCTCGCTTCTCCAGATCGCGGTCACCATCGCGGTCCTCTACTGGGTTTTTCACGATCCGCACAAGCGCGCGCAGATGGCCGTCGCGCTGCGGATGGCGGATTACAAATGGGTAGGTGCCGCTTTGGCCGCCTATTTCCTGGTCGAGTTTGCCGCGGCCGTGCGCTGGTGGATCCTGCTCAAGGTCCAGCAAATTCACCTCAGCGTTCCGCGTGTCTCCGGGCTCTTCCTGATCGGGATGTTTTACAATCAGTTCCTGCCCGGTGGCACCGGCGGTGACATCATGAAAAGCTATCTCCTGCTCAAGGAGACCCCGGGTAAGGCGACCGGCGCCCTTCTCGCCGTCGTCTTTGATCGCATGGTCGGGCTGGTCGCGCTCATCACCATCACCGGTGCGCTCATCGGGCTGCGCTACGATTGGCTGACCCAGCTTCCCGAGACAAAGCATCTCATCTGGCTGCTGGTCGCGATTCTGGCCAGCGCCGTCCTCATGTTGGTCACTTCGTTTGTTGTTAGCGGCTTTCATCTCGCCCACCAGTTGCCGCAACGATTTCCCGGCCGGGAAAAACTGATCGAACTCTCGGCCGCCTATCATCTTTATGCGCGGCACTGGCGCGCTACCCTGGTTGCCTTCGGCGTCTCGGTCGTCGCCCATCTTTCCACCTTCGCGACTTTCCTTTGCGTGGCCTACGCCTTTCGCGTGCAGGTAGCGTTGGTCGACTTCTTCGCCATCATGCCGGTCGAGCGCACAATCTCTTCGCTGCCGATCAGTTTTGCCGGGGTTGGCCTGCGAGAAAAGATCTTCCAAATCATGCTTCACGGGCTTTGCGGCGTGCCGGAAGCAGTCGCCGTCCTGATCGGCTCGATGAGCTTCCTGGTCATGCTCGCCTGTAGCGCACCGGGCGGGATTGTCTACTTCCTCTACAAACCGAGCGGTCAAACTGGCCACGTGAAGCTGAGCGAGATGCGCAAGGAAGTGGCCACACTGGAGCATGAGATCACGGAAGGCGAGCAAGACAGTGCCTAAAAAACCTATCTGTCCTGTGAAACCTGCGGGACTCCGACCCTTTGTCGCTGCGACCTTTGCCATGACCGTCGACGGCAAAATCACGACCCGCGCCTTTTCCCCAGTCGATTTCACCTCACGCGAAGACAAGCGCCACCTCCTGCGGCAGCGCTCGTTAGGCGATGCCGTCCTTATCGGGCGCAGCACCCTGGCGCACGATAACGTCCGCCTTGGTCTGCCCGACCCGCTCCTGCGCGCTGAGCGCGAGGCCCGCGGCCAGGCCGCTTACCCGTTGCGCGTCATCGTTTCCAACCAAGGCCGGATCGATCCCGCCTTGAAGATTTTCCAGGCCGACATGTCGCAAATCGTGATTTTCTCAACCACGCGCATGCCGAGAAAGTACCAGGTGGCGCTACGCGAAAAGGCGACCCTGCGGTTGAGCGACGCTCGCTCGGTAGATCTCGCCCGGATGCTGCAACAACTGCGGAGCGAATACGGGGTCCGGCGGGTCGCGTGTGAAGGCGGGGCGGAGTTATTCCGCAGCCTGCTCGAGTTGCAGCTTGTCGATCAACTTAACCTTACGATCGCGCCTTATGTCTTTGGCGGAAAAGCCGCGCCCACTTTGACTGGTCGCGGCCCGGAATTCCTGCCGGCAAGCGTGCTTTGTTCGTTAGTCGAGATGCGTATCGTGGACGATGAATGTTTCGCTGTCTATCGGATCAAGTACTGCTAATGGGCAGGTAAAGCGAGCAGTCGATGCGCGTCCAGGACGAGAAAGTGTGCATTCTGGTAGACCACGGATTCTGGAGGCGGTCGCTCAAGGAATGGAGTCGCTCCTTGTGCCAAACGGATGGGTTGGTCTGGCCTACTTAGGTTGAGCTGGCGAAGCAGGCGGCTCTTTTGGACGTAACCGGGAGAAAAGGCCCCGCGATCGAGGAGCCAGAAGTCGATGTGCTGCTCGCGCAGACACTGTTGCAGAACAGCGAGGTCGGCGCTGTCCTGCGCGCGTGCGATTTGCAGCCCACGGGCGCGGAGAGGCAGATAATACGCGGGATGAAAGGGGACCGCGCATTCCGCCCCAATGATCACGGAGCGGCGGCAAAAGACCGGCAGATTGTCTGCCTGGTCGGAGAGCGATGCGATGTGAATCGTCGCCGGTTGGAGGGCAAAGAACCGATAGAGGCCAGGGGCGGTGCCTTTGACGTAGCTGGCGGACGGGAACGTAGAAAGAACCAGAGGATACGCTAACATCACCGCGAGGAGAAGGCCCGAGAAGCCGAGTGCAGCCAGGCGGGAACTGGAGAGACGCCTGCTTGAGCGCGTTTCCGCCCAGCGCAGCGCCCCATCGATCAGCGCGAGCAACACGCCTCCGGCTAACAGCATCAGGAGAACACGGGTGGAGGACTCGGTATAGCGATTCGGCAGATAAAGATGAAAAAGAAACAGGTGCGCGACGGCAAAGAGCGAAAGCGCGGCCCCGATGATCTGCGGGACCGGCCGCGAACCCCGCGGGACGGCATTGAGAAGGGGAAATTGCCGCGGAAAACGCCGCAACAACGGCCAGAGAAATGCGGCAAGAAACCAGGGCGGTCGAGTGGGCAGGGTGTGTATTCCCCCATTCCCGGCCACCCAATTCCCCCACCAGGTCGGGAAGAAGAAGGGGACCCGTCCTTTGGGACCGAACTCCGGCATCCGGCGTGCCTCCGCGTAGGTCACGAGCGGCCCAAAGGCGCCCATCCGGTGGAGATAGGGCAAGACACAAAGCAGAGCAAATCCCAGAGCTACACCTATAACCAGATAGTTCCGTGAGCCTTTAACCGGGGCAATCCTCAGACCATGATCCCAGGATAAACAGTCCCAGCCGAGCACTCCAAGACTTAGTAAAGCGGCCGGCGGGAAAAAGAGCGCCTGAAGGCCGACGGATATCAACACCCCCGGCCTCGAGGCACGTACGTGATAATAAAGGAAGGCCACGAACAGGGGATAGAAGAAGGCGCGCGGCGTCGCAGAAGAAAGATCGCTGTTTAACCAGAGGCATTGGGAAAACAGACATGCGCTCAGCGTGGCCGCAGCCGGGGAGCGAAAGAAGCGCCACGCGAGCAAAAAGAAATAACCCGTCGCGAAAAGGCTGAGGACTGAGGGAATGCACTTACTGGCAAGCAACGGATCTATTCCCAGCCGGGCCAGAAACCAGTAAAGTGTTGCATAGCCGCCCGGCGCGAGAGATTGGAAGTAATCCGCAATCGGATTCTGCCGGAAGAGCCTGGGATCAAGATAGCGGAACATCCAAAAAACATGCTCACGCGCGTCATCGGCTACCATGTATGGCGAGGCGAATGCCTGGCGCAAAGCGAGCAAGGCGCAGCCTGCGGCATAGAGAATCGCAACCGCAAACCACGGTCGCAGCTCACGCCCGGCCGGCTCTCCTTCCCTCATGCCCAGGAGATAACGCAGGCGCCTGAGGGGTGAAGGCGAGGACGACGTCAGGGAATCCGGCATACTTGCGTTGGAATAGAGCGCCAAGGCGAGATCAAATCGTGAATCGGCCATTTTGCCGGCCAATATGCGGAGAAGGGCAACTCACACTCGCGTAGTCGACACGCTTTTGCGTAGCCCGCAAGTTTCAGTTCGCGCGCATCTCACGCCTCAATTGCCGAAAGATTTCGCTGGCGCAGTCGCGATTTCGGTTGTGCATTCTCTCATGTCTAAACACATGCTCGTTGCGATGGCGGGCTTTCTTTGCCTTGCGGGTTCAGCGTCGGCCCAGGAAATGCAGGCGCCGGAACTGCGTGCAGCGCCGCGCCTCACCCTCGCCGAGCCGGGCTCAAGCAATGCCTGGGATGGTCGGGTCGCGCTCGTTCAGGCGGCTTCCTTCGCCGCTTTGAATAGCGTCTATTATGGTCCTGCGCCGCTGAGGCTGGCGGACGGGCGACTTTTTTCTTTCGCGGGCGCCTTCGGCTGGGTGGAAGCGACGCCAGTTGATTTTCTGCCGGCCTTGCTCGCGGCGGAGCCGCTGCTTGCCACCGCCGGCGCGACGCCGGCACGGGAACACAGCGCTGGGCTGGCAAGTTTCCTGCCGAAGTTTGACTACGCCAGCGGGGAGGTGGGTTTTCTCTACGGAAAATCGACCGGCAAATTCGGTCGCGAGATCGAGCAGGGTTATATCCTCGGCGAGATCGGAAACGAGAATACTCAAATCACCGTGGGCGCATCCTACGGGAAATCGAGCGGAAGCTTTCCGGGGCTAAATCGTTAGGCCAGGGCCGGCAGCGGGTTCTCTCTCCCTCCCCGGGGACGCGGGCGCCGCACCAACTCGCCACCGCAATTCGGGCAGACCTTCGCCATGGCCGCGGCGCAGACCGGGCAGAAGGTACACTCGTAACTGCAGATGTAGGCTTCGTCGAGGGGCGCGAGCGGTTGATCGCATCGCTCGCATTTGTCACGTATTTCCAGCGCCATCTTCTCCTCCGTTTATTGCGCGGCGACGTTCGCCGCTTATTCTGTCGCTCTCTTTCTTGTAGGAGGAATCATGCAAACCGGCAACTCGATCATCATGCAGGCGCCGCGCGACGCGATTTTCGAGACCGCGGCTGATCTCGAGCAATGGCCGATCATTTTGCCGCACTATCGTTACATCCATTTCCTCGAACGTGGACCCGACCGCAGCATCGTGAAGATGGCCGCGTTGCGTTCCGGGATTCCGATTTCCTGGACTTCCGAATTCACGGTCGATCGTGACCGGAAGGAATTGCGATTTCTGCACTTGAAGGCTTTTACGCGCGGGATGCGGGTGGTCTGGACGTTTAAGGAAACACCCGCCGGCGTGCTGGTCGAAATCATGCACGCGCTCCGTTTTCGACTCGTCGCTTTGGCGCCGATCGCGGAACCGATCATCGGCGGCTTTTTCATTCATCATGTGGCCAACCAGACCCTCTCCGCACTGAAAGCCCATCTGGAGCCGAAATCCGAAATCCGAATGTCGAAATCCGCCGTAATATAGTCCTGCTGTTGCGGGGCGAAGCCGGGCTCTCCAACAATTTCCAAATGACGAACCTCGAAAATCTGAGCGACCCATGCGCGAGAGTTCCGTTTCGAGCTGCGGGCTTCGGATTTGATTCGAGATTCGAGATTCGAGATTCGAATTTTTTCTCTTCATGAGACGTGCAGTCATCACCGGCCTCGGGCCGATCACCTCGGTCGGCATCGGCCGGGAAGATTTTTGGAACGGACTGCGCGCGGAGAAAAGCGGCGTCCGCCGGGTGGAAAGTTTCGACAGCTCGATCTTCAACGCGCATTGCGCCGCGGAGATTCCCGACTGGAGGCCGGAGGAGTTTTTCCCTCCCCATCGGTTGAAGCGTCTCGATCGTTATGCGCAATTTGCCGTCGGCTCGGCCAAGCTGGCGCTGACCGACGCCGGGATCGAATGGTCGCGTGAGCAGCCGCAACATCGGGTTGGGGTCAGCTTCGGCACGGCGCTCGGCGGAATTGCGAATGCGGAATCCGAACACGCGCATTTCCTGAAAAAAGGCAGCCGCGGGGTGAACCAGACGCTCGCGTTGCAGGTCTTCGGCGGTTCTGCTCACACTAATATCGCGATCGAGTTCGGCTTCCGCGGTGCCGGGACGACGAATTCGAACAGTTGCGCCAGCGGCACGATCGCGGTCGGCGAAGCGCTCCGTTATATCCGCGACGATTTTGCGGAGGTGATCGTGGCGGGGGGCGCGGAATCACCCCTCAGTCAGCTCACCTTTGGCGCGTTTGCGTTCATCAAAACGATGAGCCAGTTCGATGAAGATCCAGCCCGGGCCTGCCGTCCGTTCGACAAGTTGCGCGATGGTTTTGTCATGGGTGAGGGCGCGGCATCACTCGTCATCGAGGAACTGGAGCACGCCCGCGCCCGCGGGGCGCACATCTACGCTGAGGTCCTGGGCTACAGTTTGAACAACGACGCTTTTCACATGACCTCACCGCTTCCGAGCGGCGAGTCGTGTATTCGCGCGATGCGCGAGGCCCTGGCCGACGCGCGGCTCGAACCCGAGCAGATCGACTACATCAACGCCCACGCCAGTTCGACCCAGCTCAACGACAGCACCGAGACGATGTCGATCAAGGAAGTCTTCGGCACGCACGCCGCCAGGATTCCCATCAGCGGCACGAAGCCCTACACGGGTCATCCGTTAGGAGCGACCGGCGCGATCGAAGCGGCGCTCTGCGCCCTGACAATCGATCGCGGCTGGGTGCCGCCGACCTTGAACTGGCAAAATCCCGATCCGGCCTGTGACCTCGATGTCGTGCCGCGACACGGTCGCGAGGTAAGGGTCGATCACGTCTTAAGTAACTCGTTCGGCTTCGGCGGGATCAACTCCTGCATCGTGCTTGGCCGGGTGGATCCGTGAATCGAGAATCGCGGAGATCGCGAATCAACTTTTCTACCTCTGCAGCGGATCACGATTGACGATTCTCGATTCCGCGTCCCGAGAATTGACGCCGTCCCCGAGCACTCCTAACATGCGCGCGTGCAAGTCGAGTTGGAGCAGCTCCTGATCCTGCAGGATCGCGCTCAACAGATTCGACAAGTTGAAGCTGAACTGAGGAGCGTGCCGCTGGAGCGCGCGTCGCTCGATGCCCAGGTGGCTGCAGCTTCCGCCAGCCTCGAAGCGATCAAGGACCGCGCGCGCCACGTCGAGATGGAAAAGAAAAAGCTCGAACTCGACGTCGGGACGCGGAACGAAAGCATCGCACGCCTCCGCACCCAGCAATACGAGACGCGCAAGAACGACGAATTCTCCGCCATGGGACGCGAAATCGAACGCTTCCAAAAGGAGATCAGCGGGCTGGAGGACCAGGAACTCGAGTTGATGGAACAGACCGATCAACTCAAAGGGCAGATCGCCGTGGCGGAAAAGCAAACCGCGGCGACGAAGGCGTCGATCGCCAGACAAGGTGCGGACCTCGAGGCCAAAGAGGCGACTTTGCAGAGCCGGCTGGAAACATTGAAGAAGGAGCGGCAAGAACTGGCCGCGAAAGTTGATGAAGATTTGCTCGACCGGTTCAACCGGCTCTTCACCAGCAAAGGCGACGCCGCGGTCGTCGCCCTGGAGCACGACGTTTGCACCGGTTGCCACATGAAAGTGACAACGGCGACGGTCGTGCGGGTGAAAGGCGGCAAGGAAATCGTCAGCTGCGAACAGTGCGGCCGGATTCTCTACTTTACGGAATAGCAGGCAAGGAATTAGGAAAGCGGGAAAAGGGAAGAAGGGCCACTCTCTATTTCCTGTTTTTCTGATTCATTCCGCCCCCTCCGTCAGACGTTGAAGCGGAACTCGACGACGTCGCCGTCTTTCACGACGTATTCCTTGCCTTCGATGCGCAGCTTGCCTGCTTCGCGCGCCCTGGCAAACGAGCCGAGCGACACCAGATCGTCGTAGTGGACCGTCTCCGCGGCGATGAAACCGCGCTCGAAATCGGAATGGATCACGCCGGCCGCGGCCGGCGCTTTGTCGCCTTCGTGAATCGTCCAGGCACGCGTTTCCTTTTCGCCGGTCGTGAGGTATGTGCGCAACCCGAGGAGATGATAGACGGCGCGAATGAGTGCGCCGACGCCACTTCCTTCCACCCCGAGATCGCGCAGATACTCGGCGGCTTCCGTCTCGGAAAGATCGACCAGTTCGCTCTCGATCTGCGCGCTGATCACGACCGCTTCGGTCGCGAAATGATTCCGTGCGTACTCCTCGACCGCGCGCACATGGCGGAGCGCGGGGCTCGCTTCGTCTTTCTGCGCGATCGAGGCCAGGTCGTTCTCCGCGACGTTGCAGGCAAAAAGGGTCGGTTTGGAGGTGAGCAGAAAAAAATCGCGCGCCGTGATTTTTTCCTCGTCCGTAAGCGCGAGCGTGATCGCCGGTTTCCCGGAATCGAGATGCGGCAACAGTTTTTCAATGACCGCTCCTTCGGCCTTCGCCGTCTTCGAGCCGGCGCGGACCTCCTTCTGCAAACGGTCGCGACGTTTCTGGAGCGAGGCGAGATCGGCCAGGATCAGCTCGGTATTGATCACCTCGATGTCGCGCAGCGGATCGATTGTGCCGCTGACGTGATGGATGTCGCCGTTCTCAAAACACCGCACGACCTGCACAATCGCGTTCACTTCGCGGATGTGGCTGAGGAACTGGTTGCCGAGTCCTTCCCCCGCGCTTGCGCCTTTCACCAGGCCGGCGATATCGACGAACTCGATCGCAGCCGGGATGATTTTTTGCGAATGCGAAAGCTTCGCCAGCACTTCGAGCCGCGGGTCGGGCACGGTCACGACGCCAAGGTTCGGATCGATCGTGCAAAACGGATAGTTCGCGGCCTGCGCCTTGCGGGTGCGGGTAACGGCGTTGAAGAGAGTCGACTTGCCAACGTTAGGCAAACCAACGATTCCGGCGCTGAGCATAAGGAAAAGGATGAAGGATGAAGGCGGAAGGATGAAGGACAGAACTGCGGCAGACCGATTTCATCCTTTTGCTTTCATCTTTCATCCTGAAAATGTCGAGACGGCGGGATTCGAACCGGCGACCTGTCGAGGCGGATGACCCCGTCACCTGCCCGACCATCCATGGAAACTCGGGCCGGCGGGATTCGAACCCGCGACCTCTTGAACCCCATTCAAGCGCACTACCAAGCTGTGCTACGGCCCGATGTGCCGGATTATTCGCCGCTGGCGTTACCTTTGCCAAATGATTTTGCCGGATTCGAAATTGCGACCTGTCGCCGCGGTGACCGCACTACCAAGCTCGGCCGGCGAGTCCGTCCTGTGGCGGGCTGTGCTACGGCCCGAATGGCAAACTATTCGCCGCACTGGTTGCGCTTGCCAAATCCTTTTCCCCGGATGTGATGTGGGATGATACGCGAACGACCACCACTTCCCGGCGAGACCCCGATCGAACGACTGGTCAAGCTTCCGGCGAGCATTTATTTCTCCGTGACCAAACCGGGCCGGGATCAGCGGGGCGGGGTGGGCCGATGGCGACCGATATCGCGTTTGCGCTCGGTGTCCTTGCGCTCCTCAGTGATCGCGTTCCGACTTCGCTCAAGGTTTTTCTCGCCACCCTCGCCATCGCCGACGCCATCGGCGCTGTCTTTGTGATTGCGTTCTTCTACACCGCGGAAATTTCCTGGGTCGCCCTAACGATTCCTGCGCTGAGAGGGGATCGATGGCACGGTCTTTCTCGAGCGGACGGAAAAAGTCTCGATGAATTTCGCGAAGCGGCGGAAGAGAGCGACGCGATCCAGGCGAGCGCGACAAGAAGCGCGGCGCTCAACATCTTGGTGGTAGATTGCCAGGACGCCGAGTCGGGAGTCGCGCGCGGCGGCAACGGGTTCGGCGGACTCGTTAGTCCCGTCAGTGCCGGAGTGATCTGCGGTCTCACCCTCGGAAAACCGGCTGGTGTGGTCGGATTTTCGTGGTTGGCTATTCGCAGCAAATTCGCGATCCTGCCGGAAGAGGTGGCGTCAGCTCATCGGAGTCGGCATGCTGGCCGGGATCGGTTTCACCATGTCGCTCTTCATCGCCAACCTTGCTTTTGGCTGGGATTCGACGCTGGAAACCGCGAAGCTGGCATTCTCGCCGCCGGTGTTATCTCGGTGCGCCGCCGGAATATTAATGCTGCTGAAACGTCTGCCTAACGATTCGGGCGCGAGCCCGCTTTCATTGCGCCCAGGCGGTCAGGAAAGCGTCGATTAGTCGCGGCAATTCGTTGCTGTAGCCGCCTTCGAGAATCGCGCCGGCGGGGGGCGACGACTCCCGCAGCCATCGCCCGAAGAGGGCAAAGTCTTCCAGTTCGAGGCTCATCTGGGTAATGGGATCGCCGGCATACGCGTCGAAGCCGGCCGAGACGAGCAGCAGGTCGGGGTCGAACTCCCGCAGCAGGTCGAGAGCGTGCGCGACCGCGGCGCGATGTTCCGCCCGCGGGCAAAAGGGAGGAACGGGGAAGTTATGGATGTTGCCGAAGGAACGCGCGCCGGTTCCGGGATAACTCGGGAACTGGTGGACGGAAGCAAATGCGACGCGCGGATTTCCGGCCAGAATCGCTTCGGTGCCGTTGCCGTGGTGGGCGTCAAAGTCCCAAATCGCGACACGGGTCGCCCCTTGCTCAAGGGCATCGAGCGCGGCGACTGCGACATTGTTGAAGAAACAGAAACCCATCGCCTGGTCGGCCGTGGCGTGGTGTCCCGGTGGCCGCATCAGGCTGAAGGCGCGCTTTCCGCCTAACGAAAGGCGGGCGACCTCACAGGCTGCCCCGGCCGCGCGTGCCGCGTGGGCGAAGATGTTTGGATAGGCCGGCGTGTCGGCATCGAAGTCGTGCCGCGCGGCGCGGACCCGAGCGAGGTGCGCAATGGTGTGGGCTCGGAGCAGGACTTCGTCGACGCATCCCTCAGGCTGGCGCCATTCCCAATCGGGGTGGGTCGTTTGAAGATGAAGCGCGCTCGCCGTGACTCGCGCCGGCCGCTCCGGGTGGCCGGCTGCTGCGTAGTCGGCCGATCTGGGATCGTGCAGAACGATCACTTGCCTGGTTGTCGCAGGAGATGCTGATAATGATCCCAGTAAGACCAGACGAGGAAGAGAGTCAGCACGACGACTCCGATCGCGAGCGGCAGGCCGCTCGGGGCCATCGTGGCGTGGAAAAGGACAATGTTAAAGACGATCGGGCAGAGAATGGCGAGGCCAAGGACGGGCCAGAGATTAACGAGCAGAAGCAATCCGGCTATGAGCTGGCAGGCAAAGACGACCTGCATGTAGCCGGTCTTGAAAACCGCGGCGAAGAATTGACCGGCCGGGCTGTCTGGCGGCGGCGGGGGGCCCATCGGAATGAAATGAAGGAAGCCGTTCAAGCCGAAGGTCACAAAAATCAGTCCGAGGAGGATACGGACGATGAGCGTGAGAATTTTCATGGACGAAAGCTGAGCGGTTCGCCCGGAAAAGACAAAGCGAAAAACCGACCGCCGTCAGCGCGGATCGGTCACACGGCCAAGGAACAGGCAGGCGCCGCTCGGAACGTGCTGGATCAGATAGATGAAAGGACGATCGACTTTGACTTCAACAGGCTTCGGTTGCGTGGTCGAATCCGGACCCTCGGACGGGATTTCCGCCATCGCGGCGGCGGCGGTCGCTTCCGTGCCACGTTCATCGACGGAGATAAACGTCTTCTGAAAGACATCGGAGATGGCAAGGCGATCGTTAGGCCTAGGCGCGGCCATGCGATCGAAATTGGCGCTGCCCGGCGGACGATCGAAGGCGGCTTTCATCCCGAGGGCCTGCAATTTCCCTGCCAATTCGATCGTCGGCGGCTCGACCTGAAATTTCGGCAGGTAGAGGACGACGCCCTTTTTTTCCATCGTCGTGCAGGCGAGGAGCGTCTCGGCGGTCAGTTTTTTCTCCAGCGCGCGCAGGCCATCAATTCGGTCGGGCAGCAGGATGACAAACTGCAACTCGCTGCCTTTGTAGGGCAGCGCAACGGCGGAGAATGTGTCGTGTTTCGCGTAACGAAAAGCCGCGCTTTGCAGCATCATCAGGACGCCGCGTGGGTTCCCGCCGCCGACGTGAAATGTCGCGAGTGCCGTCAGGCCGGCATCGAACGCACTTGACCATGGCGCCCTAAAATAAACCGCGTTCACGAGCACGAGGCGGGTGGCGGCGTCGAGTGGTTGCGGAATCAAATCGCGAATCCGGTCGCGGGTCTGCCGGGCGACCCAGGCGTTGATCTCTCTGGTCGCTGCGCTTCGCCGTCGCCTGAAATCCAGAACCTTAGGAGCAACGCCGAACTGCTCTTTCACCTGGGAGAGAAATTGCGATCGAAATTCGTTTCCGGCCGGGAGAAACAGGCGATTCGCCACGGCAATCGTGATCGGTCCGGTCGCGGCCCCGTTCTTCTTTGCTTCTTGGGCGATTCGAGCTGCTTCCGGTCCGACCCGGGCAAGCGATTTTCGCAGCGCCCAAAATGAAGAATCGCTCTCGGCCTCTGGATCGAGATGAAGCACACGTGCGATCTCGCGGCGTGTTGTACCATCGGCCCCGGCGAGCGCCATCGCCAGCGTGCAGCTGATCGAATAAGGCGAGAGGCAAAGATTCTTCTCATCGCTGGCGCTTTCCCGATAAAGATCGAGACCAACCTCGTTCGTTGCCCTGGCCGCGGGACCGAAATTAACGCCACGACTTTTCGGCGCGAAGATTGCGCTGGCGATGACGATGAGGGCAAACCGATTCAAGAGAGTGCGCCGCCTTTTCCTTCGGCGCCGGTTATGGCAATGAAGTGGCCCATTAACAATTCCGGCCGCCTGGCCGTCGTGACTCGACCGGACGCCATTCTCTCTTACCCTAACGAGTATATCTCTCATTTTTCGCCGCGGCAGGTCGCTCCGGCCCGGCTGGCTCCGATCGCTACACGGGGCGGAGGCTGTCTATTTTCCAATCAGGATAAAGATGCCCGCGACAAGCGCGAGAATCGGGAGCAGAAGTCCGGCGCCCATTCCAGTGAGGCCAATGATGCCAACCACGATCAGGTAAACCGCCAGCAGGAGCATTCCGATGTTTTTGGTGAAGTTCATGGCGGGACGATGAGCCGTGCGCAACCCGGATGCACGCTCATTCTCAAGCCGGTCGGCAACGGAGAACCTTGCTTGTCTAAACGAACCTTGTGTTATTCAAATCCCTTAACTCTGCCCTACCCAAGGACAGTAGTGCGTCGGCTGACGCAATTTTCCAAAACAAGCCGGCTGCGCGCGGCGGCCAATTTTTCCGACCACGGCGGACTCTCCCTCCCGCGGAAAACGGCCGCTTCCGCGAGCGAAACCGGTCAGGCGCGGTCTCCGTTTTCCCATGTAAAACGATTGTTTCACGAGAAATTCTGCATCTCCAATGGTTGTCTATTGACAGTAGGCTCTCCGACTTCTTACAATCGTGTGGTGAGGCGAATCCCCAAACGAGATCTCACCGGGGCCCTTGGGCGTGCCGGTCTGGCAAAGGCAGGTTATGGATCGATGCATCAAACCTCAGCTCGTTAAGTTGAGTAAGATCGAGGCCGCCCGTCGCCAGATAGAGTCGGCAATCTGGCTCTGGTTTGTCGATGATGATATGGTTTCTGTCTACACCCTGGCCGCGGCCGCTCACCGAACCCTGAACGACCTTGCCAGTCTCTGGGGCGCATCCGCCTGGCCCTCGACCGCCGGCTATCTGCCGCCAAAGCGGGCCCAGAGCCGCCGCAGCATCGGAACGGACGATCCAATGACGTTTTTCAAGGACTCGAAGGACAATGAGACTTACCAAGTGAGTGAGCAATGGACGGAGCTCTGTCTTTTCGATGCAGTCATGGCTTACAGCAATCTGGCGCCCGATCGCTGTGGCAGCGCCCTCATGTCCACCTTTGTTGTCCGCTTCGGGGTTGAAAGACAAGATCTCTTTGTCGCGGACGCATTTTCCCTCCTCGAACGAAAGATCAGCAAGAGTTTCAATCTTGAACGGTTGGAAGGACTCTCCAAGATTGACTTTTTGAAGGAGTTTCTCGGTTCTCTCGGTCGCCCCGCCGACTAAAGGGGCGCCGCCATCCCGGTCTCCCGCGGGGATTCTCAGACTGCACTTTCAGGTATCGTCGCCTCCGGAACTCCGGAGCGAGCCGGCCCTGAACAGAGCCCCCTTCATCACGGTGCACCGCTTGACCGTCTCCATGGGCAACCTTACAATGGCGGCCTGTCGCGCCAGCGGGACGGGCCTAGCGGGCGGCGCCGTCCTGCGCTAGCTGTTCGGGACGGAAGCAGCAAATTCACAAATCAAAGGAGAACTGGAAAACGATGGATTTTTCATGGTCGGAACAACAACGTGAGCTGCTGGACGCAGTCAGCCGCTTCGCCCGCGAACAACTCAACTACGACGTGATCGAGAACGATCGGAAGGCCGTTTTCAATCACGAAGCGTGGAAGAAATGCGGCGATTTCGGCGTCCAGGGCCTGCTCGTCCCGACCGAGTATGGCGGCCTCGGCCAGGATCCCCTTACGACGGTGGCGGCGCTCGAGCGCCTCGGCTACGCCTGCAAGGACAACGGCCTCCTTTTTTCGATCAACGCCCATATGTGGACGGCGGTCATCCCGCTCGTCTACAACGGGACCGAGACGCAGAAGCAGAAGTTCCTGCCCGGCCTTTGCAATGGCACCTTGATCGGCGGCAACGCCATGAGCGAGCCGAACAGCGGCTCGGATGCCTTCAGTCTTGCCACGACTGCGACCCGCCAGGGCGACAAATACATTCTTAATGGGAGCAAAATCTTCGTCACCAACGGCCCGATCGCCGACGTGATTGTGGTCTTCGCCAACGTCGACAAATCGCGCGGGCAGGACGGCATCACGGCGTTCCTGGTCGAGAAGGATTCGCCCGGTCTCGATGCTTCGCATAAAATCGAGAAGATGGGCGTGCGTACTTCGCCGATGGCGGAAGTCTTTTTCGAAAACTGCGAGGTGCCGGCGGAGAATCTGCTCGGCAAGGAAGGCGGCGGCACCTTTCTTTTCACCCGCTCGATGACCTGGGAGCGCGGTTGCATCCTGGCCAGCGCGGTCGGTGCGATGCAGCGCTTGCTCGAGACCTGCATTCGTTATGCGAACGAACGCAAGCAAGGTGGGAAACCGATCGGCAAGTATCAGCTCGTCGCGAGCAAGATCGTGGACATGAAGATGCGGGTGGAAAGCTCGCGGCATATGCTCTATCAATACGGCTGGCTCGCCGGACATCGGAAGGCGGTTTACCTTGAGGCGGCCATGACCAAGCTCCATCTGGCCGAGGCCTGGGTGAAATGCGCCGAGGACGCGATCCAGATCCATGGCGGTTATGGCTACATGACGGAGTACGAAATCGAACGCGAATTGCGCGACGCGATCGGCGCCAAGCTCTACTCAGGCACGAGCGAGATTCAGCGCAATATCATCGCTTCACTTATCGGCCTGTGACCCAGCCGGTGGAGAAGATACTCGTTCCGTTCAAGAGCGTCCCGGATCCTTACGAGACGGCGACGCCGGGAGGAACCGGTGCGACTGCCAAATCGGTCATTAACCCTTTTGACGAGATCGCGATCGAAGAAGCGTTGCGCATTCGGGAGCGCGGCGAAGCGACCGAGATTGTCGGCCTGACGATTGGTCCGCCCGAGGTGGATGAACAAATCCGGGCCGCGCTTGCGATGGGGATCGATCGTGCGATTCGGATTGACGATGCCCGCCCGCTCGATCCCTACGCCGTGGCGCGGATTCTGCGCATGGTGGTGGAAAAGGAAGGACCGCAAGTCGTGATCATGGGCAAACAGGCAGTGGACGACGATTCCAACCAGGCCGGACAAATGCTGGCGGGATTGTTAGGCTGGCCCCAGGCGACATTTGTTTCGAAGATCGAGTTTCTCGATCAGTGGACCCGGGCCCGTTGCACTCGTGAAACAGACGCCGGGCTCGAAGTCATTGAGGTGAGACTGCCCGCGATCATCACGACCGATCTGCGACTGAACGAGCCGCGCTATGTTTCGCTGCCCGGCTTGATGAAGGCGCGCAAGAAAACGATCGATGTCCAGACCTGCGACCAGCTTTGTCTGAAGGTGCAGCCGCTAACGACCGTTGTCTCGAGCGCGCGTCCGCCCCGGCGCGCCGCCGGGACGCGGGTGGAGTCGGTGGAAGAGTTGGTCAGCAAGCTCAGGGAGGAAGCGAAGGTGCTTTGATGACTGCCAAGACCCTCATCCTGGTCGAACACGACCGCCGCCAGGTGAAGCGCCCCTCGCTCCATGCAATCAGCGCGGCCCGCCAGGTTGGTGACGATTTTGCACTCCTTCTTCTCGGGCACGCCCTTGATGAAATGGCCAACTCGCTCGCTAACTATGGCGCATCGGCTGTCCTTGTCGCAGACGATGCGGCCCTGGCCGAACCGCTGGCGGGTCGTTATGCGGCGGTCATCGCAGACGCCTTCCAAAAAATCAGCGCGACGACGCTTCTCGGAACCTCATCGACTTTCAGCAAAGACATTCTTCCGCGCGCGGCCGCTTTGCTCGACGCGCCGATGCTGACCGACGTGCTTGCAATCGAAAACAAAGATGGCGCCATCTCCTATCGTCGGCCGATCAGCGCCGGCAGCCTGCTGGCGACGGTGGAACTGGCC
>JBOHXL010000206.1:0-9896 GCA_050736975.1 Chthoniobacterales bacterium | reverse complement strand
GGTGAGAGGAGCGGATCTTAGGGAAGCAGCGAGCAGGGTGGAAAAACAGACGATCAGAGCAGTACGCATAGCGGCGATTCCTTTGAAAAGTCATTGAGCAGCAACCATACCCTTTGCGTCCGGGAGTTGGGGCTGAGGGAGAAGCACCAGGGTGCGATTCCCCTAGAAACGCGTTGTGAATCCCAGTCCGCCCCCGGTGGAGGTGACGTCGTAGTCGAATACGGATTTGTTCGAGTGGTTGTCCCCGAAGGAAAAATAAATGCTGGCTTGGGTCCAGCGTCCAAGTTGGTAGCCGAGGTTCCAGGAGAAAACCTGATTGAGATCGGTGCGACCGCCCTCGTTGTAGAACTGACCGGCGAATCGGTAAAGCAGGTCGGTCCCGAGACAGCGGGTAAGTTGCAAATGATAGCTGGCGAAGATTCCCGCCTGATCGCGCTGCGCGACATGTGGCGTGGAGATGCCGGCCGTGCCAAGAACTCCCACACTGAAAGCGTGAGCGCGGCCGAGGACGAAAACCTTTTGCGTCCCGAGGGAAAACTGGTGGTCGCTTAAAATTTCGTTTCCGTGACGATCGATTAACTCGGTGAAATCATAGCGACCGAAAATGCTCACTCCCGGCCAGCGCAGCGGCGCCCAGGCTAGACCGAGGCCCGCGTTGAAGTCATCAAAGTCCAACTGTGAGGTACGACCATAACGGAAGATCGAAGCCTGCAAACCAGCCTGGAACTGCACCTCGGGATTGAGCTGGCGGATCCAGCTGCCTGTTGCATTCACCACCGCGAAAGAATCGTCGCGCGTGTCGCGACGGGTTAGCGCCACGTTGCTCGTGTAATAGATCGAACCGCCCGCGCTCAGGGCAAAGGCTGGCGGGCGCACTTGATCCTTCAGAATCATTTGCGCGCCGAAGCTGTCGTCGCCAACGTCGCTCGTCGCGTCGATCGCATTGCCGTTTGCGTCCACCGCGGGGATTGCCGCTTCGGGCGGTTTTTGCAAAAGCCGGGCTTGATCGATGGCGGAAATCGCTTCCTGCCCTTGCAGCACCCGGCACGAAACCGCGAAGAGCAAGCTCAGGATGAACCGGGACTTTACTGGTGACACACCCGCCATTTAGCAGGGCTTGTGCCTAACCCGCCGTCCCGCTCGAGATAAGAATCTAGATGAACGGCAGCGCCTGGCCCAGGCAGCGCGGGATGCCTACCGGGCGGCACAGGCACGGGGGCTGCTAGCAATCAGGAGTGCGCCTAACCATGCAGGAAGCTCTCGTTGGACCCCGTTTGAGATGTGGGATGACCCTGTGAAACCCGCGACGGCTGAGTTGTTGGTGCGGTTCTGGGGAGTCCGCGGGTCGATTCCGTCGCCCGGCCCGGAGACCGTGCGCTACGGCGGAAACACTCCATGCGTCGAGTTACGCATCGGCGATGAGCTAGTCATTCTTGACGCCGGCAGCGGTATCCGGCGCCTCGGCCTCGCTCTCATCCGCGAGCTCGAGGAGAAGACGCTCAGCACGACCTTGCTGATTTCCCATACGCACTGGGACCACATCCAGGGGCTGCCATTTTTCCGCCCGGCCTATCTGCCAGCGAGCCGCCTGCGCATCTTCGGCGCGCCCGGGACCCGTTCGCGGTTGCGGAGCGCGCTTGGAAGTCAAATGGACCCGAACCAGTTTCCGGTCTCACTCCAATGTCTCAGCGGGATTTGCGCGATTGACGAATTCGCCGCCAAGGCAACGACGATCGGGAGTTTTTCCGTGGGTACCATGGGCCTGAATCATCCCGGCGGTTGCACGGGCTTTCGGATCAGTGCGGCCGGCACATCAATCGCCTATTTGCCAGATCATGAATCGTATCGTGGCGCGATCAACTCTTCCGACCCCGCCGTCGCGACCACCGCGCGTCGGGCCGAGGCTGACCTTGTGCGTTTTCTCGAGGGTTGCGATCTGCTGATTCTCGATTCGCAATACGACCGGACGGAATATCCGGCGCACATCGGCTGGGGCCACGGTTGTCTCGATGACAGTGTCGCGCTCGCCCTGCGCGCAGGCGTGGCAAGTCTTGCGCTCTTCCACCACGACCCGAATCACGACGATGCGCAGATCGACGCGATGCTGGAACAGGCTCGCCGACAGGTGGTCGAGGTCGGCTCATCACTGCGGGTCTGGGCCGCGTGCGAGCGGGCGAAGATCGTGCCGGCGTCCCGACAGAAACGCCTGGCCGCGGCCTAACGAACGTGCGCGTCGCCCCGAAAACCTCGGGCATGTTTTCCCTCGACTCCAATCCATGTCCCTGAAGCGCCTGATTCTCTTCAGCGGCATCGCCGCCGGTTGTTTTGCTGCGCTTATCCTCGTCGATCGGCTGCAGCCTCTCTTCCTCGTCCGGCTTCGCAACCTGGAGCGCGACGCGGTCGCGCAAGCAGGAAGGACCGCTCCGCCAAATCCCGGGCTGGTCTTCATGGCGATCGACTCGGACTCTGTCACGCTCGATGCCAAGACCGACGTGAAAGAGCTTTATGGCCTGACGGACAAGGATTCCGTCGAAGCGCGCGCCTTGAAGTTAATGAGCACAGCCTGGCCCTGGCCGCGCGAAGTATACGCGCTCGTCATGCAGCGTCTTCTTGGCGCTGGCGCGAAAGTGGTCGGTCTCGATCTCACCTTTCCGACTCCAACCCCGGACGACCCGCCCTTTCGCACGGCGCTCGATCGTTACAAGAACCAGGTCGTGATCGGGAGTAACTTTATTTCCGCTGCGTCGCATGGATTCTCCTTCGTTGATGCCAGCCTGACCCGGCCTTCTGAATCGCTCATGCCGCAAACAACACCGATCGATGATCGCGTTGGCTTCAGCAATTTCTGGCCGGACGAAGATGAAGTCGTTCGGCGCGCCCAATACCGTGTCACCTTCGAACAGGTGCGGGGCGATTTGCCCGCGCCGGAGAGCGAACGCTATCTCTCTTTCGCTGCGCAAATCCTGACCAAGGCCGGCCACGCCAACTGCCTGCCAACCGGCGTGGAGCAACGTATCTTCCGCTATACCGCGCCGCCGCGTCAGGGCTTTGCCCCGCATTCCCTCTTTGAGATTTTTGTCCCCGACTACTGGAAGAACAATTACCAATCCGGCGAATTTTTCCACGGCAAGATCGTGGTCGTGGGCGCCGAAGGGAACTGGCAGCATGATGAACAACCAACGCCGTTTGGTTCCATGCCCGGACCGGAATTGCACCTCAACGCGATCAACGCCGCGCTCCATCATGAGTTCATCTCGGAAGCGTCGCCGCTCGCGGTCATGCTCGGCACAATGGCAGCAGGGATTCTCGCCACCGTCCTTTCCCTCTTCATCCGCTCGCCCTGGCTTCGCCTGCTTGCGCTGGCTGTGACCGACATCGGCTGGGCCTGCCTTGCGGTCTACGTTTTTGATCACGCATCTTTCTTTTTCCCCACAGCCGTCCCGGGCCTTCAACTGAACAGCGTGGTGCTGCTCGGTCTCGCCGCTGACTTCGCTCTCGAGCGGGTGGACAAACGTCGGGTTCGACAAACTCTGGAACGCTACGTCTCGCGCGATGTCGTGCGTGAGATGCTCGATAAGCCGAAACTTTATGAGCAAGCCCTCGGCGGCGTGAGCAAGCGGGTCACGATTCTCTTTTCCGACATTCGTGGATACTCGCGGGTCAGCGCGCAGAGTGATCCGCAGGTGTTGGTGATGCAGCTCAACGAGTACCTCACCGCAATGGTCGAGTGTGTTTTTCGTTTTGGCGGAACGCTCGACAAGTTCATGGGTGACGCCGTTATGGCGGTGTGGGGTAATGTGCGTAGCGCGGGCGCGGGCCAAGATGCGGTCGCCGCCGTGCAAGCGGCGCTCGCGATGCGGGTGGAGCTGGCGCGCTTAAATGAAAAGTGGTGCGGACAAGGCCTGCCGGAATTCCGAATCGGCATCGCCCTGAACCACGGCCCGGTCATCTCCGGCAACATCGGCTCGCCCCAGCGCATGGAGTTCACCGTCATCGGCGACGCCGTCAACGTTACCTGGAAGATGCAGGAATTAACCAAAAAAGTGAGCGCGGATTTGGTGGTCAGCAAAGCGGTCGAGTCCCTTATCGTTGAGCATTTCGAGCTGCGCTCGATCGGCCGGCACATCCTGCATAGTGTGCCAGGCGAGTGGGAGATTTTTGCCCTCTCCGAACCGATCACAAACGCCAGGCGCGAGCGCTTCGTCCAACCGGTGGCGTCGGTCGCCGGATCTGACGGCGCTATGGCAACTTGATTGGTTCGATGCCGGAGGCGGCGAGCTGAGCGTTCAAGGTTGCGACCGCCGGCGGAATCGTCTTCCAACGTTCCATCGCGGTTTGCGCGTCCCGTTGCAGGTTCTGCACGGCCGCTTCTTGTTGCGGCGTGGGTGCGGCGTCCACCCGTTGAAGATCGCCGAACAATTTCCTGACCTTGTTCAGCACATCCAATTCCAGGGTTCCGGTCTCCCGCACCGACGAGGGATTGCTGAAGGTTTCCAGTGTCTTGCGCAGAGCTGCAACCTTCTCTTGCAAGCCTTTTGCGGCGGCCGGTTCTCTCACTTTCTCCAGTTCTCGCACCAGCACTTGGTAGATTTTTCCGATCGGCTCCAGGCCCGCGCGCATCTCCTGGAGCTTCTTCGAAAAGTCGAATTGTAGCGCCAGATCGGCAGCCGAGGTTTTCACCCGTGGATCCATTTTCACCGTCAAGGGTTGGGTGAAGGTTTTCCCGCCGCTTGTCAGGGTGACCGAATAGCTACCCGGCACGACCCATGGCGCCGTCGGCCGGGGCGTCGTTTCATGCGCCACGGCCGCCATAGGATATTCGGCCTTCACGTTCGACAAGGGTTGACCGTGCAAGTCCCATTCAAAACGATGCAATCCCGGCGCAGCCGATAACGCCTGCGGCGGGCGCACCCAGTAGCGCGGGATCTTCAGCTTCGGATCGGTGGACGGAACCGGGTCCGTGCTTGCATAATGGCGAACCAGATTTCCGTTTCCATCCTTGATCTCCAGAGTGACGGAGCCCGACAGGTCGTTGCCTAACGAATAATCAATCATCGCGCCAGCTGGCGGATTTTCGCCGGCGGGTTCGTCGGGCGGGAGTGGCGTGTCAGTATTCGTGTCCCAGCGAACCCGCAGCGCGCTCTGCGGGCGGAAGAGCTGTGTTGTCCCCGGTTCGTCAGGCGAAAGTTGCCGAAGCGGCGTGATGTTATCCAGAATCCAAAAGCCGCGTCCATGGGTCGCAATCGCGAGGTCGTCGTCTTTCACGATCAGGTCGCGCACCGACGTCGCCGGGAGATTCAGGCGAAGCGATTCCCAGTTGTCACCATTGTCGAAGGAGACGTAAACGCCGCGTTCCGTCGCGGCGAACAACAATCCGCGTCGCTGCGTGTCTTCGCGGACCGCATTGACGTTCTCGTCCGCTGGAATTCCGCGCACGATTTCCTGCCAGGTTTTGCCGTCATCATTTGTCCGGTAAATGTGCGGACGCAGATCGTCGAGCCGGATCGTGTTCACGGCTGCGTAAGCCGTCCTGGTGTCGAAGTGGCTCGCGTCCATCAGCGAAACCTTCCACCAGGCGCCGATCTGCGGAGGCGTCACGTTGCGCCAGTTTTTTCCGCCATCGGTCGTGAGGTAGATCAGACCGTCGTCCGTCCCGGCCCAGATACGATTCTTCTCCAGCGGCGAAGGCGCCACGGCATAAATGACGCCCCGCTGCCTCGGTCGGGCGGTTGGTCGATCGCGGAATTTCCCAACGCTCGCTGGAATTTCGAACGTCTTGCGCGTCAGGTCGGGACTGATGGTTTTCCAGTGCCTGCCGCCATCGCGCGTCTGCCAAAGGGTGTTGGCGGCGAAGAATAGAAGGTGCGGATCGAGCGGCGAAAAAATCACCGGCTCGGTTCGAATCACCCGGAAGTCATCACTCCGAAACGGCTTCGGCAAAATATCCTGCGCCTGATGCGTGCGGCGGTCGTAGCGCGTCAGCTTGCCGCCGTAGACGATGTCGGGATCAAGCGGATCGGCTGTCACGTAGCCGTATTCCTCCGCGCCGACCGGATGCCAGTCGCGGAAAGTGATCTCGCCGTTTGGCCCACGGCTCGCGATGCCGACCGAGCCGCTCTCCTGCTGCCCACTGTAGAGATGATACGGGAACGCATTATCCGCGCTCACATGGTAAAGCTGCGCAGTCGATTGGTTGTACCACGTGCCCCAGGTCGCGCCGCCGTTTACGGTAATGATCGCGCCCTGATCGCTCCCGAGCATTACGATTTTGGAGTTGTTAGGATTGATCCAGACGTTCTGATAATCGTCGCCGCCCGGCGCGCCCCGCCAACCGTCCCAGGTTTTGCCGCCGTCGATCGATTTCCAGCAAACCACGCTCGCGGAATAAGCCACCTGCGGATTCTGCGGATCGAACCGCACGACCGGCAAATCACCGCCACCGATGCGGCCGCTCGGGCGCTCGTCACCTGTCGCGGGCGTCCAGTTTTCACCTGCGTCGTCGGAACGATAAAGCTGAACGGTCTTGGGTGTGGCAACGGCGGCGAAGAGCTGCCGTGGCGCGCTCGGGGCGATGGCGAGATTGGCCTGCGTGATATCGTTAGGCAAAGCGCCCCTCAGTTGCTTCCAGGTCTTGCCGCCATCGCTTGACTTGAAAATGCCGCCGTTGCTGCCTCTCCATTCCGCGTTTTCCCATGGACCTTCGCGCGCTTCCCAGAGCGAAGCGTAAACGATCTGCGGATTCTGCGGATCGATCTGCACGTCGTTGCCGCCGGTGTTCTCATCTCTGTAAAGCGTCTTCGCAAACGTCTTCCCGCCATCGCTGGAAAGATAAATCCCGCGCTCTTCATTGGGCCCGTAGGGATGTCCCGCGACCGCGACGAGCAAGTGATCGGGATTGCGCGGATCGACTGCCAGTTGCGCGATCTGCTGCCCGTCGCGCAATCCGAGATGCGTCCAGCTTTTCCCCGCGTCGGTCGATTTATAGAGCCCGTTGCCGACGGAAAGATCGGGCCGATGTAAGCCTTCGCCGCTTCCGACGTAAATGATATTGGGATCGGAAACGGAAACCGCGAGTGCGCCGACTGAGGCAGTCGGTTGGTCGTCGAAGATCGGGTCCCAGGTGCGTCCGAAATCATTTGTGCGGAAAACTCCACCATTGACCTGCGCGAAGTAAAAAACGTTGGGCTGCGACGGCACTCCCGCGATCGCGCGCGTCCGCCCCCCGCGAAAAGGCCCGACGTTTCGCCAATGCAGAAGCTGCGAATAATCCGGCGCGGCAATCGCCTGATTGGCGACGAGCAGTGCGAAAAGACCGATCAGCCGCGACCGCATCAGGTGGTCTTGGCTGGTGCAGGTGGGGTGGCCGTTTTTTTCTTTGCCGAAGCGGCGGCTGCGAGCGCGGTATCGACCTGCTCGGCTTCAAGCGGATGAATGCTGTGATAGTAGGTGTTCGGCTTCGCGAGATCGCTCTTCCGCATGAGGAGGGCATCGAACCGCTCGCGCCGGCTCAGCTCGAACACCTTGTCCATCTTGATCGCCTCAAACGGACAAACCTCGACACAGATCTGGCAGCTCATGCAAACCGAGATATCGATGTCGAAGACGGCGGGATAAAACTGCGGCTTGCCCATGTAATCGGGCTTCTTGTCTTCACTCTTGACGATGTAAATGCACTGCGGCGGACATTCCTTTTCGCAAATCTTGCAGGCGACGCAGCGCAGTCCCGCCTCCGCGTCATTCGTGTCGTAGACGAGGAAAGGGAAGTTGCGCGAGTTTTCCGGAAGCACATCGCGCTCTTCCGGATATTGCACCGTCGTTAGGCGATCCTTTTCGAAATAACTGCCGATGAAGTTCCGGCCCGTCACCGCCATGCCTTTGAGAATTCCAGTTCCAATCATCAGATTTCAATCTGCTCCAAGCAGCCCCTCACTCAAGCAGGCGGCGGCAGTTTTGTCTCCGGGAAAGCTTCCCGCCATCGAGGATCACCATTGCGTCCGTTTGGAGCTGCTGGGCAAGGCCTGAGCTTTCCCGTCTCTTGAGAACCCCCATGCTTCCCGCAGCCGCCTAACGAGAACGCACAGAAGACGCCTGCAAATGCGACCAGAGTCAGCGAGATAAACAACCGCCACGGACGCACGCGCGATGCCATTTGCCGCGCGCGCGTGAAGTCAGCCGGCCAGGCTGGGAGCGCGCAGCGCGCGGGCGTGGTGACGAGGAACGCGGCCATGGGCGATAGACTACGGCGTCGTTCGGATAAGGCTACGCGCCGTAAAGCGCACAAGGTGAATCTTGCCAGACCAGCATCTTTTGCCGTATCGTCAATGTATCTACATGAAAACTGTTCTGCAGAAATGGGGCAATAGCCTCGCGTTGCGCATACCGCGAACCGTCGCCGCCGAAATCGCGGTGGGTGCTGGACAGGCCGTTGATCTGCAGGTCAGCAAGGGGCGCATCGTTGTCGCCCCGGTGACGAAGAGACGCTACGAGCTTGCCGACCTCGTGTCCGCCATCACTGCCAGGAACCGGCACGCCGAAGCTGACTCACTCAGGCAGCGCGGGCGCGAGAGCTGGTAAAATGCCGGCGCGCTCCGTTCCCGACCGCGGCGATGTGGTCTGGCTTGAGTTTGATCCACCAGCCGGACATGAGCAGGCCGGACATCGCCCGGCAGTCGTCCTCTCGCCGCGCGCTTACAATCAGAAGGCCGGGCTCGCGTTGTTTTGCCCGATCACGAGCAGGATCAAAGGCTACCCGTTCGAAGTCGTGCTGCCGGCGGACCTGCCGGTGCAAGGTGCTGTGCTCTGTGATCAGGTCAAAAGCCTGGATTGGAGCGCACGCCGCAGCCGCCTCGCAGTCAAACTTCCTGACGACATCCTCGATGATGTTCTCGCGAAGGTGCGTGCGTTGCTGCGTTGACAGCCGGTTTCGCGCAGGATCTGAGCTGCGCCGGTCAGATCAAAGAGCGGCTCCTCTTTCTTGTTCGGATCAAACGCCGGCAGCACGACCACATTCAAGTCGATCGTCCGTCCGGTGCGGCTCTACCGATTCTCAAAAACCGTCAGCTTGCCGCAAAGCAGTTCTTCATCGATCCCCGGCAGCCAGCAAGGCCTCAGCTTCCCCGTCTCACGAGAACCCGCATGCCCCCCGCAGCCGCCTAACGAGAACAAACAGAAGCCGCCCGCAAATGCGGCCAGAGCCAGCGAGATAAACAACCGCCACGGACGCACGCGCGAAGCTATTTGCCGCGCGCGCGTGAAGTCAAGTTACGGAGCGGACCCCAAAACGAAACGGGCCCGTTCGCGCCTCAGCATCTCGAAGGGGGTCACGCACTTGACGCCGAGCGCAATGCACGCGTTTGGAATCTTGATCTTTTTGGTTGAGGCCGACGCGATCTCGTGGGTCACGACGGTGTGGCGATGGGCCAGCGCGTGTGCCACTAAATAGAAGTCAGCCACCTGGAGAAATGTGTTCACCGCGGCCGGTTCGTAGTTTTGTCCGGTCGCCCAAGTGCTCAAGTTCCGAGCCCAGGCAGAATGGCAGCGTCGGGTGTTACGAAGAAGGTGGGGCCACGCGCAACCGCCCATGCGGAAAGCTCATCACCGCCGGCCTCGATTTCGTCCCCGACTTTCTCTGTGCTGATCACTAGCCCGGTCGCGTTGGATTCGATCAGCCAGTCCCAGAAGGCGGGACAGAAATCCGTAGTGCAGATTCTTGGCTTGAATGAAAACGTCGGAATCCAGCAGGTAGCTCACGACACGCTCACCCCGAGAGTGCGTCCCAGCTCTTTGAAGGTCGCCTGTTTCGCAAACCCGAGCATTCGAAAGGCCTCGTTATAGAGCGTGTGGCCTTCCAGCGTGCTCGTGACCAGCGCAGCAGCGAAGCGTTTGCTCACTCGCGC
>JBOHXL010000205.1:0-12557 GCA_050736975.1 Chthoniobacterales bacterium | reverse complement strand
CGTTAGGGCCGCTCCCCGTCACTGCCTCGCTTTCACCGGACGTGAACGATCCGGGGTTTCGCGCCGTCACCTTCGACCAGGTGCGCCGCGCCTATGGACAGCAGGTGCGCGCTTTGCTCGAGGGCGGAGTCGACCTGCTTTTCGTCGAAACCATTTTCGACACTTTGAATGCGAAGGCGGCGATCTTCGCCATTTCGGAAGTTTTCCAGGAACTCGAGCGCAAAGTGCCCCTCCTGATTTCCGGCACGATTACGGATCTCTCCGGACGAACGCTCACTGGCCAGACGGTCGGCGCGTTTCTTACCTCCATTCTGCACGCCGAGCCGCTCGTTGTGGGATTGAACTGCGCGCTCGGTCCGGCCGAAATGCGACCGCACATCGAAGAGATGGCGCGGCTCGCGCCCTGTTTCACGAGCGCCTATCCGAATGCCGGCCTGCCCGACCCACTTTCGCCAACTGGATTTCCCGAGACGCCCGAATCCATGGCTCCACAGTTGCGCCAATGGGCGGCCAGCGGCTGGCTCAACATCATCGGGGGATGCTGCGGCACAACGCCGGATCACATTCGCGCGATTGCCGAAGCGGTCCGCGATTGCGCGCCGCGCGCGTGGCGAACGTGGGAGGGACCTGTGCGCCCGGAGAGCAGCCAGGCCGGGGATTGGCACATTAAGGCCCCTCCCACATTGCACCTTTCCGGACTCGAAGCGCTCGACGTCACGCCCGACTTCGGGTTCCTCGTCGTCGGTGAACGGACCAATATCACGGGCTCGCCGAAGTTCTCCAAGCTGATTCTGGCCGGCGATTACGAGGGCGCGCTGACCGTGGCGCGGCATCAGGTCGAAGGCGGCGCCAATATTCTCGACGTCAACATGGACGAGGGAATGATCGACTCGGAAGCCGCCATGACGCGCTTCCTGCGCCTGATCGGGAGCGAGCCCGACATCACCCGGCTGCCGATCATGATCGACAGCTCAAGATGGAGCGTGATCGAGGCCGGGCTGCGCTGCATCCAAGGCAAAGGCGTCGTGAACTCGATCTCGCTCAAGGCGGGAGAAGAAGAATTCCTGCGTCAGGCCCGGCTCATCAGGCGCTACGGCGCGGCGGTCATCGTCATGGCTTTCGACGAACGCGGCCAGGCCGACACCTTCGCGCGCAAGATCGAGATCTGCGCCCGGGCCTATCGCTTGCTCACTGAGCAGCTCGATTTTCCGCCTAACGACATCATTTTTGATCCCAACATCCTGACGATCGCGACTGGAATCGAGGAGCATAACGAATATGGCAACGCCTTCGTCGAGGCGACGCGCTGGATCAAGGCGAACCTGCCGGGCGCGCGGGTCAGCGGCGGCGTGAGCAACATTTCCTTCTCCTTCCGCGGGAACAACCCGGTACGCGAAGCGATGCACTCGGCCTTTCTTTATCACGCCATCCGCGCCGGACTCGAGATGGCGATCGTGAACGCAGGCCAGCTCGCGGTTTACGAGGAGATTGACCCTGAACTCCGTGCGCTGGTCGAGGACGCGCTTTTCAACCGCCGCCCCGACGCCACGGAACGGCTGGTGGATTTCGCCGAGACCGTGAAGTCGAAAGACAAAGTCGCGGCGAGGGATGAAGCCTGGCGCGATGCGCCGGTCGAGGAACGTCTCTCACACGCGCTCGTCAAGGGCATTGTCGATTACATCGAGGCCGATACCGAAGAGGCGCGGCAGAAAGCGGCGCGTCCCCTCGACGTGATCGAAGGGCCGCTCATGGCCGGCATGAGTGTGGTCGGCGATCTGTTCGGTTCGGGGAAAATGTTCCTGCCGCAGGTGGTAAAGAGCGCGCGGGTGATGAAGAAAGCGGTCGCGCACCTATTGCCGTTCATGGAGGCGGAAAAGGCCGAAAGCGCGAAACCGCAGGGGCGGATCGTGATGGCGACGGTGAAAGGCGACGTCCACGACATCGGCAAGAACATCGTCGGTATCGTCCTGCAATGTAACAACTACGAGGTGATCGATCTCGGGGTGATGGTGCCGGCGGAGAAGATTCTCGAAACCGCGAGCAAGCGGGAGGCGCACATCATCGGTTTGAGCGGGCTCATCACGCCGTCGCTCGACGAAATGGTGCATGTCGCGCAGGAGATGGAGCGGCAGCAGTTTCACCTGCCGTTATTGATCGGCGGCGCGACCACGAGCCGGGCGCATACCGCGGTGAAAATCGCGCAGCACTATCACGAGAGCGTGGTCCACGTGCTCGATGCTTCGCGCGCCGTCGGGGCGGTGAGCGCGCTCCTCAACCCGGGTGCGAAACGAAAATTCGACGCCACCACCCGGGCCGATTACGAGCGGCTCCGGACCGAGCACGCCGACCGGACACGCGAGAAAAAAATGCTCAGGCTGGCGCAGGCACAGGCTAATCGCCTAACGATCGACTGGAACGGCTACGAACCACCCGTGCCGGACTTTCTCGGAGTGCGGTTCGTCGGAACTCCGATTGCCACGCTGGTCGATTACATCGATTGGTCGCCGTTTTTTCATGCCTGGGAATTGCGCGGCCGTTATCCGGCGATTTTTGACGATGACGTCGTTGGCACACAGGCGCGCGAGTTGTTCGCCGATGCGCAAAAGCTGCTCGAGCGAATTGTCTCGGAAAAGCTGCTTACCGCGCGCGGCGTTTATGGCTTCTGGCCGGCCAATTCGTTAGGCGACGATGTCGAGATTTATCCCGACGGCGCCCGGTCCGAGGTGATCGCCCGCTTCCATTTTCTTCGTCAGCAAATGCAGAAGCCCACCGGACAACCGAACTACTGCCTGGCGGATTTCGTCGCGCCCAGGGATTCCGGACGTCGGGATTATCTCGGAGGATTTGCCGTTACCGCGGGGATTGGCGCCGATGAATTAGCGAAGCACTTCGAGGCGGAGCACGACGATTACAGCGCGATCCTGACCAAGGCGCTGGCCGACCGGCTGGCGGAAGCATTCGCGGAATATCTGCACCGGGAAGCGCGAATGGCGTGGGGCTTTGGAAGGAGCGAAGACTTAACGAACCAGGACCTGATCCGCGAACGTTACCGCGGCATCCGCCCGGCGCCCGGTTATCCGGCATCGCCGGATCACGTTGAGAAGCGGACGCTCTTCAATCTGCTCCAGGCGGAGCGAAACACGGGCATCACCCTGACGGAATCATTCGCGATGCACCCGGGGGCGAGCGTTAGCGGTCTGTACTTTTCGCATCCGGAGTCGCGCTACTTTGCGGTCGGCAAAATCGAGCGTGACCAGGCGCGCGATTATGCAGCGCGAAAAGGTGAATCGTTAGACGTAGTTCAGAAATGGCTTTCGCCGAACTTAAATTACCGACTGGACTGACGAGGCGGGTGCCGAACAGACGGTCTCTTGCCTAACGAGTATCTTCGACCCAGCTAACGATCTCGTAATTGTTAATGATCCCGCTGCTCGCAAGAGCTTCGTCGTAGTGCAGGTTCGTCACTCCTGTCATTGTTACGGTATTTCCGATGATGGACCCGAAGACATGGCCGCTGCTCCCCCCACCATTCACCGTGACATCATAGTTCGGAGCGTAGACCGCCGCGGTGATCTGGCCGTTGCCGCCCAGATTCACGTGCGGCGTTACCCCCCCGGTCGGTTGCACCCCGTAAAGAAGAAGGTCGGCAGGTTGGTTGGCCGGATTCAACATCCCCTTGCCGCCGATGTCGACGTTGCCTTGGAAATAGATCTTCGCCTGCACGCCATCCCCAAGAACGATCTGCGATGTCCCCGCGACTGAGATATCACCGGTGACATAAAGTTCGATATAGGTGGGGCTGCCGTCCGGATTGCCGGCGAGAGTAAGTGTCTGGCTGCCGCTGAGCGAAATCGCGCTCAGTCGATATCGAGAGGAAGTTGAATCCTGAGTCGCGCTCGCGGTGAGCGTAACGCTTCCACTCACGGTGGAGGGCGTGGGGTTGATTGAGGGCCAATCCGGCTCGCCAATCGGAATCGGATCCTGATAGAAATCGGTCCGCTGAACCCCGGTTACATTGGCTGCGCCCGTGACGGTTCCTGAGTTGGTAGCGACATCTCCGTAGATGTGCGCGTTGCCGGCCTGAATCAGGTTGCCATCGGTCGCGATATTGCCATTGTCCTGACTCTTCGCCGGATCGTAGAGGCCATTGGTCGACTTGGTTGGGTCGGTGGAATTATAGCTGTCGATGACGATGTTTTGGTTGTTTAAGTTAATCGTACCGACGGAAAAGATGGCCTGCCCAAAGGAGGAGATCGGGGCAACGATCGCCTCGAGCCGCCGTGAAGCGTGCGGGGCATTGGTTTCGCTGGTAAAGAGGTCATCGATGAACCGTTGCACGTTCAGGGTGAGCTTGCGCAGCTCGTTATCCTGTTTGTTAAAGCCGATGCGCGGCGGCCCGGTCAACGGCATGCTGCCGAGCGTTCGTATGCGATAATATTGCCAGCCGTTGGTGGGATCGAGCAATGAGGCGGGCGCGTCGACGTCTACTTCGATGGTCATGGGCGTGCCGGCGAGCCCGGCGTTCGGAACGGTCGTTAGGCCGTGGCTAATGACGCCGGTGCCCGGCGCGTTGGTCCAGCCATCCCAGGCACCGTTGGGAGGAGGATATAACGATTTGCGCAACTCCACTACCGCGAGATCAATCCCCGATTCCGCGGCCAGCAACGACTCCTGCCAGGCGGCGGTTTGCATTCCGAGCTGGAATCGTCCGGAGACCGCGCGCAGCACTTCGGTTGCGAAGAGCGAAAGGATGAAAATGACAAGAACCGTCCAAAGCAGGACGCTGCCACTTTCCCCGGAATGTCGGCCTCGGCGCATCAGTAAACGCTGCTCCCGGTGTCGGTGCGAGTGTTCCGAAGCAAGGTCGTGTTGTAGACCGCGGTCGCGTCGATTGCATTCTGTGAAGCACCGCTTGAAACGAAGATCGGGTGAAAAGTGATCTGGGTGGTCGCGACCTTGCCCAGATCGGTCACGTTGAAAATAAAGTCCGCCACATTGTCGGCAATCACGACTGGAGTGCCGGAATCCTGTTGCCGATAAATCGCCCCGTTAAACAAGTAGTAACGGATCTGGACAAAGCTATTGCTGGCGCCGTAATACACGCCGCCCTCGCCGTCGAGTTGCGGTGTTTGCGGGTTGCCATTGCTATCGTAATAAGCAGGGATCGTGATGGTGGTGTCGCTGTGGGTTGTCGTAATGCTGAGTGCCCGGCGCAAATCAAGCGCGAGGTAGTCGGAAATTCGCACCGCACCGGCGTGATTTGTCGCGAAATCGGTGGTGGCAGCGAGATTCCGCTCCAGGCTCGTGAATCCCATGATCAAGGCCAGGCCGACTGCGCTGAAGATGGAGAGCGAGATCATAACCTCAATAAGAAGGTAACCGCCTCTTGTGAGTCCCTGTCGTCCCGTCATTTTGCCACGCCCCCCTTCGCCAGGATCGCAACGATCTGACGTGAAACCGCTCTGCTATTCGGCGCGCCGGTGTAGTTGACCGTCCAGATAACCTTGACTGCATTTTCATCCAGCAGAGTGGTGTTTTGATTGACGATCGTCGCTGTGCCGTTACTGCGCATGAGCTGAGTATTGCCGACGCTGGCGCTCCCGTATGGAACCAAGGTCAAAGTCTCGATGAGATTCTTGAGTGGGGTGCTGCCTGAAACATCGGTGTTTAGAAGGTTGTCGCGGAGCCAGGCGGCGTCAGTCGCTTCATGCCAATTCGCGATCCGCATCGATTCCATGCGCTGTTGGAGGATTTGGCTGGCGGCGATCGATTCCTTCGCGCACCGGATGGTATCCATCGTCGCCACGTTCATCGTAAAAAGAGACGAGAGAAACATGGCCGCAATCGCGGCCGCGACAGTGGTCTCGATCAAGGTATATCCGCTTCGCGCGGGATGGCCAGGCAAGCGCATCAGGTCTCTTAGAGAGCATAAAACACACCGTTACTATAATTTCCATAATTCGCTCAAGGAGCAGGTTAGCCTGGCCGGGCAAGCAGTATATACGCCTCCGGCGCTAATGCGTGCTGCGCGCGGCGAGTGTCGCCTGGGCGCGAAGCAGATCGTGCAGCGTGATGATGCCGGCTGGCTTGTCCCCCGCTTCCAGAACCGCAAAACCGCCCGGTGCCTCGATGAGCAGGCGGGCTACTTCGCCGATCGTCAGGCTGCGTCGGAAGGTCGCAGCCCGTTCGAGGACAGGCAGCCGATTTTCCCGGATCGCACCCTCCGCCTCTTCCCGTGTCAGGCAACCGATCAGCTTTTCTCCATCCACCACCGGGAAACGTTTGAACTGATTCTTCTCCAGAACCGCTTTCAGGCTTTCCGGAGAAAGGTTGTCGATGATGACCGGTCGAAAATTTGCGATCGCGGAAACTGGATAAGCCTGCCAACTGCGCAAATCACGCGGCGGGATCACGTGCACGAGAACAATCCCGTCCTGAGAGAGAACTTCGTCGTAGAAATTGTGGGTCGTCAGGCCGCGCGAGATCGCTTCGCTGACCAGCGCGCCCAGCATAAGAGCGGGAACGAGTGCAAATTGATGAGTCATTTCAAAGACAATCAAAATGGAAGTGAACGGCGCCCTAACGACGGCACTAAGGCAGGCGCTCATCCCGATAATCGCCAGCAGCGTGTGATCGTCCCTCGTCAGCGGGATGGCAAGCGCAGCCAGACCAGCCAGCGTTCCCCCGGCGGCGGCACCGAGAAAAAGGAGCGGCGCGAAAATGCCGCCGCAGCCGCCCCAGCCGTAGCACGCCACGGTCGAGATCCATTTCGCGAGAAGCAGGACTGCGATCACGAGCCACGGAATCCGGCCGTGAAGCATGGCGGATAAATCGTCATAACCCAGACCGAAGACGCCGAGACGCCCGCACCAGAGAAATACGCTCACGCCGAGCAACCAGACAGTCAGGCCGCCGAGCAGCGGATGCGTCCAGCGCGGAAGTCCGTTCCACTTTTTGGACAGGACGCGCAGGTACATGGTGGCGCGTTGGAATCCAATGCCAACGAGCGAAGCGAAAGCAGCCGCGAGCGGGACACCGGCGTAGACCTGCCAGGTCGTGTTCTCGATCTGCGGCAGAACAAACGCCGGATTCTTGCCGATGATCGCATGCACGGCGAATGCACCGAGCACCGACGCGAGAATGATGCTGCCGATGAGAGGACTGTTGAGATCCTGCACGATCTCCTCGAGCACGAAGGTAATCGAGGCCAGTGGAGTATTGAATGCCGCTGCCAGACCGGCCGCTGCGCCCGCCGCGGCCGGGCGCCGCCGGCGCTGTTTCGGAATGCCGAGAAACCTGCTCAATTCGGAAGCGACGCCGCCGGCAATGTGCACGGAAGGTCCTTCCCGGCCGAGGCTCATCCCGCCGCCAACGTGCAGAAGGCCGGCGATGAATTTCACCAGGATGGTCTTCATTTTGACGACTCCGAAATCTTCCCAGAAGGCGAACTTGAGCTGCGGAATGCCGCTCCCGGCAGCGCTTGGATCAACCCGGCCCATGAGCCAGCCCCCGCCTAACGAACAAAAAACAACCACCGCAAGCGTGCCAAGGAGAAAGACGGTGGTCGTGCGATGGGAAAGTGCGACGAAAGTGGAGAGATAAATCCAACTAATCCCGAGCTCGAACACGACCGCGGCCAGGCCCCCGAGCAGCCCGTAAATTCCCGTGAAAAGGATCGACCGGCTGGACTCCGGAAGGCGCTGGAATTGCCGGACAAGAAACGACACAGGTGGCTGCCATTAAACCCGAGGATTCGCTTTTGGCCACGGAGTTTTTCCAACTTTGTGGGACATCCTCCGCGTTTTTTGCGACGGCGCGACCCCTTCCGACTAGGACAGGGCGGGGCCGGTCCCGGCAATCGCGAGTCAGGCGGAGCGCTCGCCCTACAGTACCGAATTCGGATCGACGCTCGTGATCAGCATCGTGCCGGCTTCATCGGGCGAGATTTCTTTCGTCTCTTCCACGGTCGCGTCGGGCGCGGGCCAGACAACGTTCCAGGCGAGGTGCAGTTTCTCGAGCGTCCAGATGCAGTAGCGAGTGAAGTCGAATTCCCACCATTTCAAGCCGTGCGCGGCGCAGCGTGGTTTGGCGTGATGGTTGTTGTGATAACCTTCGCCAAGCGCGCCGAGACCGACCCAGAAGTTATTCTTGCTTTCATCCGAAGTTTCAAAGCTGCGATAGCCGAACTGCTTCATGTGGCAGATGGAGTTCACCGCCCAGGTGCAGTTGTAAATGATCAGCATCGGAACGTAGAGACACCAAAGGAGGCCGGCCAAACCGAAGAGAGCGAAAAGAATTCCCGCCACCACGAGATGCGGGATAACGTAGAGTGCGGAATTTTCCCAAAGTTTGCAGTACCAAATTTTGCGCACATCAGCCGCGTAACGCAGAGAGCGTTCGCGGAAGGAAAGGGGTTTGCGAATCAGCCACATCATGTGGGCATAGGGAAATCCGTGCCGCGGACTGTGGATATCTTCTTCGGTATCAGACTTGAGATGATGAAAACGATGGTCGCCGACCCAGGTAACCGGATCGCCCGCCAGACCGATGGCCGATCCGGTGGCGAAGAAAAACTTGAGCCAGCCCGGCATCTCAAAGCCGCGGTGGGTCAGGTAACGATGCAGATAGAGCGTCGTCCCGAGGCCAAGCCAGAGATAAAGCCCGCACATCACCGGCAGATAATAAAGTTGGAAACGTGTCCAGAGCGCTGCGATCCCGAGGAGCTGCAACACGACGAGGATCGTGAAAATGGCAATATTGATTTTTTCGTTTTTAAACATAGCGAGGCGTGGAGCAGGTTGCCGCCGGTCGGAGAGAAGGCCGCAGCTTCGTCGGTAGGCGGCTTCGCGGCAAGCAGTTTCTGCCGCGAAAATCGCGGCCCTGCTTTTCGTTAGGCAAAAGACGTCGCGCTTGGGGAAAGATGGCGCGCATGTTTTGCCGGCGCAGATTTCCAGATGCGTAGCACGGCGCGGTATGGTAAACAT
Organism: Chthoniobacterales bacterium; assembly: GCA_050736975.1. Classification (GTDB taxonomy): domain Bacteria; phylum Verrucomicrobiota; class Verrucomicrobiia; order Chthoniobacterales; family UBA10450; genus Palsa-1392. Next base: position 3,573 of record JBOHXL010000205.1, on the reverse strand, counting down.
CGCGCAGACCGGGTAACCCCGGGGTGTAGCTTAGCTTGGTAGAGCGCCTGGTTTGGGACCAGGAGGCCGCAGGTTCAAATCCTGTCACCCCGAGTTGCCGGGACTCCAGTAAGATGAAATTTTTCCTGGCATTTCTTTGTGCCCTTTTTCTGGCCGCGGCGGCGATCGTCTGGGGTCAATCTTCATCGAGCCCGGACGACCCTTTCGCCCAGGTGGGAAATGCGCTCGCCAGCTCGTCCGTCCCAGCAGCGTCGCCTTCCGCCACCGCCCCGATCGAGCCGCCATCGCTCATTCCATCGAATATTCTTCCTCCGCCCAACGCGCTTCCGAAAGTGCCCGCAACCGCGGGCCTGGACGAGCTGAACGCATTTTTCAAGCAAACCTCGCTTGGCAAGGCGGCCGATGATTTTCGTCTCCACCTGCAAATGGCGGAGCTGGAGGTGCAGATTCGAAATGACCAGGATCTGCATGCCATGAGGGCCACGGCGTTGCGGGCTCGGACCGACCTCGAAAAACGCCATCTGCTCAGGGCTTACTATCACCTTTATTTTGACAAACTGCGCGCGCTCGCGACCGCCCCGGATATCAAGGCTTATCTCAATACTCGGGAAGCGAGCGACGAGCTTACCCTGCTTCAGCCGCGGGTGCGGCATCAGACGGATACGGTGATCGCGGCCACGCTGGCGCAGGCGATAGCGGGAGCGAGCGTCCCTCCGGCCCTTCCTACCCCGGTGCAGGCGCCGGCCAACAGAGCATTGCGAAAACATTAGCGCGGATGGCGCAAATCGCCGGGTTGCTGTCCCCGATGAGCGCAGCTAAAATGCCCGAGCGAAAACGGCGCGTTCGTCTAGTGGTTAGGACACAGCCCTCTCAAGGCTGGTGCACGGGTTCGATCCCCGTACGCGCTGCGCCGCTTTTCCGCTGAATAGGTTCACAGAATATGTCGGTACCTTCCCCGGATTTGAGACTTTTCCGTGGCCAAACGCCTTCGCATCCATTGTCCGGCACCTAGCCCCAGTTTTTCATGGAGCGTTACCAAGCTCGCGAGCCACTTTCAGGTTTACAAATGCATTAACTTTGGCTTGCAATTCTCGTGGAAATCTGATGAAGAAAAGTTCATGAATCTGCAACCCGGAAAATATTTGGCCCGGTCAATCCCGGGTAAATTTCTAGCTCAACCCTTTGCAGGGCTCTTAATCCTATTGGTGATCGTCGCGACCGCGCGAGCCACCACCTTGCTTGATCCGTTCCCTGAACCTTCTACCACCCAGTTCGGGCGAACCGTGGCCGTCGTCGGTGATGTGAACGGCGACGGAGTGCCCGATTTCGCGGTCGGCGCACCCTTGCAGGATGGTGATTTTGTTTCGACAAGAGTTGGCTTCGGCGTGCCACAGAACGTCGGAAAAGTGTTCATCGTTGATGGGGCAACGCTGGCGATCCTGAGTGTGATGAACGATCCGGAATTTACGCTGGTTCAGCCCCAGCATTTCGGCGGTCAGCTCGGGAAATCACTCGCCGTCTCGGCCGATATCAATGGCGATGGCATTTCCGATGTGATCGCCGGGGTTCCCCATCACATCGAGAATCCCAATGATCCGGACACAATAATCAACCAGGCGGGTGAAGCTTTGGTTTTCAGCGGCAGGGATGGAACGCTTCTTTTCACGCTCAAGGACCCGACGGCCGAAGAGGATGGCCGATTTGGATCGGCCGTGGCCGCGCTCGGCGATGTGAATTCTGACGGCTTCGCCGACTTTGTTGTCGGAGTGCCCGGGAAAGATATCGGCGGCGAAGATGGCATCGCCAATGTCGGTCTGGCCTATGTCTTCAGCGGCAAGGACGGCTCCTTGATTCGCACCTTGAACGATCCGCCGCGTGGAGGCGACGAGGCCGGCGCAGCTTTCGGCTCGGCTCTTGCCAATGCCGGCGATGTCGACGGCGATGGGGTTTCCGACATCGTTGTCGGCGCACCCGGCGAGGGGCGGGTTCACGTTTTCAGCGGGAAGACGGGCAACCTGCTCTACTCGATTATTAGCCCGATCAATGATGCGATTCCCTCCTTCGGCGCCGCGGTCGCGGGAGGACAGGATTTCAACCGGGATAGGAAGCCGGATATCGTGGTCGGGGCGCCCTTGTCGGGTCACAGCCGGGGCGCGGCCTACATTTACAACGGCACAAATGGCGCATTGATCCGCGCGCTCAAGTCTCCCACGCCTCAGCTCTACGCGAAATTCGGTGTATCGGTTTACGCATCTCCTGACCTGACGGGAGATAAACGGGGAGACGTCATTGTGGGCGCCTCCGGTCAAAAAGTAAACGGATTGGACGGAGCGGGCGAAGCCTTCGTTTACAACGGAGTTAACGGTAAGCTCTTTAAGACTCTGGCGAGCACAAATCCACAGGCTCACGCTGGTTTCGGCCTGGGATTGACCTCAGCGGCTTACCCTGGGAGCAAAACGGCGACTGCGGTAATCGGGGCGCCTTATCAAGGCACTGTGATTGATTCCGTAACCCACCTTCAAATCGGTCAGATCGAGATTTCTCAATAGAGGCAACCAACCATGAAAAACAATAACTCCACGTTTCTCTCCCTGATTGGGTGCGCACTTTGCGCCACCTTTGCGAGCACGGCACTGGCCAACCATCGGGCGGGCGAGTTCCCATTACCGGAGATCATGACCGCCGGCGATTTTAACCACGACGGCAATCTTGACCTCGCCGTCAACCTGTCGGGCTTCGATAACTTCGTCATCCTGAAGGGAGACGGCAAGGGCGGGTTCACCATAACCAGGCAGGTCGAAGAAGACACGCTTCCGAAACAAATCGTGAGCGGCGACGTCGATGGGGATGGGCAGCTCGATATCGTGTCGGTTTGTCAGTGGGGTTACAACATAAACGTCTATCTCGGCAATGGCGAGGGCGACTTCCAGTTTGCCGAGGAACTGAATGGCGACGGCGAACCAAACCGAATCCAGCTGGCCGACTTGAATAAGGACGGCATCCTCGATATCCTGGCCAACGCGCCCACTGAAGGAAAGCTTCTCATCTATTTCGGTCTGGGAAACGGTCGCTTCACAAACACGGCTCTCGAGTTGGAGGGCTATCCGAATCTCTACTCTCTCGAGACGGGAGACTTTAATAAGGACGGCAACGTCGATATCGCGATCACCTACTTCACAGATACCAGCCTCACTGGCACCCATTTACAGATTCTCCTGGGCGATCGCGCCGGCAACTTTACTCCCGGGCAAAATATCGTGATCAATTCACAGTGTAATAACATCAGGGCCTATGACCTGAATAAGGATGGCAACCTCGATCTTATCCTGGCCGGGGCAGGGTCGGAAAACCAAACCGGTGTCTTTGTTTCCACCTATCTCGGGGATGGCCAGGGAAATTTTACCGTCAAGAAAATCATCGATCTGGGATCAGGCCGCATCGAAGGACTAGAAGCCATCTCATAAATAGTACTTGTACGCAAGATTTTGGGGTATAATTAGTTATGGATGGACCTAACAGAAGAGCAGTGGAAGGCGGTGGAGCAATTCATCCCGGCGGATGCGGTGAGGGAGG